>NZ_CP017015.1:331636-663273 GCF_001715535.1 Spiroplasma helicoides
ACTATGAAGTGCAACAACCACAAAACCAATGAGCTTCTCAACAAAATCATTGAAATCAACAACAAATGAACCAATATAATAGAGACAATTATTCTCAATCAATGAATAATTATCAACAAACAAATTTTGGCTACGAAAATTATATAAATCAAAATAACATGATTAATTATGGTTATGATCAATATTCAGATAATAATCAGTTTTTCGGACAAGGTTATCAAAACCAAAATAGTCAAAACAATTTTTTAGGAACAGCAAACAATTATGATAATTATGCAAGAGAACCATATTCTAAGAGATTACAAAGAGCAGATTTAATTCCTGTAGAAATTGCAAGAGAAATTAGATCAGAAAAACTAAGAAATGCGATTATGTTTCTATTTGGTCTTGTAGGAATAATTACAACTTCATTGATGTTAGTGATTTATTATAAAACTTCTAGTGAAGATCAAGCATTTATGGGGGTTAAGAGAAATCAAGTTTTATATCCATTTTTCTCAATATTCTTTTTACTAATTTCATCATTCTTTTGATTTATAAGTATAACAGATTACTCGCTATTAGTTTCCAATGTTAAAAAATATATTATTAGTCTTGTTAATGGCCAAGAACAAGTCCCGTACTTCATAACAAGAAATTATCGTTCGCTATTAGCTAGAAGTATATATATAAATTGAATAGCATTTTCAACTTATATAGTTGGTTCAATAAGTTTGGGAATTCTTTATGGTTTTCAATCTATTTATAATAATCACAAAGATGAAAAAATTATGTTCTTCTTTTGAGAAATTGGTAAAATGAAATCATTCCAAACTGATATAACAATTAACATAATAGTATTATTTGTAACTTTAGGAGGTCATATCCTAAATATCGTAAGCTCTAGAAATAGAAAAAATAACATAATTGGTTACTATGGATTTGAAATATTACCTCAAACAGAAATAATTGCAATTAAAAAGAAAGCAAATAAACGTTGTTTAATTATTTTTATAGTTGTAGTTTGTTTGATACTATTTTTAATAATTATTCCTTGATTGATTATCAGAAAGAAAAAAGGTAAGTCACTTAACCCATGAAGAAGAGTAGCATCGTAGACAGAAAAATTAAAAGCTTATATGTTCACATTCCATTTTGTGAACATATTTGCTTTTATTGTGATTTTGTAAAAATTATTAAACCAAAGGATGTTAATTCAATTAATAAGTACTTAAATAATCTCCAAGACGAACTTGCAAGTTATGGTAATAAATTTGATGATATCAAATCAATATATATTGGAGGAGGAACTCCAAGTTGCTTAGAAATAAATGAAACAATTAGAATGTGTGAAATTCTTTCTTCTTATAAAAAAGAATCTATTGATTTTGAATATTCTATTGAATTAAATCCAGAATCCATAACAAAAGAAAAACTTGAAATATACAAACAGTTTGGGATAAATAGGCTAAGTATTGGAGTTCAAACATTTGATAATAATCTCTTGAAAAAAATTGGAAGAATACACGATAACTCAACTGCTATTGAAAAATATCAGTTAGCTAGAGAAGTAGGTTTTTCAAATATTTCTATTGATTTAATGTATAACTTGTTTGATCAAAAACTAGACAATATAAAAGTTGATTTAGAGCATATTAAAAAACTAAAACCAGACCATATTTCATGATATTCATTAATAATGAAAGAAGACTCGGTTTGAGGTAAAAAAAATTTGAAACTACCGGGTAATGATGAGCTTTTTGACGAGGTTGTTAGTAAAGGTCTCAAAAAACTAGGCTATGATTGATATGAGGTATCAAATTATTGTTTAAACAATAAATATTCGCGCCATAATGTAACATATTGAAATAATTCTTTATTTGCTGGTGTTGGTGTAGGTGCTAGTGGTTTTGAGCAAATTGACGGACAATATTTTTTAACTGTTAATAAAGGTAATTATGCTTCATACAAAAAAAACTATGAGAAACTTTCAACTGAAGATTATTATTTTCAAGTTATAATGATGGGCTTGAGAATGGTTAAAGGTATTGACTTGAATAAGACAAAAAATAAAACAGTTTATAATTTTTATCGAAATATTATTGATAAAAAAATAGATCAAGAACTTTTAGAAGTTGTAGATAACTTTTTAAGGTGTACTAAAAAAGGATTTAATATCATGAACGAAATTCTTGTAGATTTTTTATAAAAATGTACAAGAGTTTGTTTTTTTTATCGATTAATTTAATGGAGGTAACTGAAAATGTTTGATATAAGTAAAGAACTTTTAAAAAAGGTTGAGACTAATCAAGATACTGCAAATAATTTAATTAGTAATAAACACCTAATTAAGAAACAAAGTAACTTATGAGAAGTTTTTAATTACAAAATCTTAAAAAAATATTATCAAATTTTAAAAAACAGTATATGAACTTTAGAGTTTGATGATGTTGAAAAACACATTTTAAAAGACTTTAAAGATTTTAAATATCTTCAAATTATATTAAATGAAATTAAAAAAGAAGCAATTTTAATATCCTACATTAAGTCTAATAAACATGAAATTTATGCAAGGATTAGTAAAGTCAATTTTTTAATCGAGTTGTTTATCGGTTTTATAAGATTTGACCCTAATTTGTGATTCACTATAAGTGATTCTATGAGAGAAAAAAGCAACTTTGTTATGACAAGTATAATAAGTTTGCCATCAATGATAATTGACTATGAAATTACTAAAAATACAATTTTCGATATTAACTTAGATCAATTAAAAATTATTAAAAATTTGGAAAGTTTGAACTTGGATGATGATTCTGAAATAGTAGAGCAAAAACTAGGTATTTATACAAATAATTATTTACCCCTAAAAATGTTTTGTTTAAATAAAGAAATTATTAAAGTAGAATTAAAAAAAAGTAGTCTAAAAGAATTTAACAAGCTTGTATTATCAACAATCTTACAAATGATTGTCATTTTTATAAAAATAAATTTAGACAAATACTTATAAGTTTAATAATTGATGTTGACTCCGGAAGGAGTTTTTTTATTAAAATTAGTAAAAAAATTAGCACTTAGTACTTGACATTGCTAAAACAAAAGGTATTATATTAATGTTTAGCAAATGTAAGGTAAGAGTGCTAAACAGGAGGTAAATATATGGACTTTACGCAAAGAACTGATCCATTGAATGACCCAAATATACTTGAAAAATATACTAGGGATTTAACATTGGACGCAAAAGAAGGAAAAATAGATCCAATCATCGGTAGAGATGATGAAATAATGAGGGTTATTAGAATATTAAGTAGAAAAACTAAAAATAATCCTGTTTTAATTGGGGAACCAGGAGTTGGTAAAACAGCTATCGCAGAAGGTTTGGCTCAAAGAATTAACAAAGGTGATGTTCCGAGTGTCTTAAAAAACAAAAGAATTCTTGAACTTGATATGGGTAGCGTAATGGCTGGAGCTAGCTTTTTAGGAGATTATGAAGCAAGAATAAAAGGTATTGTAAATGCAATTCAAAAAGAAAATGGAGAAATCATTTTATTTATTGATGAATTACATTTAATAGTTGGAGCTGGTAAAACTGGTAATGGTGGAGGAATGGATGTTTCTAATCTACTTAAACCAGCACTTGCTAGAGGTGGCCTAAAAGCAATCGGAGCTACAACTCTTAAAGAGTATAGAGAATACATTGAAAAAGACGCTGCATTAGAAAGAAGATTCCAAAAAGTATATGTTTCTGAACCAACAGTTGACGAAACAATATCAATTTTAAGGGGTCTAAAAGAAAAATTTGAGACTTATCATGGAGTAAGAATTCATGATAATGCATTAGTTGCTGCTGCTCAATTGAGTGATAGATATATCTCTGATAGATTTTTGCCAGATAAAGCAATAGATTTAGTGGATGAAGCTAGTGCAACTATTAAAACTGAATTAGCATCTGTGCCAACAGAGTTATATCAGATTGATAGAAAAGTTATGCAATTAGAAATTGAAAGAGCAGCTTTAAGTAAAGAGACTGATGAAAAGTCTAAAGAAAGATTAGTTATAAATGAGAAAGAATTGCTAAAACTTAAAGCAACACAACATCAATTAAATGAAAAATGAGAAACAGAAAAAAAAGCACATGAAAAAATTAATAAACTGCGCTCTACAATGGATCAATTAAAAACTGAATTAGAGCAATCACAAACAGAAGGTAAATTTGAAAGAGCTGGGGAAATTCAATATTCATTATTACCAGCAATTGATAAACAATTGCAAAAAGCTATTAATGTAGATAAAGATAGTTTGATGTCAGAAGAAGTTACCGAAAAAGAAATAGCTGCTATTATTGGTAGATGAACTGGTATTCCAATGGAAAACTTAATGGAGTCAGAAAAACAAAGATTATTAAGTTTAGAAACAGCATTAAGAAAAATGGTCAAAGGTCAAAACGAAGCTATAAAAATTGTAGCTGATGCAATTTTAAGAAGTAGAAGTGGAATAAAAGATCCTGCAAAACCAATTGGTAGCTTCTTATTTTTAGGACCAACCGGAGTAGGTAAAACTGAAGTGGCTAGAAGTCTGGCAAAGCAACTTTTTAGCAGTGAGAAGAAAATGATTAGACTTGATATGAGTGAATATATGGAAAAACAATCAGTTTCTAAATTAATTGGTTCTCCCCCAGGTTATGTTGGTTATGAAGAAGGTGGACGATTAACAGAAGCAGTAAGAAGAAATCCATATTCAATTGTATTATTTGACGAAGTTGAAAAAGCGCACCCAGATGTATTTAATGTACTTTTACAAATACTTGATGATGGTAGAATAACAGATTCTCTTGGTAAAACAATAGACTTTAAAAATACAATTATAATCATGACTTCAAATATTGCAGCTGATTATTTAATGGAAACACAACCTGAATTGGTTGATGAAAAAGTTATTATGGAAAACCTAAAAAAATTCTTTAGACCAGAGTTTTTAAATAGAATAGACAATATAATCCGATTCAATGCTTTATCAAAAGAAGTAATTCATGAAATAATTGAAAAAATTCTACAAGAATTAAAAGAAAGAATTTTGGAAAATGGGGAGTATATAATAAACTTCTCAAGTGAAGTAGTACAAAAAATTATGAAAGAGGGTTATGATAGAGAATTTGGTGCAAGACCAATTAAAAGATATATCGAAAAAAATCTTGAAACTATTATAGCTAGAGCCATTGTTGCAAATGAAATTGAACCAAGAAGAAATTATGTAATTGATGTTGTTGATGATAGATTCACCATATCAACCTCTAAGAAATTAAATTAGCACTTGACTATAAATTGTGCTAAATGATAAACTAAAAAAGAATTGTTAAAGGAGGTTTTTATGTTAAAAAAGCGACAAGAATTAATTCTTAAAACTATTATAGAAGAATACATAAAAACAGCATCTCCTGTAGGTTCAAAAAGAATACAAGAAGTTATTTCAATTGAAATATCTTCTGCAACAATAAGAAATGAATCAGCCTTTTTAGAAGAACAAGGTTTTTTAGAAAAAGCTCATACCTCATCTGGTAGAGTTCCTTCAACAAAAGGTTATAGATATTATGTCGATTATTTAATGAAATCAAATGATATTGAAGATGTTAAATCACAGATTGAAGAAATCTTTAAAAGAAGAGGAGCAACAATTGATCAAATATTAGAAGAGACATCTAAAATATTAAGTGAGATGACAAAACTAGCCACAGTTGTTGCAACTAATGATGGTTTTGAAGAAGTTGAACTAAATAAAGTTGAACTTGTATCTTTATCTGGAAAAAATGCAATAGTTATATTCGTTTTATCAAATGGTGTGGTTGAAAATAAAATGATTAATTTAGAAACTGTACCTATTGAAGAATTACAAATATCAATTGATTTGTTCAATGATCGACTTGTAAATTCAAAACTATCAGAAATTGAATTTAAATCGAAAGCAATTTTACCAATTTTAAAATCACAAGTAAAAAAATATGAATTCATACTACAAACATTTGTCAGTGCACTTCTACATACAGGTTCTTCTCAAGCTAAAACTAGTGGTATGAAGTATTTATTAGAAAATCCTGAATTTAATGATCCTAATAAAATTAAAAGTATTGTTGAATTTATAGAGTCATCATCACCGTTTGCATGATTTAAATCGCAAATGAATAATAAAAATAAAGCAGCTGTTGCAATTGGAATTGAAACAGGAGTTGGTAATGATGATATAGCAATTGTTGGTACTAACTTCCCCACAGAAAGTGGGGGGCAGGGGACTCTTGCATTGGTAGGTCCAAAAAGAATTCAATATGACAAAGTGTCAGATTTATTAGAATGAATAGGTCAAAAAATCGAGGAAAAATACAATAGAGGAGAGTAAAAATGAATAAAGAAGACACAAAAAAAATTTTAGAAATTTTAGATAAAGTTAAAGAAGATTTGAAGTCTGTTAAAAAAGAAGATAATCAAAATAACTTAAATAGCTTAGATCTTGATAAAAAAGAATTGGCTGATATGGCCGATCAAATAAAAGAAGACATTCAAAATCAAAAAGATAATAAAGAAAACGATTCTAATGATGACAAAAAACATAGTGAGCGAATCAACAAATTCAAAAAAGAAAATTCTGATAAAAATGAAAAAAACTCTGAAGTTCAGGAAATTAACATTGACAAGCTAGAATTGGAGATAGTTGCATTAATTGATAAAATTCAAAAATTAGAAGAATCAAAATTAATGGCTATAGCTGATAATCAAAATACTGTTAGAAGATTTCAAGAAGAAACTTCTAGAGTAAAAAAATATGGAGGCGAAAAGCTAGCATCAGAAATACTCCCTGCAATTGATATGTTTAAGTCAGTTGTTGCATCCACTCCGGATAACCCAGAAATTAAAAACTATTTAATGGGATTTCAAATGATAATAAATCAAATTGATCAAGCTCTCTCAAATGCAGGAATTTCTATGATTCAAACTAAAATTGGAGATGAATTAAATCCTGAATTACATAATGCAATTGAGCAAGTGGAAGATAGTCATTTAAAAAGTGGAAAAATAGCTGAAGTTGTTTCAAATGGTTATAGACTTCATGACAGAGTTATAAAACACGTTGCAGTAAAAGTTGCAAAGTAATGTTTTAGAGGATAATGATATGAAAAGTGAAGATAAAAAAAAGAAAGTTGTAAATGTAAAAATTGGAAATAATGTTTTAGTAAATAATATTGACGAAAACATAGAAGATGCAGTTAAAACTATTGTTAAAAATATGGATGAACACATCAATGATGCTGTTATGAAGTCAATATTAAAAGACGACGAATAATTATTAGTTAAAAAAAATTTAATAGTAAAGGTAGGTAATTATTATGGCAAAAGAAAAAATTATAGGTATAGATTTAGGTACAACAAACTCTGTTGTTGCGGTAATAGAAGGTGGACAACCAATCGTTCTTGAAAACCCTGAGGGTCAAAGAACTACAGCATCTGTAGTTGCATTTAAAAATAGCGATATCATTGTTGGAGGAGCTGCAAAAAGACAAGCTGTAACAAATCCAAATACAGCTATTTCTATCAAACGTGAAATGGGTACAAATCATAAAACAAATCTAGAAGGAAAAGATTATACTCCTGAGCAAATCTCTGCTGAAATTTTAAGATACTTAAAAAAATATGCAGAAGATAAATTAGGAACAAAAATTAAAAAAGCAGTTATTACAGTTCCAGCATACTTTAACGATGCTCAACGTAAAGCAACTAAAGATGCAGGTACTATTGCAGGTTTAGAAGTTGAACGTATTATTAATGAACCAACTGCTGCTGCATTAGCTTATGGTATTGATAAACAAGATAAAGAATTAAAAGTTTTAGTTTATGACTTAGGAGGAGGGACATTTGACGTTTCAGTTTTAGAATTAGCTGATGGTACATATGATGTTCTTGCTACTTCAGGAGATAATAAACTTGGTGGAGATGACTTCGACCAAAGAATTATGGATTGAATTGGAGAAAAAATTAAACAAGAATTTAATTTAGATCTATCAAAAGACAAAATGGCTTTACAAAGATTTAAAGATGAAGCTGAAAAAGCTAAAATTAACTTATCAAGTCAGCTAGAAACTGAAATTAATCTACCATTTATTGCGATGAATGAAAATGGACCAGTTAACTTCAGTTCTAAGTTAGCAAGAAGTGAATTTGAAAAAATGACAAAAGACTTGGTAGAAAGAACTAGAAAACCTGTAGAAGATGCTTTAAAAGAATCTAAACTTAAAGCAACTGATATACATGAAGTTTTATTGGTTGGGGGTTCAACAAGAATACCAGCTGTTCAAGCATTAGTTAAATCACTTTTAGGTAAAGAACCAAACAGAACAATCAACCCTGATGAGGTTGTTGCTATGGGAGCGGCTATCCAAGGTGGAGTTTTAGCTGGAGATGTTACAGATGTTTTACTACTAGACGTTACACCATTGACTTTGGGTATCGAAACAATGGGTGGAGTTATGACTCCTTTAATAACTAGAAACACAACAATTCCTACAGAAAAATCACAAATATTTTCAACTGCAGCTGATAACCAACCAGCAGTTGACATTAATGTTCTGCAAGGTGAAAGACCAATGGCAGCTGATAATAAATCGCTAGGTCAGTTCCAACTTACAGGAATTAAACCTGCACCAAGAGGTGTACCTCAAATTGAAGTTACATTTAAAATTGATGTTAATGGTATAGTTTCTGTTACAGCCAAAGATAAACAAACAAATGAAGAAAAAACAATTACAATTTCAAATTCAGGAAGTTTGAGTGAAGAAGAAATTCAAAGAATGGTTAGAGAAGCAGAAGAAAATGCTGAAGCTGATACTAAAAAACGTAAAAATATAGAATTAAAAAATAAAGCTGAATCATATATAAATATTATTGAAGAATCATTGAAAGAATCTGGTGATAAAGTAAGTCCAGAACAAAAAAAACAATCTGAGGAATTATCAAAATCTATTCGTGAACTAATTGCAAAAGAAGATTATGAAGCTTTGGAACAAAAAATGACTGAACTAGAACAAGCTATGAAAATGGCTTCTGAAATGGCAGCGCAACAATCTCAAGCTGACGCAAAACCTGAAGAAGATAAAAAAGATGATTCAAAAGACGGTAAAAAATAATAAATTAATTTATAGTTTGATCAGTTTTATTGTGGAGAGCGAGGTTTCTTATGGCTAAGAAAAGAGATTATTATGAAGTTCTTGGAGTAAGCAAAACCGCTACAGAAGATGAAATAAAAAAAGCATATAGAAAAATGGCTAAACAATTTCACCCTGATGTAAACAAGAATCATGACGCAGAAGAAAAATTTAAAGAAGCAACAGAAGCTGCCGAAATATTGTTAGATGCTAAAAAAAGAAAAATTTATGACCAATATGGTCATGATGGTTTACAAGGTATGGGATCTAATTTTGGTGGATTTGGAGACTTTAGTGACTTCTTTAGTAACATGGGCTCAGGTGGAGGAGACTTCTTTTCTGGAATGGGTGGAGCAGGAGATTTCTTTTCGGATGTTTTTTCTAGCTTCTTTGGTGGTCAAACATCAGGTTCAAGAAATAAAGGATTTCAAGGAAACTCAAGAGGTAAAGATATTGTCTTAGAAGTAGAACTTTCATTGAAAGAATTATTATTTGGTGTTGACAAAGATGTTGAGTTAGATTTAATTGCTAAATGTGAAGACTGTGATGGAATTGGTGCAAAAAGTGAATCTGATATAATTACTTGTGATGTATGTAATGGAATAGGGTCAGTTCAAGTAGTTCAAGATTTAGGAATTGCAAAATTTCAAACACAACAAGCATGTCCTAAATGTAAAGGTAGCGGTAAGTCAATTCAAAATCCATGTAAATCATGTTCTGGAAATGGTTGCGTAAATAAAAGAGAAAAAGTAACTATACCTATACCAAAAGGTTTAACACCTGGTCAAAGAGTTATGTTGAAAAATTCTGGTAATTATAGTACTAATGGTGGTTCAAAAGGACACATATATGCAGATATTTATCTAAGTTCTAAAAGTCAAATACAAATATTTGACAAATATAACATAAAAGGAACTTTAAATTTATCATATATTGATGCTTTACTTAAAAAAGAAGTTTCAGTCGAAACACTTGATGGTACAGTAAAGGTCGACATTCCTAACGATGTAAAAAATGGTGATATCATTAAAGTGAAAAATCATGGATTGTATGAAGGTGTTAAATCTTCACATCGTGGAGACTTATTGTTAGAAGTAAATATTGTATTACCTACAAAAATAAGTAATAAAGAAAAAGAAAAATTACTAGAATTACAAAAAGAAACAACTTTCAAAGTAGAAAATGATTATAAGGAATAGCCTATGGGCTATTTTTTTAATTGTGTTTTATTGTATAATAAAATAATGGGGGAAATAATTATGGCTGATAAAGTAAAAGTATTACAAATACAAAGAAAAAAAAATGATGACCTTAAAATTGAAAATGATATAAAGAATTTTGACCCCATTGAGGATGTATGATTTGATCACACAAGTGAAACTAATGTATCTGTTGAACTAGATAAAACATTTAATGTAAAAAGAAAAGGAGATACTAAAATATCTTTAATTCAAAATGCAAACTCACATTTTTTTAGACCAGAAAATGAAAGTGACATATCCTTTAAAAAAAATGATATTGGTAACAATCAGTTTGAGTCTCTTAATATAGTTGATAGAAGATTTGCAAAGAGACCATCTCAGTTACCACCTGAAATTTTAAAGCTGAGAGAATCAACATACTTAAAAGAACAAAAACTAAAAGAAGAAATGCTTGATAAATTAAATATTAACTTAAAATTTAGAGATAACTTTAAAAATTATCGTTTAGTAAATGATCAACAAATTGATTTCTATAGAAGAAACAATGAAGCAGATAGAAGAACTATTGAAGAACTTAAAAAAAGTCCAATCAACAATTTGAAGACAAGAGAAGAATATATCACACCAAGAAATTTGGAAACAACAAAAGAAAAAGCTAACTTTATAGAAAACCACATTAAAAACAAATCAAATAATTCTCAAAACAAAGAAAATTTGAAAAAAAACACTATTGGTTCTTTTGGCGAAGAAAGTTTTTGAGATTTGGATATGGAAGAGGATAGTGAGGTTTACAATACCGAAAGAACAATAACAGTACCAAATGTTGATAACAATGTTGAATCTCCAAAGTCATTCATTGAGGAAAATGATAAATTAACAAAAGAAAATGTAAATGAAAAAGAAACTATTGAGTTTTCTGAAAAAACAGTTGATGAAAATGTTGTAGCATTAAAAAAAGATGATTTTAACAATACATTAACAAACGAAAAAGACCAGAACGAAACTAAGTTTTCAGAAGAATTAGCTGATGAAAACTTTGGTTTCAATTCTATTAATAATCAAGCTATTGATAAGATTTTAAATCAAACAGATTTTAAATTTGATGAAAATGATTTCAATAACAAGACAAGAAAAGGCATTATTGATTTACCCCAGGAAGTTTTGGATCTTCAAAAAAAAGAGGCATTGAATGATTTGCAAAAAAAAGAGGTAAGCATTGAAGATGAACAGGTTCCGACTTTAGATCCTATAGAGGATACAGAACAAAGTCAAAAAATTAAAACAAAGCAATCTGTTTTTGATGCCACTCATTCTTTTACAATACCTGATGAAATAGATGCAAATCAAGAAATTGATTCTATTAAAAAAGAACCAATAAGTCCAAACGAATATTCTATACCAATTGCCATTAATACAATGGATTATACCTTGGGCGATCAAACAAGTGATTTTGATAGAGTTATTAGTGAAGTTGAAAGTAGTAAAAAAACAGACATAAAAGATGATATCTTTAAAGAAAACCATACAGGAGAAACAACTGAGCTAGTTGAAAATATTGCAATTAAAGCAAAAAAACTTAAAAAAATAACAGCTCAAGTTCCTAAATTCGATGATTTTGAAACATGGTTTAATAATTCAAAACAAATGTCTAAGTTGGCGAAAGTTGCTAAAAAAGAGAAAAAAAGAATGTTAAAAAATGTAAAAACAAAAGGTAGAACAAATGAAAAATAAAAAAGTTATAGTTGGTTTGAGTGGTGGGGTAGATTCATCAGTTGCCGCTGCTTTATTAATTGAACAAGGTTATGAAGTAGAATGTCTATTTATGAGAAATTGAGATAGTAATCTTAACAATGATTTTTTGGGCAATAAACTAGAAGATATTTGTCCTCAGGAGCAAGATTATATGGATGCTGTTGAGGTTGCGAAAAAATTAAATGTTAAATTACATAGAATTGATTTTATAAAAGAATATTGAGATTATGTATTTGAATATTTTGTATTAGAATACAAAAAGGGAAGAACTCCCAATCCTGATATTTTATGCAATAAGTTTATTAAATTTGATAAATTTTTAAATTATGCGCTAAGCAAGTTAGGTGCGGATTATATTGCTATGGGCCACTATGCAGGAGTAAAATATAATAATGAGATAAACGAGTTTGAGTTAATTAGGGCTGTTGATGAAAGTAAAGATCAAACATATTTTTTATGTCAATTAAATCAATATCAACTATCAAAAACATTATTTCCTCTTCAATCATATAAAAAAAGTGAAATTAGAGATATCGCAGCTAAGTATGGATTTATAACAGCAAACAAAAAAGACTCAACCGGCATTTGTTTTATAGGTGAAAGAGATTTTACAAAGTTTTTACAAAACTATATTCCGAATCAACCCGGTAAAATAATTGATATCTCTACACAAAAAGTTTTAGGTGAACATATTGGAGTTATGTATTATACAATCGGACAAAGAAAAGGTTTAAATCTTGGTGGACAACCAGAACCATATTATGTAGCAAAAAAAGACATAGATAAAAAAATACTTTATGTATCAAAACTAACAGATACAAGCTATTTAGAATCAACAAAGTGTTTAGTTAAAGAGTTCAATTTCATAGCTGATATAAAAAAATATTTTGATTCAAATGAGTTCAGTTGTACTGCAAAGTTTAGATACCGTCAACCCGATGTAAAAGTCAATGTAAAATTATTGGATAACAGTCTAGTTGAAATAGAGTATAACGATCAAATTAGAGCTGTTACAGAAGGACAACAGGCTGTTCTTTATTTAAATAAAGTATGCTTGGGTGGCGGTGTAATTGATAAAGTTATAAAATAGTGGTATATGATTATAAAATAGTTTAAAATTTATTTAATGTACAAGGAGTGAATAATATGTTTTTAGCAGACGGTGGTCTAGGTAGTTTATTTGGTGGTGGAGCAACATCTGGTGTAATAATTGGTGTTATTGTTTTAGTAATTATTGTATTTATTGTTGTATCATCGATAACAAGTAAAAAAGCACAAAAAAAAGAACAAGCAAAAAGAAAAAAAGTTGTTAAAGAAGAGATTAAAATGTATTTAGCAGCAGAAAAAAAATTAAAAAATATAAAAATTGAGTATGAAAAAGTATATGCAAGAAAAGGTCCAGAATACAAATATCGTGATGTTTTTGATGTAATTGTACAAATTTTTGAACCAAAAACTAACGATTTGATTCAAACATCAGCATATGAAGTTGAAGGTATTACTACAAGAGCAGATAAAAAAACATATACAACTGCATGACAAGTTAATGGCGAACTTGATTTAGATGAAACTAAAAAAAGAATTGCAATAGCTGAGAAAAAAATTAAGCTAAGCAAAGATGAAAGAAAAGTTTTGAAGATTGAAGAAGTTACAAAAGCTAAGGAACAAAGAGATAAATTAAAACAAGAACAACAAAAACTTAAAGAACAAAAAGCTCAACAAAAAAGCATGGGTAAAACAATTGAATCAGCGAGAATCGATGAAACTATTAAATCAACAGCTGTTAAATTTGTACCTAAAAGAAATAAATAATTGATTGATAAGTCTCACAGTTAGAGACTTATTTTATTTTTACAAACAGCAAATTTTTATATAAAATTTTATTTAGAAGAAGGTGAAAAAAGTGGCTTTAAAAAATGTAGTAAAAAAAGAAGATTTTAAAAAGTATTTTGCAGTTTGTCAAAAGCAAGCGTGAATTTTTCATGACCTAGTAAATTTTAAAAAATCTATAAAATTCAAAAAAGAAAAGCTATATGAGTTTTTTATAAATATGGAATTGAATGATGAAACAGAATTTGATACATCAACTGGTTTTGACCCGTTAGATATATATGAACACTTGTTAAACGGAGAAGACTTAACTGAAGAAGAGCAAAAACAGAGAGATATTTTACAAAAAGAATTAGAAAGCATAGAAGGACTCCAATTATCACCTTTAAGTTCTTCTTCAATTGTAGATGGAAACTCAATTTCAGATGCTTCAAAAGAATATTTCATTTTCGATCTTTATAAAGAAAACAGAAAAAATAAAACCAACTATAAGTATTTTGATTTTAGTATTTATGGTTATGATGAGGCAATTCAAAAAACACAAGAACTTTTACAAAATGATGAATATAAAGTTTTATTTGAACCTTCATTTGAATCACACAATAAAAAGTTAAGGGTTAGATGTGATATTTTAATAAATAAAGGGAATAGACATATCGAAATAATTGAAGTTAAAGCTTCAACACGTCAAAAAAAAGAACATTTTTATGACTTATTTTATCAGTGATATACATTAGAAAGACTTGGTTATACAATTGACAGAATAGGTTTATGTCTTATAAATGAAAATTACTATAGAGGTTATGATGTAATACCCGATACAGAAAGACTGTTGGCTGACTTAGAAGAAAAAATAGATTATGAAACAGAAATAAGACCTATTTTAGAAAAAGGTATAGAAGTAAAGTCTACTGGTGAACCAGATGACATTGATTATGAATCACTGTTTAAAATACAATATGATTACCACTCAGCTAAACTAAGCAATTCTTTTATTACTTTTTTTGAAAATATTTGTCAGCAATTAAATATTGAAAAAATCTTAGAAGAAATATCAGAAAGTTTTGATACTGATAAAATTTTAAGAAATAAATTTTGTGGTTCATATAAGTTTGATTACAAAAATGCAACTATAAAGAAAAAAGAAACATACTGTCAACATGTAGTTTATTATTTTGACAAAAATGAACCTAATCTTTTTGATTTGCCTCGCTTCAAACAAAAAGCAGCAGAAGTTCATTGAAATTCAGGCGAAATATATTTTGAAGAAATTAAAGATAAGTATGATATTTTGAATGAAAAAGATGAACCTTATCTTGATGATATTAAAATGCGTTTAATAAATGTTACTAATGAATATTATAATAATAATGGGAACATTTCCTCTAATAGTGTTGTAGATACAACAAGACTACCATCATTGCTGCATGTTTTGAAAGATTATATTAAATATCCAATATACATGTACGATTTTGAAACCTCTTACTGGGCAGTTCCAAACTTTAATAGGTCAAAAAGTTATCAACAAATACCCTTTCAATATTCTATTCACATAATTAAAGATGATAAATTTGATTTTAAAAAATCTGAAGAAACTATGGATCACTATAGTTTTATTGCTAGTGATAGAAGTGATCCAAGACCAGAGTTTTTAAAAAAATTTTTGCAAGATAGTTTTTCTCACGGTCCAGGAGTTTATGTTGCTTATAATCGAGGATTTGAAAGAATGGTTATAAAGCATTTGATGATAGCTTTTCCTGAATTTGCAAAACCTTTAAAATATATATGACAAAACACAATTGACCTAATGGATTTTTTTACATTACCAAAGGACAATTGATTGATTTATCATCCAAAATTTAAAGGCTCAGCATCGATCAAAAAAACGCAGCCAGCATTAGATGATAGTTTAACATATAATGACCTTAGAATTAGAAAAGGTGACCAAGCAAGTTCTGTTTTTAGAAATTTTGTTGATGGAGCTTTCGATCAAGAACAATGAGATAATATTTTTAAAAATGATATGCTTTTGTATTGTAATAGAGATACATTGGCTATGGTTGTTGTTTTACAAGTTGTTATTAAATATATCAAAGATGTAAAACCAGATTATAGAGAAGTTATAGAAAGCTGAAATAAGTAGGGTTTAATATATGAAACATAAAGTTATTTTTTGTGGAACACCTAATATTGCATTAGAAATACTTAAGGGTTTAGAGCAAATAGATGTTGAAATAGTTGGTGTAATAACACAACCAGATAAATTGGTGGGTAGAAAACAAGTGCTCACTTATTCTCCGGTAAAAGAATATGCACTCACTAAAAATTACAAAGTTATTCAACCTGTAAAAATAAAAGATGCATTTGAAGAAATACAATCTTTAAAGGCTGATTTTTTAGTTACTTGTGCTTTTGGTCAATTCATACCTGATTCAATTTTAAATTTATTTAAGAACGCCATAAATGTGCATGGCTCAATTTTGCCTAAATATAGAGGAGGAAGTCCTATACAGTACTCGATTTTAAATGGGGATACAAAAACAGGAATTTCTTTAATGAAAATGATCAAAAAAATGGATGCTGGTGAAGTATATGTCATAGAAGAAATTGAAATATCGGATGAAGATGATTCTGGAACTCTATTTGAAAAAATGGCTACTTTAGGAAAAAATATGATAGTTAAACATTTAAAAAATATACTTGATGAGAAAATAAAAGGTCAACAACAGGATGAAACAAAGGTAACTTTTGCCTACAATTTATCAAATGAACAAGAAGAAATTGATTGAACAAAATCTAATGTTGAAATAATAAATTTTATTAGGGCATTATCACCTTCACCAATAGCATTTACTTTTTTAGATAATGAAAGAATAAAAATTAAAAAAGCAAGATTGATTAAAGAAGATGAAAACTTTATTATGGTTTTAAAAATTTTTCAACCAGGAGAAATTATAAATTTAGATAAAGAAGGTATTATAGTTCAATGTGGTCAAGGTATACTAAAGATACTTGAGTTACAAAGAGAAGGTAAAAAAATGGTAAGTGCTGGAGCTTTTAATTTTCCAAACTCACCATTTTTTACAGGGGCATTTTTTGGCTTAAAAAAAGGTAGTTAAATACACATTATATAGGATGATAGGTATTTAAAAATTTATTTTTTTTGTATATAATTAATATGTTAAAAATTATTTTAAAGGAGAAAAATATGTTAGTTAATGATTTAAGGCCAGGTACAACCTTTTTATATGATGGGAATATATTTGTAGTTTTAGACTACTCATTTTCAAAATCAGGAAGACAACAAGGTAAAGTAACGGTTAAAGTTAAAAATTTAAGAAGTGGTGCAAGGGTTGAGTTGACTTTTACTGGTGGAGATAAAGTAGATAAAGCTATGGTTGAAAAAAAAGATATGCAATATTTATATAATGATGGAACTAATTGCATGCTTATGAATACCGAAACATATGATCAAGTTGAAATTGAATCTTCAAAATTAGAGTGAGAGTTGAAGTTTTTAGTTGAAGGAACTATGGTTAAAATGACCGAATATGAAGGAGAAATTCTTGGTGTAACAATTCCTGAAAAAATGGAATTAACAGTTGTAGAAGCAGAAGCAGCTGTTAAAGGTGACACATCAAGTGGTGCTCAAAAGAAAGCTAAGGTAGAAACTGGTCTTGAAATACAAGTTCCATTATTTATAAAAGAAGGCGAAAAAGTAGTTATCAACACAACTGATGGTAAATACGCTGGAAGAGCGAGCTAATTTAAACATTATAGAAAAGAGGGGTTATCTATGTACATCTCAATTGAACGAAATACAAGAGGTCATCTAGAAATCGAAGAAAAAGTTCTAAACAAGATAATCGAACTTAGTGTTAAAAATAATACACAAGGTTTAAAAAATGTTACAGCCTCAATTAGCATGCATCACGAAAAAACCCTTTTTATTATTTTAAAAATGGAACTTGAAAATAAAGAAAGTTTATCAGTTGATGAAGTTAGACTTACCAATATAATTAATGAACTAATGAGTCGTACAATTTTAATAAAACCCAAAAATATTGCATTTGCTTATACTAAAGTATAATAATTTGCAATGTTTTTTAAATAATTTGGTATAATCTCAATTTAGTAGTTTATGTAATAGGCACTTTAAAAATGGGAAAAAATAGTGTATAATTAGTTTAACTTATAGGTAAAATTTAGGAGGAAGTAATATGGCCGCAGAAAAAAAATCATCTGGAAAATCAAGAAGCAATGAAAAACAAGATGCTAATTCTGGTACACAATATGTATGACAAAATTTTGGTACAAAATCACTAGCTTTAATAAACAAATATAGTTTACAAACTGATGATAATTATAAAAAATTAATTTCATCTTATGAAAGAATTGACTCATTGCCTGAAGATGATCCTAGAAGACCGAATTTAATTGAGTTATGAGAAACAGAGTTTAACAGATTATTTAAACATTTTTGAGAAAATTATACTTTAGGAACTAAAAAAAGTGAATCAGGTATTTCTGGATGAAAAGACAGATTAGATATCAAGCAAGTTGCTAATACTCCAGATGCAAAAAGAAAAGACCTACTTTCAAGACTTAGTGTTGGTACATCTAGTACTAAAAATGCAAAAGAAGAAATTCTTCAAAGAGCTGGTTATCAATCAGGTACACCAACACAAGAACAATTTACTTTTACAGCAGAACCTAGAACTGGTAAAAATCTTGCTGAAATTGAAAGTTTATTAGACATGCCTGAAGCACCAGAAGTAGTTCAAAGACCTGATAGCATTTTATCAAATAATAACTCTAATTTATTTGGAACTGCTGGAGCTTCTGAAGGATTGATGAGTGAAGAAGAAACAACTCATATTAACAATGCTTTTGATGATGAGACTGAATTAATGACAAGGGAAGTAAAACCAGATCCAAATTTATTAGAATTTGTTACTGGTTCAGGTGTTTCTGCTTTTGATTCAAGTGAAAGTAATTTATCAAATAATACTTCAACTTCAAATACAACAACTGTTAATATTTCAACTTCAAATACAACAACCGTGAATGAATCAATGACCACAAATACATCAAATGAATTATCAAATCAGCAATCAAGAACATATATTGGGAATGAGTATATGTCAAGAGAGCAATTTAATGAAATTAATAATATTCAAGCAGAGTTTGCGCCTCCTCAGGATGATCAAGCATTAGCGGTGTTGGAATTAGGAACAGAGTTTTTTCAACAACAATTGGGTAGACATGGTCTTGTAGATGGTGTTATCGAGGGAGAAGAACCAATTGTATACACAAGTGCTGATGAGTTAATTAAACCTGAAAAAAGAAATGTTTTATCAAAAGAAGGTTTTGAAATTTTCCAGCAATCAGATGATGCAAAAACAATTATAAAACCAAATGTCGATGTTGAAACTGGTGAGTATGCAAAACCATATCACGAAATTAAACCAATAGGAAATTATGGTATAGTTTATGATTATAGAAAACGTCCTTCAATGCAAGATCTTTTAGAAAGCAATCAAAGAGAAGAAAAAGCTCTTGATGAAATGACTCAAAAAATTGAGTTCTTAAGAGATTTACGTAATGAACGTCGTCATAGAATTAATATGATGAAACTTGAACGTGCAAACAGTTATATTGTTGCTAGATCAAGAAGAATGGCTGAAGCACGTGAACTAAAACGATTAAAAAAACGTGAGGAAATCAATCTAAAAGCTATTGAAAAAGCTGATAGAATGAGAAGACTTCAAGAACGTCAAAAATTAATTGAACTAATGAAGGAAAGACAATTAAAAAGATCTGAAGAAAAACGTGTTGCAACAGTTCTAAGACTTGAGAGAGAAAAACGTCTTGAAAGAGATGCTAAGTATAGATCAGAAATAGCTTCTATAGACTCACAAATTAGACATGAGCAAGAATTAATAAAACGTACAGAACTAAAAATGAAAGCCTACTTTACAAAAGTTCATGATGATCAATTATTTGACGATTCACTAAGAGTTGCAAAAAAAATTAGTAAATTTGTAGCACTTGAAAGAAAAGCAGACCAAATGCAAGAACTTGAAGAAAGAAAACGAAAAGATAGAATTGAAAAAATCAGTAGAAAATTCAATAAAAATATCAAGTAGTATAATGGGCGAGTCAATTTAAATTTACTCTCCCGTTTTTTTATAAAAATTAAATATACTAAGTTTTAAATGATGAAAGTGTAGCTATACAAAATTAGAGGTGTGACATGGCAAAAGTTGTTCGAAAAGAATCAGAAAAAGACTTTATAATAATTTCGGAGAAAACAAAAGCAAGAATTAGAGGTCTTATTGAAAAAAGACTAACTGCACAAACAATTGCATTATTTGCACAAGAATATGAAACTTATGAACCTAAAATAAGATCTGAAATAATTGATTTTATTGTTTTTCTATTGGAAAAAGAAGAAGAGATAATTTTAGAAGTAGAAAATAAAAATATTGATGACAGAGATTCATTATCAATTGAAAAACGTAAAGTTGATTTTATGGAGAAACAATCAAATATTAAAAAAATACAAGAGGCTTTAAAATGAACACCACCTGAAAGAAATATGTTCTATGACATACCTCAGGAAAGTAAAAAAAATGTCAATATTGGAACAATAGCTAAAAAGAACTCACAAAAAAATGGTATACAAATTAAAAGACCAGAGTTACCTGAACAACCTTCATATCAACTTAGAGCATCAAAAATTGCTAAAAATGAAGAACCAACTTTAAAACAAAAAGAACTTAATAAAGCGATTGAGGAATTTGAAGCAAACGCAAGCTCATTGAAAACTAAACTACCATCAAAACCAAAACCTTCAAAAAAAGTTTCTAAAATGGATTCAATTCTTAGAGAAGCACAAATTAGAGAACAAGAAGCTCTTGCAGAACAATTAAGACGCGAAAAAGGTCTAGTAAAAGACAAGCAAAAAGAATTGGCAAAACAAGCTGCTAAAGAACAAAAAGAAAAAGAGACTCTAATTGCAAAAGAACAAAAACAAATGGAGAAGGAGGCAAAAATAAAAAAAATGGAAGAGAAAAAAGAAGCTAAAAAAGCAAAAGAAGTAGTAATTGAGAAAGAAAATAAACTTCAAAAAATGCTAAGAGAAGCTCAGTTAAGAGAAGATAGACTAGAGGCAGAAGCTAAAGCTAAAAAAGAATTAGAAGCAAAATTAGCTAAGGAAAAAGCAGAAGAACTTGAAAGAGAAAAAAAAGCAAAAGAAGAAGCAAAAATACAAGCTAAATTAGCAAGAGAAAAAGCTGCTAAAGAAAAAGCAGCTAAGGAAAAATCTTTAAAATCAGTTAATAAAGAAAAACAAGTAAGTTCAAAAGCAAAAAGTACGACTACCAAGGAAGAAGTTAAAGCTCCTGTTCAAACTTCACGCAATTACGAAAAAGAACAAGCAGAAAAAGAAAAATTATGAAAAGAATTATACGGTAAATCTAGAACTGCTACAGAATCTACTAAAAGACCTGCCACTTCTTCATTTTCTTCAAGTCCAAAAAATGTTGATAAAACGCCTTCAATAAGTTATGAACAACTAAGTGATTTTCGTTTATATGGAAAAGTTTATCCGATAGGTGAACTTACAGACCCTAAAAATAAAATGTATGTGTTTTGAAATGGTATAAAAACTAAATATAGAGTCTCTAATGTTTCTGTATGATTAAAAGATAAATCAAATTTCTTTAACTGATGAATATTTAAAAAACGTTTAAAAGCAGAAAAAAGAGTTAATAAAACCAGTATGAAATTTAATCAAAAACAAAAACCATCAAGTCAAAAAGAAGCAAACAACAACAGTATTGAAACAACAGAAGATTAATTTAAAAATACTCTAAAAGACTAGAAAAGAGCTGAATTTATGTCTACAACAACAATCTATTCTTTAGTGACTTTATTTGCAATAATTTTTATTGCATCTCTTATAACTATTGTTAGTTATGTAATAATTTTAAAAATTAACAAAAGTAAAAAAACAAATACTGATTTTGTTGAGACATATTTTATTGATGAAAATAATAAAAATAAAAACTGATGAGTTTCTAAGGATGGAGCCTTAGAAAAGATATGACTTAAGGCTCAAGATTATGATTTTAAAATAGCTATATTTAATTATTATGAGAATTTTTCAGAAGGGTTTTTTAATTCAAAATTTGTTAAAACAAAAAAACTTTTGTTAGAAAATAGTTTTGAACTAAGTGAAGTGAACAAAATAATTAATAAAATAACAAAATATAACAATTGTTTAGAAAATATATGATGAAAAAAATATAAAACTATTTTTAAACAATTATCTAAGTCTATCAATGAAAAAACAGCTTCTCCAGAATACTTTTTCTATAAATATTATTTTAAATTTATACATGGATTAAGATCAATATTGTCAAATTATTTAACACTTTATATAATCCCTAATGCAATTTTACTTGAGTTAAAACCTACTCAATATGATAAATTCAAAATAAATACAAAGAAAAATTTATATCATTATATAAAGGGTTCTTTTGAAAGGGTTGCAAAAGAAACTAACGAACTATATAATTCAATAATAAATGAAATGAATGAGGAAATATCTCTAAAAGGTAAGAACTGGATTTTAGATTATCAGTCTAAAGATGACTTATTTAAAGAGCTACAACCTGAGTATTACATTAAAAAAATGTTTTTAAGAGAAATGGTTTATAAGTTTTCTAAAGTTTATAATATACCTTTAAATAAAAGTCTTCAAGAAGCAATAGAAGATCTAAAAAACTATTTACCAAAAAATGAAATAGAAAACATCTATAAAGTTCAAGATGAAATTGAAAAGAATTTTTTTGTATAATAACAACATTAATTTGTTGTTTTTTTATTAAAAATGTTTAAAGGAGCTAAAATGTGCTGTAAATGTAAATCTATATATATTGAAAACTGTACTTGTTTAATATATGAGTCTGAGTGTTTTGGTTTTGTCTGCTGTTGATGTTGTGCTTATAGCAAATGAGAAAATGATGAATTAAAAGGTCAGATTTATAAAACATTGACAAAAGATATTGATAACATTTTAAATAAGAATAAACACTTAAAAGTTTTAAAAAAAGTTTTAAAAAAACAACTTAAAGATATAGAACTAAATTCAATAGAATTCGAAAAACTCAAATTAAAAAATTACTCAAAACTACTAGATGGTGAAAAAGAAATTCAAATATTAGCCTATGATATGGAATTGGAACTTGGTTTAAAAATAAGATGTTTATTGAAGGAATGAGAAATATATATAGAAATGTCAAATTTAGTTATAGGCTTGGATAGAAATTATACTTCTAAATCAACATTTTTGACTATGTTTGAACTATGTGAAAGTATTAATAAATCAATTTATAATATGGTCGAGTTATTTAAAACAATATCATATAGTGATGAAAATAAAGCTTTTTTGAATTCTATTAAACAAAAATTTATTGATATTGAAAAAATTTTAAACAATTTAGAAAACAACTTAGACAATAAAATTGGTGAATAATACTAGTAATTTGATATAATAAAAATTGTATGTAAGATAAAAACATTAGGAGGCAATACAGTATGAAATTTAGTTCTAAAAAAATAGCAGAAAGAGGTCAAGGTGTTTGAACTGTAATAATTGATGGCAACGAATGAGAAGAAGCTGTTAAAAAAGGAAAAGCAAAAGTAGCTCAAAATGTTCAAATACCAGGATTTAGACCTGGAAAAGCACCAAAAGAAAAGGTTGAACAATATGTAACTCCAGCAAAATATTTAAATGCTGCTGTTCAATCTGTTGTTCAAAAAGCATTCGAATTTGCAAAAGAGCAAAAAAGCGATGTAGTTCCTTATACAGCACCTGTACCAACACCTACAAAAATTTCTGAAAAGTCATGTGAATTAGAATTTGTTTTTGATTTAAAACCTGAAATAGAAATAAGTGATTACAAAGGTATAAAAGATAAAGATCTTAAAAAAGAAGAAATTAAAGTAGAAAAAGATGAAATCGAAAAAGCAATCGATCAATATAGAGAAAGATTTGCTTTGGAAAAAGAAAAAGAAAATAAAGTTGTAGCAAAAGGTGATGTAGTTATATTTGACTTTGAAGGTTTTGTTGATGGTGTAGCATTTCCCGGTGGAAAAGGTTTAGATTTTAGATTAGTAATTGGTTCAGGCAACATGATTCCGGGTTTTGAAGATGGTTTAGTGGGCAAAAAATTAGGAGAATCTAAAATAAAAGTAACTTTTCCAAAAGACTATACTCCAGAACTTTCTAATAAAGAAGCTGAATTTGTTGTAAATATCAAAGAAATTAAAGAGCGTATTCTTCCCGCTAAAGATGATGAACTTGTTAAAGATTTGAATTTACCAAATATTAAAACATATAAAGAGTTGGAAGCATCTGTAAAAAAACAAATATTAGATCAAAAAACTCAAAACTCAAAAAACCTATTTGTAAATAAAGTTATTGACTTAATAATTAAAAATTCTAAAATAGAGCTACCTAAATCTGCAATAAATAGAGAAATAGATAATTTATATAAAGAGTTTGAAGCAAGAGTTGCAGGTCAAAAGTTAACTATGAAAGAATATAAGAAAAAAACTGGTTTAACAGATGAATCAATAAGAGCTGAGTTGTTCCTAGATGCTAAAAGAAAAATTTGTAGCTATTTAATAACTGATAAGGTTAGGGAAAATGAAAAATTCAGCCCATCTGCTGAACAAGTGGAAGAAAAATATCAAAGTTTATCAGCTCAGTTTGGTATAGAGGCAGATTATCTAAAAAAATCTATTTTACCAGAAGCACAAGTAAAAGAAGAATTAGTTAGAGAAATGATAGTTGATTTCTTGTATACTAATAATGGATAGTAAAAATATGATTTAAATCATATTTTTTTATTTTTTAGCACTTACCACTTGACAGTGCTAAAAAATATGATATTATAAATTTGTACCAAAATTAGGAGGAATTTTATGAATAAACAAAAAAGACTACCTTTACTTGTTACAAGAGGAAGCTATGTATATCCTTCATTTGAGCAAGTTTTGGAAATAGGTCGAGACAAAACAACTTTAGCTGTAAAAGAGTCAGTGGAAAAAAACGATGGAATGATATTAATTGTTTCACAAAAAAAACCATTAGAAGATGATCCTAACCCAACAGATTTATTTAATTTTGGGGTATTAGCGAAAGTTAACATTAAAAAAGAATGAAAAGATGGTACTTTAACTGTTAATATAAAATCTATTTCAAGAGCATCAATTAGTGCGATTGAATTAAACGGTTTTTACTCAGCTGATTATGAAGAAAAATTACTAAATAACAGCAATAACAAAGAAGATGTAGAAAAAATAACAAAAATGGTACGTAACATGATAGCTAGTCAAGACGAATTTCCATCAGAAATGGAAGAGTTGATTAAGGATACAACACCTAATCTTGACGCAAGTTATCTAGTAGATAGTGCGGCACACTTAATGCCTTTTATGCCTATCGAAAAGAAACAAGCAATTTTAGAAGAAATTGATCCTGTTAAAAGAATTGCAATAATTAATGATTTCTTAGATGAAAAAAGACAATCAGCTGATATTGAGACTTCAATTAGTAAAAAAATTAAGTCTAGAGTTGACGAACAACAAAGAGAGTTCTATTTAAGAGAAAAACTAAAAGCAATTAAAGAAGAACTTGGTGACATGGATGGAGAAGGCGATGATATTAAGAAATACAAAAAACGTCTTGAAACTGAACCATTCCCAGAACACATTAAAAAAAGAATATTTCAGGAAATTGAACGATTTGAAGGACTTCCTTCATCTTCAAGTGAGGCTAATATAATTAGAACTTACATTGATTGAATGATGCAAACCCCATGATGGCAAAAATCAGAAGAAAAAACTGATTTGAAATTTGCTAGAAAGATTTTAGATAAACATCATTATGGTTTAGAAAAAGTTAAAGAAAGAATAGTTGAGTATTTGGCTGTTAAACAGAATACTAATAAGGTAAAAGGTCAAATAATAACATTAGTTGGTCCTCCGGGTGTAGGAAAAACCAGTTTAGCAAAATCAATCGCTGAATCAATGGGAAGAAAGTTTGTAAAAATTTCACTTGGTGGAATTAAAGATGAGTCTGAAATTAGAGGTCATAGAAAAACTTATATAGGTGCTATGCCAGGAAGAATTATTCAAGGTATGAAAAAAGCCGGAGTTAAAAACCCTGTATTCTTACTTGATGAAATTGATAAAATGGCAAGTGATTATAGAGGAGATCCAGCTTCAGCAATGCTTGAAGTTCTAGATCCAGAACAAAACTCAAAATTTTCAGATCATTATTTAGAAGAAGAGTATGACTTAAGTGAAGTTGTATTTATTGCAACAGCAAACTATCCAGATAATATTCCAGAAGCATTATATGACAGAATGGAAATTATAGAACTTTCAAGTTATACAGAAATTGAAAAATTAAAAATTGCAAAAGAATACTTAGTTCCAAAAGTATTAGAAGATCATGCAGTTTCAAGTGAAAAACTAATTTTCACAACTGAAAGTTTAAATGAAATAATTAAGCACTACACTAGAGAAGCTGGTGTTAGACAATTGGAACGTTGAATAGCTTCAGTAACAAGAAAATTCGTAGTTAAAATGCTAAACAAAGAGTTGGATTCATTAACAGTTACACCTGAAATTGTAAATGAATTCTTGAAAAAACGTATTTTTGAACATACAGAAAAAGAAAAAGAAGCTCAGGTAGGTGTTGTAACAGGACTTGCATACACACAATATGGTGGAGATATTCTACCGATTGAGGTGAATCACTTCCCAGGAAAAGGGGGATTGGTTCTAACTGGTAAATTGGGAGATGTTATGAAAGAATCTGCAACAATTGCATATGACTTTGTAAAATCAAACTATAAATCATTTAATATACCAAAAGAAGTGTTTAGTGAAAACGATATTCACATTCACGTTCCAGAAGGAGCGGTACCTAAGGATGGTCCAAGTGCCGGAGTTACAATCACAACCGCAATTATTTCGGCTTTGACAAACAAACCTGTACCTAAGGATATTGGTATGACTGGCGAAATAACTTTGAGAGGTTTAGTTTTCCCAATTGGGGGATTAAGAGAAAAGTCTATTTCAGCAAGTAGAAGTGGTTTAAGTAAAATAATAATTCCATTTAAAAACCAAAAAGATATCGAAGACATTCCAGAAGAAGTGAGAAAAGAATTAAAAATAGTGCCTGTTGAAAGATATGAACAAGTGTATCAAGAAGTTTTTGGAACAAAACCAAAAGCATTTACAACCGAGCTACCTATTGCAACAAGTTCAGCATCTACTGGAACACCTAAATCTAAATCTGCTAGTCATTAATTCTAAATCTAACTAATAATAGTTAGATTTTTTTATTATTACAAGAAATTATTTCCTCAATATTATAAAATTATTAAGAGAGTTAAAGGAGGGAATAATGAAAAAATTGCTTATATATTTATCGATAACTTCGTTAGCCACCTTTAATACAGGTGTGCTTGTTTTTTGTTTTATGAATGGTAGTGAAAAAGCAGATTTATCAACAATAGGAGAAGAAGATAGAATTTTAACACCTGAAATTAATACAAAAACAGCAGCAGAAAGAGAGGCTGTTAAAAAAATTAAAGACCTTTTTAATATATATATTATAAAATTGAAAGACTATAAAGAAGAGTTTCAATTTACAAATGGTTTAGACGATCAGTTTGGACAAATTTCTATTATCTCACTAGATAAAAGTACCAAAATTAAAGGTAGCATTATATTTAAAACTGTTAAGGTGATTGAAAAACAAAAAAAATATTTAATGAATATAAAAAATAAAGATTTAGGTGAAATTACTGAAATTGAAGAATTGCCAATAATTGAGAGAGCTATCGCGAAAATCAACGATTTGAATGATGATTATAACCTAACAATTGATGATGTTGATTTTATTGATGCTCCATCCTTAGTTTCAGCAACAATCCAAGCAAAAGAATTATCAAATAATTATTTAGGAAGGACAAACGTGTATTATAATTATAAACAGGAAGAATTTAGTGTGAAGAATTTAAACGATATAAAGAAAGAGAATTTAACTGTTTTTGAAAAAGATAAAGCTATAGCTATACAAGAAGCTAAAAATGCTGTTTTTACTCAAATTAAAAAAGTTTTATTAATTGATCTAAAAGAACTTCAAGATATAAAATTTACTGATTATAATAAACCTAATAAATTTGGTAATAAAGGTTCAATAAAAGTTAGTGCATATTCTAATAGCTTAAAAACAAAAGGTGATGCAACATTTACTATAAATTACCATGGTGAAATTTATAAGAAAAAAAATTTGTCTGAAGAAATAAAAAATGAATTGATTACACCTCCTTTAAATGTAGAAAGTGATATAAAAAAATATGTTCTGAATTTATAAAAAATAATATAGAGCAAGAAGCTGTAGAGGGTAAGGATTTTTGTATTTGCAAATTACATTCCAGCTACAAGTGACGATGAAAGTATTTATGTTAACGCAACCTCAAATAGTAATATTTTGTTGGTAAAAGCACTTTCAAAATCAAACATAAATTAAGAAGTCTAAGTATGTTAATTGGTTCAGATAAACATGTAACAGTACAAAAAGGATAAAATGATGCAAATCGCGTTTCACAATCTATTGAAGTTGCTGTTCAAAAGCATGAACCTTATGCTAAGTTAAATATAGATTTTCAGTTAAGTAAAAATTCAATAATGCCCAATAATGATGGTAAAGAGGTAAAAATATGAATTAATGTTTCTGCGAGTTCAACTTTATTCGAAGAATCTGGGACAGCAGAGATTTACGTAAAAGCAGTATAAATATAATTTAATTAGATAAGTGATAATATAAAAAATAATATTGGAACAGGGGATTAAATATGAATGATTCACTAAGTTTTTTGCTTAGACCTAAAAAAATATGTGATATTGTGGGGCAAGAACACTTATTATCAAATAATGGTATATTACAAAAAATGATAGAAAAAAAATTTTTAGCTAATTTAATATTTTATGGACCCCCAGGAATTGGAAAGACATCTTTGGCAATAGCAATTGCAAATGAATTTGAATTAGAGTATTTTCAATTTAATGCTTCAAAAGATAAAAAAGAAATGCTTACCGAAATTATTAAAAATAAAAAAGAAAAATGTATTTTAATTATTGACGAAATACATAGAATGAACAGAAATATACAAGACTATTTACTTGAATTTTTAGAAAAGCGAGAAATAATAATTTTTATTACGACAACAGAAAATCCATATTTTGTGATAAATCCAGCAATAAGAAGTAGATGCACACTTTTGCAATTAAAAGAAATAAGTGTTG
Organism: Spiroplasma helicoides; assembly: GCF_001715535.1. Lineage (NCBI taxonomy): Bacteria > Bacillati > Mycoplasmatota > Mollicutes > Entomoplasmatales > Spiroplasmataceae > Spiroplasma > Spiroplasma helicoides. Next base: position 360,980 of record NZ_CP017015.1, read on the forward strand.
AAGAAATGAAAAGTGGAATAATAAATATAATCAAAAAAAATAATTTTAAAATAAAGTTTGACAATAATGCCTTAGAAATGATGTGCAGATTTTCAAATGGGGACTTAAGAGTTGCTTTAAATGGTCTAGAAATTTTAATAAATTTATATAGCGATAATCTAATCACAGATGATATTGTGAAAAACATTTATAATCAAACTTATTTTAAGGGTACTGGAGATGGTGATGAATTTCATAACTTAAAAAGTGCTTTTCAAAAATCTATTAGAGGTAGTGACGTAAATGCTTCTTTACATTATTGGGCAAGACTAATGGCAATAGGTGATTATGAAATCATAATGAGAAGAATGCAGGTTATAGCTTATGAAGATATTGGACTTGCAAATCCAGCGATTGCACAAAGAGTTATATTAGCTTGTCAATCATTTAGAGAAATAGGTATGCCTGAAGGAATAAAAATTCTTGGGATGGCTGTAATAGAAATGGCTCTTAGTGAAAAATCCAATTCTTCTTATTTGGCAATTAGTTCTGCTATAGAAGATGTTAAATCTGGAATTCAACCCGATATGCCAAATTATTTAAAAGACAATCATTACCTAAGTGCAAAAAAATTAGGAGTAGAGGGATATATTTACCCACATGACTATAATAATGGTTGAATTGATCAACAGTACCTTCCAGATCAAATAAAAGATAAAGTATATTTTCATTTTAATCCTCACTCTGCATATGAGAAGAAATTAAAAGAAATTTTTGAAAGATTTACCAAGAAAAAAATATAAAATTAAAGTTAGAGGTTTAAAAGATGAAAACTAGCACAGACATTAAAAATGATTTAGCTAAAAATGGTTATAGTTGACTTCCAAACTATAAAAATATTTTAGAAAGAATTTGAGCTAATATGGAGACATACTTTGATGAAAATGAGGAAGTAAAGTCAGCTTTATGGGCTAGTTTTAAAAGATTTGATAGCCCCAAAGTAGGGATTGTTTTTATAACAAACAAAAGAACTTTTACTGTAGAAGGGGACGATATTGATGGGAGTCATCAAATAGGATATTTGCCATTTGATAAATACGGTATACAAAAAATTCAACTTCAATTAGCAAAAACTAGTGCTGGAATGAACTATGTTTCGTTGCAAAACGATAGTTTTGGTAATGGGATAACTTTTGCAACTCCAAACGCGGATGTTGCAAAACATTTTATAGATACTCTTAGAGGTGAAACTGATGGTGAGATTGAAATTCTACCAGACTCTGATGACCCATTATTGGCAGAAAATGAAAAACCACAATTAATAGATGAAAATTTAGAAAAATCAAAAGAAAAACCGCCACATGTTCGTCAAAAAAAACATAAAGAAGAAAAAGAACCAATGAAGGCTCATGACTTATGGAATAGAGCTCCTTTGAGCAATAAAGAAAAAGAAGTACCCATTAAAATAGTTCCGCCCAAAAAAGTTAAACCAGATAAAAAAATTAAAACTGGATATGCAAGTAAGTGAAAATCAAAAACTTGAATACTATGATTCTTATTACCGATAAGTTTTATAGGTATTGTTGTAGCTATCACGGTTTCAATTAACTACATATCAATATAATAAAGTTATTACAATAGTCAACCACATAGTGGTTTTGTTAAAAAAAGGCTTATTTTTATGTTATAATATAATAAATGTATAAAGGAGAATGATTATATGGGTGAAAAAGTATATCAGCTAACTTATGATCAAATTGGTGTAGTTAGTTTTGATGAACCTTGGTTTTTAATTCACATAGATTTAGAAAATGATGAAGAATCAAAACCAGTTCAATTATTTTATCCTTCTCTTGAAAAAGGTATAAAAGCCATGGCAGTAGTAATTGAAGAACATGTAATCAATAAATGACAAAAAGAAGGTCCTGAAGGTAATCAAAAAATAGAACAATTGAGACAATATCTGTTAAAAAGTTGACCAGAAAAAGGACTTGAAGAAGTTAGAGTTTTAATGTATGAAAAATATGGATTCACTGAACTTGAAAATAAAACAGGTCAAGAACTTTTATATGATGGGTATGATTTTCTTGCATTTGTAATTGGACATATAATGATAGCCCACAATAATTTACATTTTTACTTTGAAGGTTTACACGTTTCATGCCGTGTTGTTGATAAGTTCTTAGCAGTTAACTTTTGAGATAAAGTTAAACAAGAAGCAATGTCATCAATGGGTAATACTAAATCAACATTATAAAAAAAACTGCGTAAGCAGTTTTTATTTTGTAATTTTCATAATATCTTTTAATTTAATTTTTAAATATTTATTAGTATTTTTTGCCAATAAAAACAAAACAGATCCATTTTCGTGGTGTTCTGTTGCCTTATTTGGAGGAAAGTTTGAATAAGTTTCAATAACTTCATGCCTTCTATTGCAAAAAATTAGATCAACATTTTCTCTTAAACCAAATGAATTAAAGGCTTTTGCATTTATAAACCTAAAACCAGTATCATGATTGATCTTTTCTTTAAAAATAATTGAATTAAGTTTTTGAGCAAATGTTTTAACATTTCTGATATTTATATCTAAAATTTGATTGTTTAAAACCAATTGATAAACACGGTCTTTATCATTTCTAAGATTTTTATTTGCTTTACTGCTTGAAAGAAAACCGATAGTATTTTTTAATGTTTTAAATAACCCCATTTTTTTATCACCTAAAAATATTATAAACACAATTATAGTATAATTATTAGAGAAATGAGGTAATTTATGGCAAATGTAGCAGTATTTTTAGCTAATGGATTTGAAGAAACTGAAATGGTTGCAACTGTTGATGTTATAAGAAGAGCGGAAAGTAAATTTAAAGGTTCTTTTCCTATTGTAGATTTAGTTTCTATTACAGATAAAATACAAGTAATCGGAGGACATAATATAACAATTAATGCAGACAAAACAATTTCTGAAATAAACTTTGATAATTATGATTGTTTCATCTTACCAGGAGGTGTTCCGGGAGTTCCGAATTTAATGGAGAGTGAAGTTTTAATGAAAAACTTAAAAGAGCAAGCAAGTAAAGACAAAGTTATGGCAGCTATTTGTGCAGCACCCCAAATATTAGGAAAACTGGGGTTAGTTGATAACGTGGAAGTCACTCATTACCCAGGATCAGATGAATTTCTGGATAAAGCAGTCAAAAAGCCACACTATCGTGCGATTGCAGATGGCAATATTATAACAGGTTGTTCAATTGGAGGAGCATTACACTTCGGATTACAAATTGTAGATCACTTTACATCTACAGAACAAATGTTAGAAATACAACAATCTCTAGTTTTGAATGAATAAATAAAAATCTTAGAATTTTTAATTCTAAGATTTTTATTTATCTTCAAACATAAATTAATGCATTAGCAGGCTTTCCACATCCACAAGTACCGCAATCTTCTTTAAGCTCTTTGAGTTCACAATTTGCATTACCTAAAAACTCGATTTTTCCTTTTGCTAAACTATCTCTAACTTTTTCTCCATATTCTACGGCTCAAATTATTGTTTTACCTTCATCTAATGCCTTAATTATTTTTTCTATTTCATTTCCTTTTGTAAATGAAATATTTGTATTGAAATCTTTTGCCATATAATCACCCCTTTCAATTATAAAATCGTTTAAAAGAAATATATTTTTATACTGACATTTTTTCTTTTTAAATAATTTATAATATTATTATGAAAGCATTAATAGTAGTAGATTATCAGTATGATTTTGCAAATCCTAAGGGAAGTTTATATTGAAAAGGTGGAGAAACATTAAAAGATGGTATTTTAAATAAAGTTTTAGAATACAAAAAAAATAAATTTCTAGTAGTTTTTACAATGGATTGACACCCTAATAACCATTGTAGTTTTTCGCAATGGCCAGCACACTGTGTGCAAAATACAAAAGGAGCAGAACTACTTATTGATAAAAATCTTGCAGATTTTATTGTAAAAAAAGGTGTAGAAAAAGATTGAGATAGTTATTCTGGTTTTAATAAGCAAATAGCTAATGTTGAACCTCTTGAAGAATGATTAAAAGCAAGAAATGTAGATAGTGTAGAAATTTGCGGTTTAGTTAGCGAATATTGTGTAGATGCAACCTACAAAGATGCTATCAAACATGGATTTAAAGCAAAAATATTAGAAGAATTAGTAAAATAGTTTTTTAAATTCTTTTGTAATTAATTATAATTTTGTATTAAAATATATATGTCAAAGTTTCATATATATCTGGAAAGGAGGCCTTGGTCTTCTTTTCCTTTTGTATAAATAACTATTTTGATGTTTGATTAAATACTAAGGAGGACTTTAATGCCATGATTGATGGTGCAAGATTATTAGAAGCAATAAGCGAAATTGTCGATGAAAAAAGAATAGATAAAGAAATTATTTTTGAAGGAATTACAGAGGGTTTTAAAAAAGCATATGAAAAGTTTTTTGATTTAGAAGCAATAGTTAGAGTTGATATAGATCAACAAACAGGTCAAATTAATGTTTTTAAAGAACTAAAAGTAGTTCAACATGTAGATGATGAATGGTTAGAAATAGGTCTTAATGAAGCTAAAGAGAAATATGGTGATAATATCACTATTGGAGATAGTGTTTATGAACCAGTTGCTTATAACCAAGAATTTTCTAAATTGGCAGTTATGCAAGTTGGTCAAATCATTAAGCAAAAAATTCGTGAAGGAGAAAAAAATAAATTATATGAAGAATTCCTACCAAAAAACAATGAAATTGTAGGAGGAACAATTAGAGATATAACTGAAACAGCCTATTTAGTCGATGTTGATGGTTCAATTGTTTCTATTTGAAATAAAAAAATGATACCTGGTGAACGTTTTGAAGAAGGAGACATAATTAGTTTCTATATTGAAGATGTTTCAAAAGAAAATAAGCATTCACAAGTATTGGCAACAAGAATCCATCCTAACTTTTTAATGAAATTGATGGAAATGAACATTCCTGAAATTAGAGATGGTGTAATAGAAATAAAATCTGTTTCAAGAGAACCAGGTAAAAGAGCAAAAATTGCTGTTTTATCTCATGATGAAAATATAGATCCAATTGGTGCTTGTGTAGGTGCTGCTGGAAGTAGAATAAAAGAAGTTTCAAGAATTTTAAATGAAGAAAAAATCGACATTGTTTTATGAAACCCAGATAAAAAAACTTTTATAATGAACTCTTTAACACCAGTTAAAGTTATAAGTATTGACTTTAACGAAGAAAATAACGAGTGTTTCATAATAGTTCCAAACGAACAGTTATCATTGGCGATTGGTAAAAAAGGAATGGCAGCTAGATTAGTTGCAAACTTAGTAAATACAAAAATTAATATTTTATCATTAGATAACGCTAATTTAAAAGGTGTGGAAAATCTTTGAAATGGAAATATAACTCAAGAAGAATTATTAAGTCCAGACTTTATTTCAAATACTAACAAAAGAAAAAATAACTCTATGTCATGACAAAAAGACTTTCAAAAAAACTTTGAAGCTCCAAAAAGTAGTAAAGAAGAAAAAACAGTCGAAGAAGTTGATGAATCTATCTTTTTGAATGACACTTCAATTGAAGATATACAATCATATTCTGAAACTTTTGGTAGTATTGCAGTAGATGAACCAGAAGAAACGATAGATATTGAAGAATATGATGCATATTACAAAGAATAATGGTAAATTAAATGGATAATAATAAACACATTGTTCTAAGAAAAGATGTTTCTTCAAACAAAATGTATCCAAAACTTGAACTTATTAGAGTTGTTAAAAATAAAGATGGAGAGATTTTTATTGATAAAACAAGAAAAGCCAATGGTAGAGGGGTTTATCTTAGACCAACTATTGAGGCTGTTAATAAAGTGCAAAAAAATAAAGCATTAGAACGTGGATTGAAAACTAAGGTAGCGGATGAAATATATCAATTATTAATTGAAGAAATAGAAAAAAACTGAGATTAGTGAAAGACTTATTACAAGTTCTTGGACTAGTATCATCTGCAGGCAAGATTTTTTCTGGAGATACCTTATTTAAGAAGATCAAAACAAATCAAGTCAAATTAGTTTTTACTGTGAGTGATATGGGTTCTAGTCAATTAAAAAAAATCAATGATAAATGCACTTTTTATAAAATACAAATACATAATGGTTTATTTGATACAGAGGAACTAAACCAAGCCATAGGAAAAGAAAATATTAAAGCAATTGGAATAGAAGATTCAAATTTTGTAAAATTAATATTGAGTAAAATAGATAGGGGAGTGGTATAAAATGGCAAAACAAAATAATTCAAAAAATATCAACGACAAAAAGCAACAAGCCAAAACCAAATCCAAAGCTCATACAGCTAATATAAAAAATAAACTAAAAGAAACAAAACAAACAGGTTTAGTAGATGGTGTTTTTGTATATACCGAACCATTATCAATAGGTGATTTTGCAAAAAAACTTAATAAAGGTCCTGCTGAAATTGTAAAATGATTTTTTACAAATGGAAGTATGGTAACTCAAAATCAAATTCTGACTGAAGAGCAAATGGGAGAACTTTGCTTAGAGTTCGGATATGATTTTAAAAAAGAAACTTCTATAACTAAAGAAAATATTTTCGAAACATTTGATGATGTAGATCATCCTGACGATCTAAAAGTTAGACCACCCGTTGTAACAATTATGGGTCATGTAGACCACGGGAAAACAACTCTTCTAGATTCAATTCGCGACACTCGCGTAACTGAGGGTGAATTCGGAGGAATAACTCAACACATTGGAGCATATCAAGTTCATTTAGATAATAAAAAGCTAACATTTATTGATACTCCCGGCCATGAAGCATTCACTGAAATGAGAGCTAGAGGTAGTGAGGTAACAGATATTGTTATTTTGGTTGTAGCAGCTGATGATGGGGTTATGCCTCAAACAGAAGAAGCAATTGACCACGCAAAAGCCGCAGATGTTCCAATAGTTGTTTTTATAAATAAAATAGATAAAGAAAATGCTGATCCCAACAAAATAAAATTAGAGTTAATGAATTTTGGAATTGTTGCAGAAGAGTATGCAGGGGATGTTCCTTTTATTGAGGGAAGTGCTAAAAATAAAATTGGTCTAGATACACTATTAGAAACCTTACTGTTTATTGCAGAAATGCGAGATTTAAAAGCAAATCCAAACAAATTTGCTAGAGGAACTGTAATTGAGGCACACTTAGACAAAGCTAGAGGACCAATTGCTACTGTTTTAGTTCAAAACGGAACACTAAATCTTAGAGATATAGTTGTTGCTGGTGGAACTTTTGGAGCAGTTAAAGACATAGAAAATGAAAATAAAGCAAAAATAAAAAAAGTAGTTCCAGGTCAACCAGCTGTAATTGTAGGTCTTAATGAAGTACCTAAAGCCGGAGATAAATTTATGGTAATTGCTGAAGAAAAAATGGCAAGAGAAATTGCTGAGGCACAAGCAATAAAACAAGCTAACGAAGCAAGACAAAAAAATCAAAGTTTTACACTTGATTCAATCAAAAACCAAATTGAGGCTGGAGAACTTAAATCAATTAATATAATATTAAAAGCCGATACTCAAGGAACAGTTGAAGCTGTTCGTAACTCAATGCTTAAAATAAGTATTGAAGGAGTAAAGATTAACGTAATTCGTGCAACTGTTGGTGCAATATCGATTTCTGATGTTTCGCTTGCACTTGCCTCAAATGCACTTATTTATGGATTTAATGTAAGACCAAATTCACAAGTTAGACAAAAAGCAGAAGAAGATGGTGTTGACATAAGACTTCATAATATTATCTACAAATTAATAGAAGAAATTGCAGAAGCTGCAACAGGAATGCTTGACCCTGTATTTGAAGAAAAAAGTCTTGGCGAAGCAGAAGTTAGGCAAATATTTAGACACTCTCAGGTTGGAACTATTGCTGGATGTAGAATTGTTTCTGGTGTTATTCCAAGAGGTTCAAAAGTACATATTTTAAGAGATGGAATAGTTATTTATTCAGGTGAAATGTCTTCTTTGAAAAATAAAAAAGATGACATAAAAGAAGCTAGAGAAGGTGCAGAATGTGGAATCACCATCAAGAACTTTAATGATATCAAAGAAAATGATATAATAGAGGCGTATAAAGTAGAAGAGGTGAAGTAATATGGGAAATGAAATAAAACTTGAACGTCATCAATCAACAATTCTAAGAGAGTTGAACTTGATTTTGCAAAGAGAATTTCCAGATACTGATTATATAAATTCACTTACTGTTAGAGAAGTAAGACTTTCAAAAGATTTAAGTCATGCAAAAGTCTTTTACTCTTCACTTGATAGTGATGCACCAGTTGATGATATTAAAGAAGAAGTGGAAGAATATCTTAAAGAAATTAGAAAAATTTTAGCAAGCAAAGTAGAAATGAAAAGTGTACCTGAGCTTAAATTTGAATATGACAATTCACTTGAAAACGCAAACAATATTGAAAAAATTTTAAAAGATATAAAATAAAAAAAGTAGCCTGCTGGCTACTTTTTTAGTGTCTTATTTTTGAAATAATTAATTGAATCCTATATGTTAATATACAAAATAAAACTATTGCGAATAAGTCAAATATCATAAGACTAATTCATGATTGCATAAATTTAACAAAACTATAACTTTTATCGCCACCAAATTCAATTAGAGTTCTAAAATAACCCATTAGTGAAGATACAAACGGCTGAATTATCAATATAATAACCCCCGCTACAAACGATAAAAATGATCTTGTTTTTATACTTTCCTTTTCATATATATTAAATAACTTTTTAAATAAAAATCAAAATAGAAATACTCACAAAACTAAACCAAGTGATGATGTAAATCTAAATAATGGACTAAGTCCATAGATAATAAATTGTAATAATCCATCTAACAAACCTATAATCATACCCCAGTATAAACCGACTACTTGAAAGCTTATAGCGATAATAAAGTATTTTAGACTAAAACCAACGTTTATTCCAGTAATTCCAAGAGGAATTACCACATTTATTAAGCTAACAGCTGTAGACATACTTAGTAACAAACTGACAAGGGTTATATTAAGTGTTTCGCTCTTAAATCTTGCATGTCTGTTTGTTTTAGATAGTTTGCTGATTTCGTAATCTAAATCAATGTTGTCAAGTTCGTCATAAGCATTTAAAACTTTTTGGCTTATAACCACATTTAATTTAGATTCTTTATCAGTCTTTTTCACGCTTTTTCTCCAATCTATAATAAAACAGTTTGGAATTCAATTAATTATAACTTGACTATTTCATTATATAATAATTTGAGAAAAGAGGAAAGTATGCATAGTTTTTTTGTAAGTAAAAAAATTGATGATAATTTTTTAATTGAGGACAAAGATTTACATCATATAAAAAATGTGATCAAGTTAAGTGTCGGGGAAAAAATATATTGTATATATGAAAATGAAAAATATAATTGTGAAATTAAAGAGTTTTTAGATCAAGTATGCTCTGCTAAAATTTTAAATAAAACAGAAGCAAATAAAAGTCTTATTGAAATAAATTTGATTGCTGGAATCATAAGAGAACAAAAGTGAGATTACATTTTGCAAAAAGCAACCGAATTGGGGGTTACTAAAATTATTCCAGTTCAGTTTAAAAGAAATGTTGTTGTAATCGAAGATAAAAAAAGAGAAATCAAGAAAAAAAGATGACAAGAAATTTGTGAAACAGCATCAAAACAATCTAAAAGAACTGTCATTCCTCAGGTTTTAGACATAATTAAAAATATTGAAGATTTAAAAAATATAAAAGCAGATTTAAACTTAGTAGCTTGAGAAGAAAATTGCGAAAATAATTTAAAAAGTTTTTTGCAAAAAGAATATAAATCTGTAAATATTGTTATTGGTCCTGAAGGTGGTCTAGAAAAAAAAGAAGTAGATTTTTTAGAAAGTATAGGATATAAATGTATTAGCCTTGGCTCAAATATTTTGAGAGCAGAAACGGCAAGTTTATTTTTAATTAGTGCAATAATGTATGAAAAAAATTAGCAACTTGAAAATGTTATAATCATTAGTAAGAGGTGATAAAAGTGTTTTTGAAGAACGAATCAAAAGTTTTGACTAGTGATATTCAGCTAATTAATGAGCAATTGAAAGCTGTGGAGTTAGATAAAAACTTAAAAAATTATATCAAAAAAACTATTATTTACCTTAAAAGCTTATTGAGTGATTTGGTGGATATAAGAAAAATTGGTAGTTTCGCAATTAATGGACTATATTCAATAGAAGAAGAACCTGTTGTTGATTTATTGGCTTTAAAGTACATTAATAGAGAAATGTATAAAACTTACGAAAATGAAATTGATAGTAAGGAACATTTTTCAGATTGTTGAATTTGTGAAGTTAATGAAGAAATTTTAATAAGACTTAGAAAAAAGTATAGCTTTGATCCCGAAATTAAAGTAGAATGAAATACAAAAAAATACTTTTATGATAAATTTAGTGATGATTTTTATTTGCACACCGATTCTATAAAAATGGATTTTTATAAAAACAACATTTTAGGATTTTCAATTATAATTAGAACTGGATTAACACATAATTTATTTCCTCCTATTTTATGTATGAAAAATAGTTATCACAAAACCAATGCACTAGATTATGTCAAAACATTTAAGACTTTAAACAATTTGACTGTAAGAAAACTTGAAATACTATTTTTTTATATAAGAATAAACTTCAGACTAAAGTACACTAAAGAACAAAGATTAATGATGAAAATAATGGTTATGAGTGAATTGCAAGAACAGTTAACAAGAAATAAGTTTTTTCAAGAATGAGCAACAACGGTTTTTCATTACTTATTTCCAAATAAAAAAATAATTGATGAATTATTTCAGTCTAATAATCTTTATTATAAAAAACATAAACTTTTTGCAAAATGTTATTCATCTCTAAAACTAAAAAATTTACATTGAGTTTTTCATAAAACGTATCCTAAAACAAAAGATTTTTTGGATAACTTTTTAGATAACTGTGAAGTTTGAATTAAAGAACAAAAACACAAAAAAGATGAAATAGTATTTTGGTATGATACAAACCCCTATATAAAAAACTCATCAGGGGACTCAAACTTTACAATGAAAAAAGATAAGAAATTATTTGATGATTTAGAAGAAAAAATTATTTCAAAAACAGTTTATCCCAGTGATAAAGATATTGGAATATTTGTGGTATTTCTTAAGTATTTTATTTTTTCAATAACAGATTAATATAAGGAGCATGTAAATGAAAAAGCCTGATTTAATTAGCGAGCTAAATACAGCAATAAATCAAAATATAATTATAGAAAAAAATATTAAAGAAATTATAGATATGTCTTTCAAAATTTTTAAAAAACTGTTTGATGAATTTGGTTTAGAGCTAGAAAAACTGTGTGATTTTAAATACTCAAGTTATTATTCAAAACACAAAAATATAGACTTAGATTTGGCAATAGTAAAATACTTCCCCAAAAAAGATGTAAAATATAAAGAATTTTTAGAAAAAATTTTAGATACATTAAAAAATCTACCTTATGGCTATAAAATAAGAAAAGAACAAAATGATGGATATATAGCTATTAGCCAAGAAACTTCAAGTAAAATTATTAATTATAGATTTATATTTCTAGTAAGAAAAAAAACTAAAACAGGATACTGTGATTATTACAATAGAAACGGAATTTGGCAAGAAGATTATGCACTTGAATTAACAAAATCTTTTTCTTTAGCAAATAAAATTAGTAATGGAACTTTATATAAAGTCAAAAGTTTATTAAATTATGTTTTAAAAGACCAGTTTAAATATAATTATGGTTGTGATGCTATTCTGATAACTTGATTTTACGAGTTTTTTTCTAGAAGTTTGAATAAATATTTAGACAATAAATATAACAAAAAAGAAAAAGAGCTTGATTTTGTTAACTTTACAAAAATAAAAAACTTAAAAAAATGATTTAAGTATAATATCGATATAAATAATCTCTATTACTTTATATTTACTAAAATTGGAGAGACTAACACATACTATTATCCTGAACTTTCATTTGAGCCATTAGAATTATTTGAAGGTATTACAAGATATTCTGTAAACACAAATACTTTTTTTAAACTACCTCTTTCATACTTTTCGCATATAAAAGTTTTTGATCTTAGAAATTATCAAGATGTTAGATTGATTCAGGAAATGGGTGGAGAAGAGTATGGTTATTCAAAAAAAGCTTGAAGTAAAGCCAGAGATGAAGATAAAAGATATTTTGTAAGCCCATTTATAATTTCGGGTCCTTTTAATTATGCAATGTTTAAGAAGTGATACGTTCTTACATCTAATAGTCTTTTTAAAACTCTTCCTGTAGAAATCAAAAAAGATTTGAACAGTTTACGACAAAGAGAGTCAATGGAATTTTTAAATATGACCGGTCACAATTGAATTTCAAGCTATTATGCTAAGTTAAAGTATTTACAACCTTATTTTGATAAAAAATACCCATTAATAAAAGAAAGAGACTTAAAAGTGTTAATAAGAATGATTACAACGATGGTTGATAAAACAAAACAAAGTGATTGACTTTTGGAAAATGATAATTAAGCATTTTATAGTATATGATTGAAAAATATTTATTTTAAAATAAACTGGGAAAAATAAATTATACACTAGAAAGAGGTGTAGAATTTTTTATGTCAAAAAACCTAACTGTAGAAGAATGAATGAAAATAATTCAAATATATAAAAAACAAGGAATTCAAATTGCAGAACAAGAATATCGTATAATTAAAGCAAAACAGATTAAATTTTCACAATTTATTAAAAAAAGAATAAAACAAAAAACTTATTTAGTAGATAATTATGGTATGAAAAGTTTAAATAGAAAAAAAGGCTCTTGAAGATACAAAAAAAGAGATGATTCTGATATTCCAGGAATAATTAGTGATCTAACTGAAGAGCAAAAAAGAGAAATAATTGAAGATTGAATAAAAAGTCAGAGAGATAAAAAGGAAAGAAATGCGATTAGCAAAATAAAATCTCTAAACATAAGTATGAAAGCAAGAATTATATCAATGCATAGAACAACATTTTACAAAAAACCAAAAGTTAGAAGATATAAATACAATAATTTAAAAAACACAGTTGAAGAAATATTAAAGGAGTCCAAGTTTATATATGGTAGCAGAAAAATAAGTGTTTTATTAAAAGAAAAACATATGTCAATCAACGATAGAACTTTAAGGCACTATCTAAAAAGATGAGGTTTTATAATTAAAACCCGAATTAAAAAAAGACAAGCAGAATCAAAAAATATTAATACTAAATTTAAGGATTTAGTGAAGCGCAATTATAATCCTACTATAGACAATATAATTGCTACTGATGTTTCTTACATTCCGGGTTTGGTAGAAGGAAATAATTACTATTTATCTGCAGCTATTAGTCATAAAACTAAAAAAATTGAATCATGATGTTTATCAAAAAACAACAACTCGCAATTAGTTATAGATACTTTAAATAAAATTAATAAATCAAATTTTATATTACATTCAGATCATGGCTCTCAATACTCTAGTAATGAAGTTATAGAATTGGTAAAACAAATGAATTGTCAAACTTCAATGAGCAGAGTTGGCAATTCCTTAGATAATAGAGAAATAGAGTATTTTTTTAGTTGTTTAAAAGGTGAGTATCTAAATCACATTAATACAAACAAAATGAATATTGATGAAATTTATAATCATATAGATTGATATATAGATTGATATAATAATAAAAGAATACAAAAAATTTTGAATTGAAAAACGCCAGCTACTGCCGGCGCTATTATTTAAAACTGTAGAATTTGTTTTTCCCAGTTTAAAAATATAAAATTATTTTTATTTTTTAAAGCACCCATTTTATGCCCTTAAAAAAGATAATACAAAATATGCAAACCTTTTCAAGCGTATTTTTTTAGTATAAATTTATTTGTAGCACTAAGGAGGCAGAAAATGAAAAAACTTTTAAGTTTTTTAGCAACTATTAGCATCGTGGCTTCAAGTTCAGGATATGCAATAGCATGTGCAAAAGACAAAATCGATACAAATGAAAATGCAAATGAATCACAAACTCTTGCACCAATTGCAAGTAATGCAAAAGCAGAAATAATGAGTCAATACTCAAAGGCATTATTTTTAAATCAATATTCATTAAATGATTTAAATATTGGTAATGGTAGCACTATAGATAATTATCACTATAGTCCGAGTGAGTACTTTAGTAATATTAAAAAACGTCAAATTAAAGATTTAAATTTTTCATCTAGTATAGATGCTAACTTTACTAATTTAAGTGAAGAAAAAATGGAATCTGCATATAGTGAGTATTTTAATAATAATTTATTAAATGATAATACAACTATTGATGACTCAATATATAAAGGTGGGGTAATCAATAGCGAAAAGGCAATGCCTGATTTTATTGGTACTGTAAATACTTTTTTACCAATATTGGCACAAAATCTTGTAAATCCTGATGGTAGTGGAATAGCAAGTCTATTGTCTTTATTAGTTGGTTTACAGTCTTCACTATCTAGTTTTTCAAATACTTTAGAACCAATAATAAAGTCATTAACTGATAATGATAGTCAAGTGTTAAAAGACTTTGAAGATGCCTTTACTTTTAAAGTTGAAGCAAATACTGCAACATATTCTAAAGCTATTCAAGATAGCATTATCAGTCTTTCAAAATCTTTTAACGGAATTGCAGGTAAAGATGTATCAAGTATTACTAACTTTGATACCGCATCAACTGCCATTGCTGAAAATATAGGCGGTTTAATGGATGGTTCTATCAAATTTAGTCTAGATATGAGTGTTATAAAATACTTACCTGGAATAATAAAATTTGTTAGAGTTCTTTTATTATATTTAGATCAATTTGATGAAAGTGCTGTTACAAACACAACATTAACGGTTGATGATGTTTTGAAAATTAAGCAAGCAAAAATCGAAGAAAAAGATGGTAAAAAAGTAAACTCTTTTGACTTACAAAAATGATTAAGAATACTTAAAATCATGTCAAAAGATGAAGATCAAAAAGGTCTAAACATCTTTAAAAATATTATCAATATTTTATTTAGTACTCATGACACTGTTGGAGCTCAAGCTGAAACAGCATTTTATGGGGCTAAAAACACGGACGGTAGCGAAGGTACATATAAAAATGAAAATGAGATTTATGGTCGTATAATTGGTGATGTTCTGATTAAAATGATGGGTCAAGAGTTTATCGAAATGAATGCTCAAGGTAATAACATCAAAATATATATTGCTAATTTGATAAAAACATTACTAAACTATGGAATTGGATACAATAGTGGGGGATCAATAGAAATATCGATTTTGATTGTAGATATTAAAGTTCTACTTGAGTTAATTCCATCTTATACAGATACTTTGCCTAAATTTTTAGGAGACTTAATAAATAAATTAAATGGAGTAAAAAATGAATCTGGGGGAACTGAATGAAATTCATTTGTAAGTGATTGAATTGGGTACCTATGAAACGATAAAAAAAGCTTAATAGGATTTAGCGTTAAAGGAATTATGAATAAACCTATCGGAGAATTAATGGATATGATATCTGGTTTGGGAAGTTCACTAACAGGAACTAAATCTAGTGATGTTCAAAATAAAGAAGATAAATCAGGAAAATTTGATGAACCTGTTTCATATTTTGAGGCTTTCTTAAAAAGTAAGTCATTAGCAAATATTGTAACAGATTTAGATAATAGCTTATCTGGAAAAGATGTGAGACCACTAAATTTTGACACTCTAAGTTCACTATTTAAAGCATTATATGCAGATAAAAAATATAATTTAGCAATAGCTTGATCCAATAAAAACTCCTTATTTAGTGGTTTAGGGTTAAAAGTTGACGGCACAACTGTTAAAGACTCTCCAATGTACTACTTTGAACAAATATTAAAAGAAAACAGAGCATTGCTACTTGGAGTACTGAACTTCATAAACTCATATTTACAAGATTTAAATGATGATCTTGCAAAACTAAAATTAATTGCAGGTGAATTGGCACAAGATATAAAAGTTGAATACGTTGTTGTTTCTGATAGCGAATTTTTATACACAGTTTCGTTTAATGATAAAAAACTACAATTTAGCATTAAATTAGGAAATGATGGAGATAAAAGTTACATATCTTCAATTTCAATGAAAAATGATTAGAGGAGCTAGATAATATATGAAAAAACTTTTAGGATTATTAGGAGCAATAGGTCTTACAGCAACTTCAGCATCAACAGTTATAGCTTGTCCTTCTAAAAATAGTTCAAGTGATGAAGATCAAACATTTGATTTAAGTGCAATATCTGCAAATGATTTAGTTTTAAATCCAGATTCAAATAGTCAAGAAGATGTTGAACAGGCAGCCATCGATACTCTTTATGATAAATATAACGCCGATGTAGTAAAAGATACTGACTTTAGTGTAGAGTTTAATCAAGCAACACACTTTAAAAAAGGTAGCTTAGTTATTAAAGCAAAAAGCTCTACAAATAAACTTCTAGGAAAAGCTACTTTTGAATATCAATATGTAATAACTCAATCTTTAATAAAAAATGAATCTAGATCAGGATGAACCGGAACTAACAATAGTTTTGCAGTATCTCTTACTCAGGAAGGTGATGGTAAAAGTCAGTTAGAAGCAACGGTTGCAGATGATAGTTCAAAAATAATTGAGGATTTAACTGTTGATAATACAAATTCAAATCATAATAAATTTATTGTTAGATATACTGCTTTGAAAGCAGGTTTGGCTAAAATTGTAATTAAATATAAAAACTTTTCTAAAACAATAAATATAAATGTTATCAAAACTGATTTAAGCGCGATTACAGGGACTAATTTTTACATAAAACCATTGTTTAACTCAGAAAATGGGTCAGTAGAAGTTATAACAGCAAAAATAAAAGAAAGACTTGGAATTTATGCTAAAGTAGGTGAAGACTTTAGTGTTGATAAATCAAGTTTGAATTTACCTGTTGAAGAAGGAAAAAATGGATCGATAAAAATTATTGCCTCAAGTAGTAGTGAAAAAATTGTTGGTAATGTTTCATTTAGTTTGGTTTTTAGAGAAAAAGCAGAAATGGAAAAAATCGAGGATACTTATACAGCATTTATTGACAATAGTATGTATTTTGAATTAACCGTCAAAAATGCTAATGGTGTTACTATACCTTCAGTAGAAATTACAAATGGTAGTGATAAAATAAACCTACCTGAAATTAAAATGGACCCAAATAATAAAGATAAATTTATTGTTACATGTGTAGGTAAAGCAGAAGGGTCTGCAAATATTAGATTTACTTATGGAGAGAATAGCAAAAGTGAAGATCAGGTCAATGTAAATTTAACAGTTAAACCTGAATCACGATTTGATTTATCTAGTCTTAAAGAAGATCAACTTAATATTAAAGCAAAAAATTCAAGTGAGGATGAAAATGTTAAGCAATTAATTGTAAACATTATAAGCTCTTTATCAAGCGAAGCAAAAGAAACAACCGATTTTAAAATTGATTCTGATAAGGTTAGACCAAATTATGACGAACATAATTTAGAAGATGGTAGTTATAAAAATGGATGGGCAAAAGTTAGTGCAAACCCACGTAGTGAATTGTTAAAAGGAAATGCTGACTTCACAGTCTTTAAATCAACTACAAAACTGAGCGATTTATTCAAGGGTGATACATATGAACTTGGGCCAATTCCAATGAAAACTACAATTCCAACAAAAGAAGAACTAATTATAGGTCTTAACTCAAAATCTTCAAGTCAATCTCCAGTGTTTGCACAAAAAAGTTTTAATCTTATAAGTGCAAATGAATCAAAAGCAGTAATTGAAGGTTTAGGAAGATTTGAAGGAACTGAAACTATTAATTATTCTAAAGCTCCAGATAAAATCAATCTTTCAAAGGTAGTTACAAATAAAAATTTAGGTGTTGTTAATGGAGCATACACAACCCCAAATCCAATGTTAAAAGATGTTGTTAACAGATTGAATGAATTATATCCAAAATATGATTTCTTAAAAAATTATACTGAATTTTCATGAGAAGGAAGTAATAAAAAAACAGGATGTGTTTTAGTTGCAAAATCAACATCAATACATTATACAGGTAATGTAACACTAACTTACACATATAAACCAAAATCAAAAGGTTAGATATAAAAAAAGGTTATTAATAAACCTTTTTTTATTTGGATATTTCATACAGAACTTTAAATAATCCTTGCTCATTAATAAGTTTTTCGTAACTGCCTGACTGAACAACTCCAACATTTGGCTCTATTACAAATATTTCATCAAATGTTTTTATTGTTGAAAGTCTATGTGCAATTGAAACAGTTGTTCTTCCAACCATTAATTTTTCTAGTTCTTCTTGAATTTCTTTTTCTACAATATTATCTAGTGCACTTGTTGCTTCATCTAGAATTAAGACTTCTGGATTTTTTAAAATAAGTCTTGCAATAACAAGTCTTTGTTTTTGTCCTCCAGAAAGTTGAGAACCCCTTTCAAATAAAACTGTATTATATCCTTCTTCTCAAGTCATTATTAAATCATGCAGTTTAGCTTTTTTGGCAGCATCTATAACTTGTTCTTCACTAATATTTTCAAGTCCGTATTTTATATTTTCGAATATAGTACCACTTAAAATTTGTGGTTCTTGATCAACATACCCGACTTTATCAAGTCATGATTTTAAATTTAAGTCTTTTATATTAATATTGTTATTAATTATTAAACTACCTTCTGTTGTGTCGTAAAATCTTAAAAGTAGTTTTGCTATTGTTGATTTACCACTACCAGTTGGACCAACAAAAGCATATTTTTTTCCTCTTTCTAATTTAATATTTAGATTTTTTATTATTTTTTTATCACTATCAGGATAACTAAATGAGACTTTTTTGAAATTTATACAATCAACTTTTTGGTCAAATACTTGTTTTTGATGTTTATCAATATAAATTTCACTTGTTAACAACTTCACTATATTTTCTCCAGATATTTTAGCATTTGGTGCCTCTGATATAGTTTGTCTAGATTGAATTAGTGGTAGAGTCATAACAATAACACCACTAGAGAAAGAGGTAATAATACTAATTAAAGTTTGAGATTGGTCATGATATAAAAATACCCCAAAAATAACTGATGCCATTGAAAAACTCCCAATACCCCCAATAATTAAGGCTGATGATACTTCAGAAATAAATAACTTTACCTTATTTTTTTTATCAACAACTTTATTTAAATCTTGAAAGTAATCTTTTTCTTTTTCAAAAGTACCACTAGACTTAATTAATCTAATACTATAAACTTTTTCACTCATTTCATTTTCAGCACTTTGAGTTAATTTTTGAATATTTCTTGTAGATCTTGCACTGATTTTTGCAGAAACCATAACCCCAGTTAAACAAACAACTAATAATCCAAACACACATGCTGCTAATTTTCAATCAATGCTAAACATAACAGCAGCTGAAGCAATAATTGTTGAAATTGATCTAATGTATGTTGCTGGTGCTTCTTTAATAAAACTTGCTAAAACACGTGTATCTTTTACAAGTGTGCTTACTAACTCATTTGTCTTATTTTCACTAAA
This sequence comes from Spiroplasma helicoides, assembly GCF_001715535.1. NCBI lineage: Bacteria > Bacillati > Mycoplasmatota > Mollicutes > Entomoplasmatales > Spiroplasmataceae > Spiroplasma > Spiroplasma helicoides. Next base: position 380,656 of record NZ_CP017015.1, read on the forward strand.
ATAATGTAAGTCTTGATCAATTAATTTATTAATGACTTGTCTTCTAATATATGTTTCATAACTTTGAGCAATTCACCCAGACATTACAAAAACAATATATGAAAGTAAAATAACAATCATTAAGTCACCAATCATAGTAAAGGCAAAGCTAAACAAATTGTATTGCATTCCTAGAACTTCAATATATAGTCCACCATCGCTATAGTGCACAAAATCATAAAAAAACTCATTTATTATAGCCATTAACAATTGATCTCGATCAACTGTTCCCAACGCTTGCATAAACATATCTATTTCTTGCTGTGATTTTCCAATGCTTTTTAGAATTTCTTCAATCTTGTTAGTATCTGCTCCAGCATCTAATATGCTTTTAGATACCAATAAAGCTGTAACATCTTCAATAATTTTGATGTTGATAATTAATAATAAAGCTATTACCAAGTTTATAGCTATCATTATTATTGAAGTTATTTTTTTTCGCTTCAAGGCTTTTAAGGTATGACCTAGTAAAAACCTTGGGCCTTTAATTTTAAATTCTTGATTGACCATAATTCTCCCTCTTTCTATTTACAAAATAATAGGTTTTATGCTACTATATGTATATAGTTTTAAATAAAATAACTTGTTTCATTTAAAACAACTTTAGTATAAGACAAAAAAGGAGTATTGTCAATGAAAAGAGCATTTAATTTTGAAAATTTAGCAAATTTGGTAAAAGGCTATGTAATTATTGAAAATTTAACAAAAGAATTAAGAGCGAAAATGGAAAATGAATATAAAGATATCTATAGTAATGCTTTTATTCACCTAATGTTTATTAAACATGTTGATGGTATAAGTCAAATGGAATTATGTGAATTTACAGGAACTAATAAATCAACAATGGTGAGAAATGTTAAAGAATTACTTGATAACGAATATGTAATTAAACAAACTTCACCACGTGCAAATGAAAATGAGCTATATTTAACTGAAAAGGGTAAACAAGTTGTTGAAGAAATTGAAAAGTGAGTGTTTGATAAAGAAAAAGAATTAGATCCAGAAAGTAAAAACAAAGAATATATTTCACAACTATTAATTAAAATTTTAAATGACTATATAGTTAAATAAAATATTTTTTAAAACTTATATTTGATAAAATATTTGTGAAGGTGAAAGATATGAAAAAATTGTTGATTGTATTATCTGCGGTTGGTTTAACAGCAACTTTATCAACCCCATTAGTTTCATGTGGTAACACAAATTCTAGATATAGTTGAGTTCCAGAAGAATATTTTCCTGTTTATGAAGTTTTTAGATTGTTTGATAATCAAACAATCTACTTAAAAAGTTTTGATAAAGATGCAGTTAACCAATTTGTTGATGATGTAATAAAAAATTATGATGTTAAATTTGTTAAAGAACCAGAAGTCACATTAAATGAATATACAAAGAAAGTTAATATAGTTTTTCTAACAAATGCAACAGGTGAAAAGCTAGAATGTAATTTTTTTGTCAATATTTCAGAAGATGTTGATAGTTACTTAAAAAAATTTAGCGAGAATTACTCTGATTTAGGAGCGATTGATTTTTATGATATTAAAAATTTATTAAGAACATTAAATGATAAATACAATTTATCAAAAGATGTGTTTGAAGATTGGTTTAGCAAAGAAGTTATTTCCAACAATGATTATAATTATCCAATTGGATTGAATTTAAACTTCGACAAATTTTTTGACTCTCCAGTGAATCAACAAAAGTATTTTAAAAATAAGTATTTTTGTAAATTTTATGGAGTTGCTAAATTTAGCTTTGTTCCAGATAGAACCATTGATATGTTAGTTGATAGCGATCTTAATAATGTTGGTTATGATGTTACTACAAGTGAAATTTTTAGTTATTATAGTCAAAAAGAAAATTATAAAATAACATATGACAAATATAATATAAATAGTGACAATTTTCGAATAGAATATGATAGATCAACTGACAGCTTAGAAATATCATACATTAGATTTTATGGAAGCTATAAAGTAGTAAATGTAAGTAAAAATCAAAAATATGATTTAAATCAAATCAACAATCAAACTATTCATAACGATAATGGAATAATTGGTGATAATGCAAAAGTTTGAAAAGAACAAATAATTAGTTTAATTTCTAAAAAATTTTCTGTAACAAATAATGTTATAGACGATGAATTGAATATTGAAATTGATGAATCTTTACAAAGATATAGCATTAAACCTAAAAATCAAAGCGACTTTTTAAGAAAATTTAAAAACTCAGCAGAAGGTATATTAACTGGTCCTCAGGATGTAAATAAAGTTATAAATACAAAATACCTAGGAATTTTACCTAAATCTTATGTTATGAGGGGTAATACATATAATGAAGCTGCTCTAAGTAATGTTATTTCTGAACTTAACAATTATGATTTTTCATTATGTAAACTAAGTGTTATCAATGGAAATGTTCCAGCTTTAGAATCTGGAAAAATTTTGATAGATTTTGACGCCGTCAATAGAAATAATAAAGAAAATTATGTTGTTGGACAATCTGAATTTACTTTTACTTTAACAAGTGATGATCATGGAAAAGCATTTGAGCAAAAATCATATACATATAACTTTGAAAATCAAGATATATCTCAGACAATCGGACTTGATCTAGCTAATATGAGTTATCTAATTGAGTATAGTGAGGGTTCTGATAAAAAGTATAGTTGATTTAATGTTAATAATAATCAACAAAAAGAAGTAGATTTTAAAAAAGATTTAAATATTCAGGATGCAACTTTGTATAAAGTTTTAAAACTTAAAGAAAATCAAGTTTTGGTAGCATCATCATCTGGTTTATATAAAGTAGATTTTGATACAAATGGAGCAATAAGTACCTTTGTACCAATATCTTTTGGCGAAGCCAAAGCACCATCAAGTTTTAAAAATATAACAGATGCTCAATTAGGATTATTTGAAAGAAGATTGGTTATTAACAATGCTGGAGTATTATATTTATTTGATAACGAAACAAATTTATACATAAGAACAATTTCAAAATCAAATAAATTTGTGCAAAACTTTCAGGCTTCAGATTATGGAATGGTGTTTTCAAATAGTGACAATTCAGTTTATTATGCTTCTTATGAAAATGCAGCTTTAGTTATAGAAATAAAAATTAAAAACCCTAACTTTGTTGCTAATGAAAAATTTAAGTTTTTCATGACTCAAGATAATGTTTATATATTTACCAAAAACTCGATATTATTAAATAATTGAGGACTATATATATTTGAAATCAAAAACTTTTTTGCAACTGAAATTTTTGTAAATACAAGTTTGAGTTATTCAAGTTCAATTGATCAAATAGTTATGGATAATAATAAAAACATTATCGTAACGGCTTCTGGAAAAGATAAAAATGATAAAAATCAAATTTATAGTTTACAAGTTCGTCAAAACAATTCAGATGTCTATCCTTATAAATATAAAGCTTATTGTACAATTATTACAGGATCTATTGTAACTACAAATGAAATTGATGATAAATTCAACTATATTGGATCAATAAATTATTACAAACAAAGTGATTATTATATTAAATCATTTTATTATCATAAAGTTGAAAAGGGGATTAAAATTTATACATTAGAAAAAATATATCAAAACTTTAATTAAAAAAATCACTAGTTTATAAACTAGTGATTTTTAGTTATCATCATCATGATCTCTGCTTCTTAATATTTCAGAACGTTTTTTGATGTAATCTTTTTCAACTTTACCTAAATCATGATACATATCACGACTAGCTTTTACTCTTAGTTTTTTTAATTCCTCATCACAATAAACTCATGTCAATCAAACAATATGAAAATGTCTTAAATATTTTATTTCTTTATCATCATACATTTCATAACTCAGTGCTTGAGCTTCTTTTTGGGCATAATCAACTCATTTTTGAGGATCAACATTTTTTCCATATGCTTCTCTAGCTAACTCTTGAAATCGCAGTGCTTTTTTCACTATTATATCTTCTAGTGATTGAAGAGTATTAGCTATTTCAGTCACAATCGCTTGATCAAAATCATCAAATGAGTTAAATTGATGTTTTGAAATGTAAAACATTTTTGTACTTAGATTACTTACAGGATTTCCTCCACCATTTAGGTGTTCTCTCTCGGTTATTATTTTAAATTCTGCCTCAATTTCTTTATAAAAATCTGATTTAATACGCATTTAAACACCTCTTTTTTAGCAAAAAAATTATTTAGATAATAATTAACTTAATTATAGCATAAAATGGGGTCTTTTTGCAAATAAGTCAATGGATATAAATATTGAAAAAAATTTGCTTATTTATATATATAATTCTTATATATATATTAAAATAATATTTGTTAAAAAGGAGTTTTTAATAATGAAAAAATCAGGTATTTTTCTAGTAAATAAACCCCAAGATATAACTTCAAATGATTTAATTCAAAAAATTAAGACTAAATTTAATATAAAAAAAATAGGTCATGCAGGAACATTGGATCCATTAGCAACTGGTCTAATGGTTGTTTTAGTTAATCAAGCAACAAAAGTCTCAAACTACTTGTTAAATGCTGATAAAACTTATAAAGTTGAAATGCAATTATTTGTTAGAACCGATAGTGGTGACATATCTGGTAATGAAATTGAAATTGAAGAATTTCGCAAAATTTCAAAAAAAGAAGTTTTAGAAGTTGCAAAAAAATATAATGGTTATATGTATGATCAATACCCACCAATTTATTCTGCAATTAAAGTTAATGGTAAAAAGTTATATGAATATGCTAGAAAAAATCAGGATGTTGAAATAACTCCAAAAACTGTCACAATCAGTAGTTGTGAAATATTAGATATTAATACAAAACAAGGAACTATCTCATTTATAATGTCATGTAGCAAAGGAACTTATGTAAGAAGTTTTGTAAACGATTTTGCAAAAGATTTAGGAACAATAGCTACTGTTTCTAAATTAGAAAGAACTAAATCAGGAGAATTTGATTTAACTCAAGCTAAAAACATAGAAGATTTAGAAGAAAAAGATTTATTATCAATGTATGATGCTTTAATGCAAAATAAACAAACTTTAATTGAGTATCACAAAATTAAAGATATTATGCAAGGAAAAACCATCACAGTTATTGGAAGATCAGAACCGATTATTTTTTTAGTAGATGATAAAAAAAATGTTACAGCAGTTTATCGATGAGTTGCAAAGGAATTATATGCTTGTCAAAGAGGTCTTTGGGATGAAGATTGAGCTGAAGGTTTGAGTGAAGCAGAAAGAGAATTATAAATATATATATACTAAAAGTGTATAATTTTGCTAAAATATATGAGTATTGTATATATAAATAAAAGGAGATAAATATGAATAACGGTGGAAAAATAAACAGCAACATGCAAGTTGCCTATGTATTTATGATTATTAGTTGTATTATTGGAGCCTTTTTCTTGCTAATACCATTAGCTTGATTAATACCAATGACTTTATCAACAAAAAAATTGATTACAGATTATAGAAAAGCAACAGGTTTAGGGGTTTGTCAATTACTATTTACATCAATTTTTGGAATTGTTGCAGGAATCTTGGTGTTAACAAATAATGAAAAAGATTATCATGCACCAACAAGTCCAAACCAACAAAATAATCAAAATACTCCAAACAACCAAAACAACCCTCAAGGTTTTATTGATTAATAAGAGTTTGAAAATGCTTAAAATTAAGCATTTTTTCTTTATCTTGTAAAAGTGCTTTTCAATCCCTAATAATATGTATAATAAATTATGTGAAACTTGGCTTAATTTTGAAAGGGAAGTATAAACTATGCTTAAAAAAAATATCTTTATAGATAAAAATGAAGCTTTTAGTATAAATAATAAAAATGTAGTATGTATTGGTTTTTTTGATGGGGTTCATAAATTGCACCAAAAAGTTATTGAAAAAACAAAACAAATAGCTGAGCTATCAAAATTAAGTTGATCAATAATAACTTTTTCAGAAAAAATAAATAATTTTTTAGAAAATAAACCTAATAATTTACAAGCAAAAAATTTAAAGTACAAGTTTTTTGAAGATGTTTATAATCCAGACTTTTTATTTGAAATTCAAGTTAACAATGATACCATTCATATTAACAAAAATGAGTTTATAAGTTATTTAAAAACTAATTTAAATGTAGCAAAAGTGGTAGTTGGAAGTGACTTTAATTTTGGTTTCAAAGGTGAAGGTAATGTTCAAGACTTAACAAAAGCATTTGGTCAAGAAAATGTATTTGTTTTTGAAAGAGTTCAAGAATATTCATCAACACAATTAAAAAATTTACTTATGCAAGGTAAAATAAAAGAGTTAAATGAAAAAATGGGTCACAATTATGAGTTACAAGTTGTAAAAATTGATAAAAATGAATATAAAATAATTGATAGTTTTGTAAGTATAATGGATGGTTGATATTTGCTAGAAATTGATAAAAAAAACTATAACGCAAAAATTCAAAATAACACTATTTATATTGAATTTGATTCAAATATAAATAGTGGTTACTATACATTTAACTTATTAGATAAAGTAAATAATTAATGAATAAAAAAATAGAAAATTGATTAAAAGGTAAAAAAATGGAAAAAAATAAAAATATAACAATTAACAAAAAAGAGCCTAAAAATTGCAAACTTTACAAAACATTAATTCTAATGTATGCAGCACTTTTAGCAGGAATTGGAATTGCTACCATGGTAATTTGTATCATTAAAGGTAGATTGTATGGTAGTTATAGTTATGTTCAAAAAAATCAATATTATCAAGACAAATATGCTTCATTTTACTTGGCTGGTCTTTTAATTGGTGCATATTATTTTTTATGCTCTATAAATACTCAAACTTTAGAAAGTTTGAAAATTTGAAGAAGAACATCTTCATTGGAACAAGCAAAAATTATTTTTTATACAAATGTTTTTGTTAACACATTATTTGTATTACCAATATTTTTAAACTTACTATGTTTAAAGTATTTAAATAGTTTACAAAAAGAAAACTTTGAAGATCAAGAAAAATTAGATAAATACTATAATGGTGAAAAATATTATGGAAAAAGCAACTCAAGTATTTCATCAATTGTTGTATTATCTGCAACCCTAATAATAATTTTTGTTGAAGTTATCGCATTTTGTATTATTTTAGATGAAGATAACAATAAGTTTAGATTTAGCTCAAATTTTATAGCAAATACTTTATTGGTTCCTCTTTACTTTTATTTAAACCCTCTAGTTTCAGCAAAAATTATTGCTTTTTCTAATGTATTTTTAAATGATAAAAATAAAGTTAACATTAAATGATTGATTTGATCTCAAATACCAACTTTTGGTTTATTAGTAATTTATTTTTATTACAGAAAAAAAACAAAACATTTAGACACAAAAGCTGAAAAAATAAAAATGCTTGATAATGAAGAAGTTGAAACTTAATATGTTCATTAAATAAAAATTTAGAAATAACCAAACTCTATTGACACATATCAATGATATATATATACTCTATATGTATTGATGTTTTTACGTTGCTTAGATCTTAACCCTTTAAGTTTTATGCTTTGTTAAAACACTTTCAATCAAAAAAAGAAGACTTATATAAAGGGAGAAAACAAATGGTTTTAAAATCAACAAAAACTGAAATTATTAAACAATTTGGTGATAATCCAAATGACACTGGTAAAGCAGAAGTTCAAATTGCTTTATTAACAAGTGATATTAAAAACTTAACATCACATTTAGACAAACATAAAAAAGATATTACATCAAGAAGAAGCTTACTTAAAAAAGTTGCTCAAAGAAGACACTTATTAAACTTCTTACTTAAAAAAGATGTTAATCGTTATAAATCAGTTATTGAAAAACTAGGAATTAGAAAATAAATCTCAATTAAAAAATGTCACAAATTTAAAAGTTTGTGACATTTTTATTAAAAAATAAAATAAACTTTTAAAAATAATAGAATTAAATTTATAAAAATGTAAAATAGAAGAGATTTGAAAAGTAAACTAAAATTTTAATTATTTAATTATCGATTATTTATTTTAATAGTATTAATAAAATTATAGATTTAAAAGAGGTATTATGAAAAAGTTAAAAGTTTTTGAGACATTTGCGGGAATTGGGGCACAACATAAAGCATTGTCTATAATAAAAAAAAATAATAAGGGTAGTTTTGATTTTGAAGTTTCGGGAACAAGTGAATGAGACGTCTGAGCTAACATAAGCTATGACAAGATTCATAATGAGAATAAAAAACTAGCAAATCTAAACAATGATTTAGAAGATACATTAGATTTTTTAGGTAAGTTTACTCATTCGATGGACTCTAAAAAACCCATATCATTTAATAGTTTCAAAAATAAGGAATTTAAGCTATTACAAAACTTAGAGTTATCAATGAAAAATTCAAACAACCAAGGTAGTATAGTTGAAATAAAAGCAAAAGACTTATTAAAAAACATTGGTGATTTTGATATACTAACTTATTCATTTCCGTGTCAAGATCTATCGGTTGCAGGCAGTTTTCACGGATTTAATCAAGGCATGAAGAAAGGTAGCGGAACAAGAAGTGGTTTGCTTTGAGAAATTGAAAGAATATTAAAAGGATTACACAAATTAAATAAATTACCAAAATTTTTGCTTCTAGAAAATGTCAAAAATATGATATCCGAAAGGCATAAAGAAGATTATATTGATTGATTAAATTTTTTACATTCAATAGGATATAACACACAAACTTATTTATTAAACTCATTAAATTATGGGATTCCACAATCTAGAGAAAGAGTTTATGCCTTGAGTGTTTTGAATGCTAAGGATTTTAGAGATACATTTATAGATACTAAATCAATAATAGAAAAATGTAATATTCCAAAAGATGTATCTACTAAATATGGTATTAATAAGACGATTAAAGACGTTTTAAAAGTTAATTATGATGATAAACTAGAAAGAATGGAAGCCATAGAAGCTAGACCAAACAAAACCCCTAGTAGAAAACGTATGTATAACGGAAATCCTGTTTTGTTTACAAAAAGAAAATCTGAAGTCCTTAAATATAAGAACAGAAAATATGAGGAGTATGAAAACGGATTTTATTTATCTAACTCTAGAACCGTAACAACTAAACAAGATAGACACCCTAATGCTGGAGTCATTGACTTAAAAGGCACATCATTGGAAAGTGAAAAGTTAAGCGGTAAAGCAAATTATAGATTTCTTACTCCAAGAGAAACCTTTTTATTAATGGGTTTTGATGATGATGATTTTGATAAAACTTTAAAAAATGATATTATAAAAAAAGAAATTCTATATAGACAAGCTGGAAATTCTATTGTTGTTAATGTTTTAGTTGCTATTTTTGATATGTTGAAGGATGTGAAATAATGAATAATGAAAAAGTTATTAAAAATTTTGAAAATTGATTAATAAAAAATGATTTATGTTGTCCAGGAGATTATAAATGATGAAATGTAGACACAAGTTTTATTTATATACTAAGTATGTTTAAAACTATGGATGATAATAATTTTAGTATAGATAAAAATTGAAATAAGGTAGATTTTGAAAAAATTGAAAAGATTAAATTGACAAAAATTAAAAATCCGAAAGCTTTAAATACTATCGGACAATATATAAGTATAGGTATAATATTAAACGCTATAGAAATTAATGAGGATTTTAATTTTACTAGCAAACTTAGTTTGTTGAAAGAATGGTATAACTCAAAAATACAACTAAAATTCAAGGAAGATTTTATTAAAAATGAGAGTGTAATATCATTTTTAATTGTTTATAAAAATAAATTATTAGAAAATTTTAAAATCATTTGTAATAAATTCAAAAAAACATTTTTATTTCAGGATTTGTACAAAATTTTATTTAATTTATATATTTTTTATCTTCAATATGAAGATATTTTGTCTGATGAAAAAAATAACTTAGAAAGTTTTTTAGAGTTGCATAAACAAAGAGAAAGCTCTAGTGTAATAAGTTGGCACCAATATTATAAAATAAACTTTAAAATATTAGGTTTTGTAAAGTTGTTATTTGAGGATTCAAATCTGAGAATAGATTATGCAAACATAAATAATAAGATAAAAGAGTACGACAATGAAACAATTGGTATAGTCGGCGAATCTATATTTGAGCACTTTGCTAAGCACAAAAACCTTTTTGAATCAAATATTAAAGGGCAAGATATATCAAATGTGCCATTTAAAAATATTTTTTGAGAAAGTAATCAAAATAAATTTAGCCCATTTGATTTTAAAATAGATAACTATTTTTTTGAAGTTAAATCTACAATAAGGAATGAAAATAAAAATGGGTTTATAATTTCCGAAAATGAATATAGACATATGGAAGAAAACAAAGACAACTCTTATTTGTGCTTTATAAAAAATATAGATATGAAAATTGCAGAAATAGAATCTTTTGAAGAAATAAATGAATATATAAAAAAATTAGAATTGATTTTTTACACATACGATGATATAAGAGATGGTTTCACATTAACTAGTAGAGGATATTATGCAATTCAAAATTAAATAATAACAGGGGATTATTTATTTTGATACTTAGTATAAATAAATAGTTTATTTTATTGTTATGAGTTAAATGTAAATTATAAAAAACTACTCACAAAATAAATAAGTGTTATAATAATAAAGTAGACTTATATTAATAAAAATTAATAAATCAAATAAAGATTAAAATAGTGTTTTTTAATTTTTATTATTTTTTTATTAACAAATAATATGAAAGGGTATTTTTATGATAAGTAATAACTTTGATTTCTTAAAAAATGAAACTAAAATTAAATTTGATTGGACATATGAAAAGCTTTCCATAATGGAAGATAGTATTGTTAAAGATGATCAATATACAATACCTGTTGAAGCAACAAAACTATTAGAAAAATTATTTAAACAAATAATAAATGATATTGATTCTAAAAGACCACTTTATAAGTTAAAAAATGATTTTCAAATCTTTTTTAAAGAAGAATATGATGTGCAAGTGCCAACCTCTATTTGAGCATCTATAAATTTTATTAGTAAAGATAGAAATAGTAATGTTCATGATAATATTGACCCAGACTACGGAAAGTCTTCTCAAACATTTACAAACAAATTAAATTATTTAATGTGTATTAGAAAAATTTTGCATTTTTGTATAAATGTTTTAAAAGGTGAAGATATTGAAATTGAGGATTTTAAGGACGATATTTATTATAGAAAAGCTAATAAACATAAATATTTAGAGGATGCAAAAGCTTATAAGTATGAAAACAATCAAATCCGTTTAGAAAAAATAGCGGTTGGAGATTTTATTTTGAATAACAATAACAATTTTTTAATTCCTTCTTACCAAAGAGACTATAGATGGGGTGAAGAAGAATGTCAAGAATTATTAAATCAGCTAATTTCAAAATACAAAACACAAGAACAAGTTTATTTTGGAGCCCTTGCTTGTAGAATAATTGATAATCACTCATTAACAGAAGACCACACCAAAAACGATATTTTAGATCAATTAAATATGACTAAGCAAATTAGATTAATAGATGGTCAACAAAGAGTAACAACATCTCTTATTTTATTTAAGGTTTTTTATGATTTATTTAAGGAAAAAATTGTAGAAGAAGTAACTCAAGAAAATTTTAAAATGCCTTTAGAGTTATTAAATTTATTTGAGTATAAAGAAAATAATGAATATAGTGATAAAAAAATTAAAGAAAAGTATATTAATTCAACCGCTGGCAACGAAAGTGGCCAAAATGGAATATATGTAGTATTAAAAGGTTATAAAAATAAAAAAAATTTTCAAGAACAATTAAATATTTTTAAAAAAGCTGGTGTTATAGATAATTATGATTTTTTTTAAGAGAATTGAACCTGTATGATATTGAAACACTATCTATGATATATAGTTATTATTCTAATAGTTTTATACTTTCTTGTATAGTTTTTGATGATGATAATACAAACGAAATGGAAATATTCGAAAATTTAAATTCTAAGGGTAAAGAACTAGACACTTTTGATATGATAAAAAATTACGTTTATAATATGGTAGAAGATGGAATTTTTAATAAAAACACAGAACTAATAACTAGAGAATTTAATAAATATTTTAACTTAGAAAATATATCTAAATTTAAAGGTAAAAAAGAAGAGCAATCTAAAAAATATGAACTATTTTTATTTAATTATTTAACTTATAAAAACTCGTTAAGTGGTTTGTTTAAAGGCAAATTGCAAAAAAATAAAAAAAGTATTTTAAAAGTATTTAAAGAATTAAATAATAGAAGAAAAATTAATATAGATGAATATAGAGGTGTTTGTAACGAATTAGGACGATATTTTAGTATTTATAAAAATATTTACCTAACAATGGCTTATAATGAAAAAAATAGCGAATATCATCCTTTTAGAGAAGAGCTAACCAATTTAGCTCATAAGGATTTTAGTTTATTATTATTTTATATCTTTGATGTGTATAGTGGTAACGCTTGAAATCCTTCAGAACAGTCTTTTTATTTTAGCGATGTGGAAAAATTAAAAAGTTGTTTATTTGAAGCAGAGAAATGACTAGTTTTACTAATGCAGGTAAAAGGAACCGGGCAATCATTTAAAGAAAATACATTTGTAAGACTTATAAAATATTTGAAAAAATTTGAAAAATTTGAAAATTTTAAAAATGATTTGCCTATGATGATGAAAAATTGGTTTGCAGGAAAAATTGAACCTAATAAAGAAATTGAAAATTTATTGATAACTTCAGAATTTGAATTACCAACAAAGAGTCAAATAGTAGAATCTATTGAAAATAGTGAATTAAAACATGACAATATTAAACTGGGAAAAATAAATTCTACACTAGAAAGAGGTGTAGAATTTTTTATGTCAAAAAACCTAACTGTAGAAGAATGAATGAAAATAATTCAAATATATAAAAAACAAGGAATTCAAATTGCAGAACAAGAATATCGTATAATTAAAGCAAAACAGATTAAATTTTCACAATTTATTAAAAAAAGAATAAAACAAAAAACTTATTTAGTAGATAATTATGGTATGAAAAGTTTAAATAGAAAAAAAGGCTCTGGAAGATACAAAAAAAGAGATGATTCTGATATTCCAGGAATAATTAGTGATCTAACTGAAGAGCAAAAAAGAGAAATAATTGAAGATTGAATAAAAAGTCAGAGAGATAAAAAGGAAAGAAATGCGATTAGCAAAATAAAATCTCTAAACATAAGTATGAAAGCAAGAATTATATCAATGCATAGAACAACATTTTACAAAAAACCAAAAGTTAGAAGATATAAATACAATAATTTAAAAAACACAGTTGAAGAAATATTAAAGGAGTCCAAGTTTATATATGGTAGCAGAAAAATAAGTGTTTTATTAAAAGAAAAACATATGTCAATCAACGATAGAACTTTAAGGCACTATCTAAAAAGATGAGGTTTTATAATTAAAACCCGAATTAAAAAAAGACAAGCAGAATCAAAAAATATTAATACTAAATTTAAGGATTTAGTGAAGCGCAATTATAATCCTACTATAGACAATATAATTGCTACTGATGTTTCTTACATTCCGGGTTTGGTAGAAGGAAATAATTACTATTTATCTGCAGCTATTAGTCATAAAACTAAAAAAATTGAATCATGATGTTTATCAAAAAACAACAACTCGCAATTAGTTATAGATACTTTAAATAAAATTAATAAATCAAATTTTATATTACATTCAGATCATGGCTCTCAATACTCTAGTAATGAAGTTATAGAATTGGTAAAACAAATGAATTGTCAAACTTCAATGAGCAGAGTTGGCAATTCCTTAGATAATAGAGAAATAGAGTATTTTTTTAGTTGTTTAAAAGGTGAGTATCTAAATCACATTAATACAAACAAAATGAATATTGATGAAATTTATAATCATATAGATTGATATATAGATTGATATAATAATAAAAGAATACAAAAAATTTTGAATTGAAAAACGCCAGCTACTGCCGGCGCTATTATTTAAAACTGTAGAATTTGTTTTTCCCAGTTTAATATAATTAAAGTTTTTTTAAGAAGAATTGAAAAATATTACTTTAATTTAAATTCAAAAGGTGAGCAATGAGTTGTCTATAGAAAACCTTCTATTGAACATATTATGCCAAGAGAATTAACAAGTGATTGAAAGCTGATGATTAATAGTGGTAAAAAGTATGACGAAGCAGCAGAGGATTTGTATAAAAATAATCTTAATAAATTAGGAAATTTGCTTTTGATAGACAACAATGCAAATGCAGGTTTAAAAAACTTTCCGTTTGAAAGAAAAAAGCAGGAATATTTAAAACTAAACTTAATATTAGCAACTATACCATTTAACACAAATTCAGAAACAATTTTAACCACTAAAAGTTTCACTTTTGATACTATTAAAAATAGAACGATCAAATTATCTAATATTTTAATTGAGGAAATATATGAAATTAAATAAAATACAAGATATTATAAATATTTTTTCAGAAAAAGATAATTTTATTTTTTGAAAAATGGGTACAAAAATTGCTTCAATCATGGATAATTTTTATTTATATTACTCTAAATTACCTGACAAATACAAATCTACAAATATTCAAATTGAGAACCAAAATGAAAAGTTTTTGTTAAAATGTGTAGATCAAAATATAACACCATCATCTTCTAGAAATGAACCAGTCTCTAAATCTGCTATAAGACAATATATTGATGTTTTATGTTCTTTCAATATAATAGTAGAAAGTAACATTAAATTTAATTATATAGTTTTAAATAGAAGCACTTTAAAATACGATTATGAATTTATACCATCTGATATATTTTTAGATCTATTAAAAAATTTTGAAAACTATCAATATCCTCAAGTAAAAAAAATATTTTATAGTGCATTAGTAAGTTTTCTAGCTACTTTTTTAAATGATATGGATTTTTTATTCATAAATACTTCTAAAAAACAAAAAGAGTATATTAGTTGTAAAGAAATAAAAAGGCAATCTAAAAAAACAGGATATGATTATTTCTTAGACTGTTTTAAATTCTACGGTAATAATTTGGATGATATTCACGAAAATATAATTAGAAAATTTGCTTAGTGTATTTCGAAATTTATAAAGTTAATTTTTATTTTAAAATTTAGTATAAAATATTATTGGTAAATATTTAAATTAAATATTTATGTTAAATAATAACTTTTCATAGAATTATGCAAGATTTTGGTGTATAATTAATCTATGCTTTGGAAGTAATTATGGAAATTTCCAAATCAATAATCAAATTAAATATGTTTTACATTAGAAAGATGGTGCACAAAAATGGCTACAAAAGGACCAGATAAAGCAGCTGTAAAAAGAGCTGCATCTAACGCAAAAAGATCACAACACATCCAAACAAGAAAAAAAGCTAGTGACCCAAAACCAAATAAAATTGTTAACAAAGATATTAAATTAACAGAAGGACAAGCAAAATTTATTTGAGAAAAAGCAGAACCAGTTTCAGCAACTAACCCAGCAATTTTTAGAAAAGATGTTGCAGGTGCTATTATGAAAAATAGTGAATATGGATTAGAATCAGAATTTGGTTGAGTTAATACTTTAGTTGATCCAGATGGTGAATATGATGACGTAAACAACGTTGTTGCTATGCATTGAATGAACGCAAAAGTTAAACGTAAACACCAAGAAATGTGAGTTGCTGTTGTTACAGGAGCAAGAGAAACACGTGAAATTTACAACTATATGAAAGAAACAAAAGTTCCAGCTGATGCTTTAGATAAAACTAAAAAAACTGTTTTATTCCAATCAGCAACTGTAGAACCTAGAAAAATTAATATAGAAATTAGAAAAGTTCCTAATCCAGGACAAAAAATTGCAAAAAAAAATTAAAATAACAATCAATACGAGGTTATAAATTCTTTGCTTTAAATTTTGTGTGAACTATCACTCATAAGCGAGGAATTTTTTTATGTGTATTGATAAGTTAATGTCTAAATAGGAGATTAAATAATATGAAAAAGTTAATTGCAATCATAAGTTCTTTTAGTATGGTTGCTTCAATGGCATCAATATCAGCAACTGTAAACTCATGCACCACTATAAAAGAAGCTGTTGAATTGAAGTATAAAAATTTAAAAAGCGATAAAGATGTTATTGATTTATTGACAAATAAAGAAAAAGTTAATATTTTTCCAAATGGAAAACCATTGATAATCAAAGATAATAAATTAAATGATGATTATGATAAGCCATATGATGATATTGCTGCAACTGGATTACATGTTGCAAAAATAAATGAAAGCTTAATTCAATTTGCTTCTAAAGAACATTTCAATTATTTAGGATATGACTTAAATGATATTTTTGAAGATGTAGAAAGTTTAAAAGCAGAACAGTCACATGAAGATTACAATGCAAAATGAAAACTATATTTTGCCACAATAAATGGGAAAAAAGGTGAAGCTTCATTTATGTTGAACATCTATACATTTGATTTAGATATCAACTCAATTAAATTTGGAGCTCACAAGAGCGAAAAAGTCTACTACCGTACTATAAATCTTGTTAGTGATCAAAAATCAGCTGTAAATAAATAGCTGATTTTTTTATTTTTTTTTAATAAAAAATTTTTTAACTTATTTTATTTGTACAAAAAATAATACCATAGAGTTATATATAAGAGAAAGTAAAGAGTCTAAGAATATGTATTTTTACTATAACTATCATTTAGATGATGTTAAAAATAAAATTCTTGATAATTTTATTTTTAATACTTTTAAGGTGTATTACTATCTTATAGTATTTCTTTTTGTTATGGATTTTATACCATTTATGCTTGTTTTATTAGGTTATATCGAAACAAATTTTAGCATAGGTTTTTTAAGTGGTTTTTGAGCTTTTTGTCTTTATATTATTAATATAGGTTTTGGAATTAACTTTATCAACAAAACTAAAATATTTTTTAACAATACTCCTAATTCTTATAAAATAGAATTATTGTATAAAAAGTATAGTATCTGATGTTATTTTATAGGGATATTTCAAATATTTATAATTTATCGATACTATAATAAATTGGCTAAATCTTTGGGAAATCATGGTTTTATAATAAAATCAAAAAACAGGTATTTATTACCAACATTAGCTAATATGGATAAGAACAAAGATATTGAAAAGTTAGCAACTAATTACCCAAATAATTATAAAGAAAATATTCATTACACTTCTTTGCCTAAATTACCTGAAATTCAACAATTACAAAGTTTTACTTTTTATTCTGAAATTTTTATAATCAAAGTTTTTAATGCAGTAGAGAATATAGATCTAAAAATAAAATTCAATAAAAAAACTGATTTAAAAATTGAAAAATCAACATTTTTTGAAGATAGCAAAATTTATGTAATTAAAATTCATGCTTTAAGCCATAATAAAAATAAAATAATTTTAAAATATGGAAAATTTGACAAATCAGTATTTTATATATCAAAATAATTTTAAAAAAACATTGTACACTTTTGATAATTTGCTTTGACGGTTAAGAATTTTGTATAATCATATTATACATTTTGTAAAGGAGGCAAATTATGAGTCAATCTACTTTAGATATAATAGGTAACGTTATCGGCTGACTTGGATTTACAACTAGTTTAACAATGCTTTTACCTCAGGTTATAAAAGTTATGAGAACTAGAGATACAAAATCTTTATCATTAATTATGTTTATATTAACATTTTTAAACGCTGTTTTGTGATTTGCTTATGGTTTATTAATTGCTCAAATGCAATTATATATTGCAAATGCATGCGCACTTGTTGCTAGTCTAATAATTATTGGATATATACTTGCTAATCACATAAAAGCTAAAAAGCAAAAAAACAATCAAGAAGTTGATGAACTGGTTAGTGATACAAAGAGCGATTAAGCTCTTTTTTAATGGAAAAATTTACTAAAATAATCAATTTATTTCAAAAACTTTCAAAATATTTTTTTATTTTAAGTTATTATATTTACAAGAGGTTTTAATATGCATAAACATGAAAGAAAAAAAATAATACTAGATGTTGTCAATGAAAAACGTTTTATTGAAACTAGAAATTTATTATTACTTTTAGAGTCAAAGGGTATAAATGAATCAACCGCAAGAAGAGACTTAAAAGAACTTGAATCTGAGAATAAAGTTCTTCTTTCTTTTGGTTCAGTAACTTCTAAAATATATGATCAATTTGAAAAAACAAGAGTTGAAAAAACAAGGGAAAATAAAGCTGAAAAAGAAATCATTGGTCACAAAGCTGCTGAATTATTAGAAAAAGATGAAGTTATTTTTTGTTCAGGAGGAACATCAATCGAAAACTTTGTAAAACTAATTGATAAAAGAGTAAGATTATTGATCACTAATTCATTTCCTGTTTTTTTACAAGCATGAAAAAATGAAAATATTGCAGATGTATATTTATTGGGTGGTTTTTTTAGAGAAAAAACTCAAGTGTTTTTTAGTAATAACATTAAAAAATGAATTGAAGGCAAAAAATTCTCTAAGGCATTTTTTTCTTGTGTTAGTGTTGATGAAGCAGGAAATTTATATGATGACTTTGAACCAGAATCAACCTTGATGCAAGAAGTTATGACAAAAACAAAACAATTAGTTTTACTTGCTGATTCTAGCAAATTTTTAAGTTATGGAGTTAACTTAATGTGTAACATGTCACAAGTAGATTATCTTGTAACAGATGATAAAACTAAGGATATAATCAAAGATTTAAATTGAGATGTAAAAGTAATTTTTGGAGGAACAAATGAACAATAACAGTTATACAGAAAAAGAAATTTATCAACAACCTGAAATGTGAAAACAAGTTTTTGAAATGTTTGAAAGTAACAAAGGAGAATATCAAAATTTAGCAACTAAGTACAAAGATTATAAAATAATTTTAACAGGAGCTGGAACAAGTCAATTTGTTGGAGACACAATTTATAATTACTTTATTGAAAAAGGATTGGATATACATAGTATTGCAACAACCAGTATTGTTGTTAACCCTTTAAAATATATTAAAAAAGATGAAAAAGTTCTATTAGTATCTTATGCTAGAAGTGGCAATTCTCCTGAATCGGTTGCTGCTGTTGAACTTGTAAATCAAGTTTCAAAAAATGCACATCACATTGTAGTTACTTGTAATGAACAAGGGGAATTATATAAATTAAAAGATGTTTTAAAAAATATGGATGCAATTTTATTGCCACCTGAAACTAATGATAAAGGATTTGCTATGACTTCTAGCTTTAGCTCAATGTTATTAGCTTCTTCATTACTATTTTCATATATGGTAAAAGATGATTCTTTTGATAAATTTAATAAGTTTTATGAACTAGCAAATAATACTTTAAATAAAGCAGAAGAATTCACAAATATAATTGATTTAAAAAATATAGATAGATTAGTATTTTTAGGAGATTGTGAATTTTATGGTTTAACAAAAGAAGCCCGTCTAAAGCTTCTAGAATTAACTCAAGGAACTTATGCAACTTTTTATGATACATTCCTTGGATTTAGACATGGACCTAAATCAATCTTGTCTGATAAAACCTTAATTTTCTTTTTGATGTCAAGTGAATCTAGAATGAGAAATTTCGAACAAGATTTAATTGAAGAAATATATGATGAAAATAAAGTAAACAATTTATTTGTGTTAGAAAATAGTTCTAATAATAAAAATTTTGACAGAGTTCAATATATAAATCTAGAAAATAATGAATTGAATAATATCTATATAGCATTACATTACATAATGTTTTTCCAAATATTTGCTTTGAGACAATCTGAAAAACAAGGATTCACACCTGATAATCCATGTCCAACAGGAGAAGTAAATAGAGTAGTTAAAAAATTTACAGTTTATAAAGGAGAATTTTAGTAATGAGCTTATTGACTATCGCTCTATTGGTAGGATTTTTAGTTAGCACAGTTTTACTAGTTGTATATTTACTTTACTTATTTAAATGATCAAAATCTGGGATTAAAAATCCAGTTAATTTAAAAAACTCAGGTCAAAGCTTTATGGCTATATTTTTTAGCAAATGGTTTAAAGTATTTTTAGTATTTACTTTGGCATTAATATCAATTTTTTGTCTATCAATGTTTATTGTTGAAATGACTAAATAGTTTGACATTATTTGACATTATTTAGCAATTTATTTCAAATAAATGCAAAAAATTTCCAAAAAAAATAAAAAATTTTCATATTTTTTTCTATAATAAAATTATGAAAGGAAATTAATATGGAGACTTTAGTAGAAAAAAAAGATAAAAAACAAAAAAAAGAAGTCTTAAGTAATGATCCAAAACCAAAAAATAAATTTTTTAGTCATTTGCTTGTTAAATTACAAGGTTTAGGTAAATCACTTATGTACCCAATTGCTTTGTTACCTTTTGCTGCTCTATTAAACAGATTTGGTTCTCTTGCTATGGAATTAAACCCAGTTCAAGCTGGGTCACCTAATGCAGGATGATGAATTGGGTTTATAATAGGTAAACCTGGTGCAACAATTTTTGATAATTTACCGTTGTTATTTGCGATAGGAACAGCGTTTGGTTTATCAAAAGATCAAAGAGGTGAGGCAGCGCTAGTTGGAGCGGCTTTCTACTTGATTTTAGTAACAATGCTAAATGAAGGTGGATTGCCTAAATTGTTCTATAGCAAAGTAAACACATTTTCAGCTTGAGGACAAGTTGAACAAACAGATTCTTCAAAGATTTGACAGGATGGAGCGGGAGGAAGCTTCTCAAGTTTATTCTATGTCCCATAGTATGGACTTGCTGATGGCCAGTTAAGGGTTATTGGTGGTAAATACATCTTAAACATAGGTGTGCTTGGAGGTATTGTTGCAGGTTGTTTATCAGCTTGATCATACAATAAATTTAGAAGTGTAAAACTTCCTCAGGCTTTATCATTCTTTGGGGGTAGAAGATTTGTACCTATGATTATTATGGTAGCTTCTATTCCAGTAGCATTCGCATTTGCAATAATATGACCTTGATTCCAATTTGCCTTAATTTCATTTGGTAAATTGGTATCTTCTGGAGATTCATGAGCAATTCCAGGAGCTTTCTTATATGGATTTATAAACAGAATGGTACAACCAACAGGATTGCACCACATTATAAATACATTCTTGTGATTCCAAATGCCTATAGAAGGTTATATTGTAGACTTCTATGGACACGTACAATTATTTAACGAAATGATGGGAACAGATGCTGCTAGTCAATTACTAGATGCATCTGGAAACCTTACAGAAACTGGTAGAACTGTTGCTCAAGGTATATCTAATAACATTTTTGGTGGTCAAATAATAGATGACTCAAATTGAAGAGACTTCTTTAATATTAGAGATGGTGGATTACCAGAAGGATTATTAAAAGGAACTAACAATGGAGCACAATCATTTACAATATTCGGGGATATAAATGCGTTCCAAAAATCTATGGTATCAGGTAACTTCCAAACAGGTTACTTCCCAATGTTCTGAGGAGGACTTCCTGGAGCAGCCGTTGCTATGATCTATTGTGCTGAAAAAAATAGAAGAAAAGAAACAGCAACATTCTTAGTTGGGGTTGCAGTAGTTGCAGCTTTAACTGGTATTGATGAACCGTTAGTATTCTCATTTATATTTGTGGGACCAATACTATTGGTAATAAATGCTTTATTTACAGCCATTTTTGCAGCTTTAGCGGTTGCAATGCACATGCATATTGGATTTGGATTTAGTGGTGGATTTATTGACTACATAATCTCATTTGCAACATCATGAGGAATGAGTAAATATGAAGGATTAACAAATGGATCAATGTATGGAATATTCTCAAATCCATTGTGGATGTTTGTACTTGCAGGACTTGCATTCCCAACATACTTCTTCACATTTACAATAATAATTAAAAAAATGGATATTAAAACACCAGGTAGAGATGCAATTGAAGCACACGAAGGACATCCAGGTCCTCATCCAGGTGGTCCAAAAGAAAAAGCAGATAAAGGAAGTAAAAATGAAAAATATGCTAAATTAGCTGCAAATATCGGGGATATAGTAAAACTAGATAACATCGTAAAAATTGATAACTGTAGTACTAGATTAAGATTAACTGTAAAAGATAATAAAACTGGTATTGATGATGCAGAAATTAAAAAATTAGGTATCTTTGGTGTTAAACGTCTTGGTACCGAAGGATTACAACTAATTGTCGGAACAGATGTAGAACACGTAGCTGTTCAATTACAAAAAATTTATGATGA
Source organism: Spiroplasma helicoides (assembly GCF_001715535.1). Lineage (NCBI taxonomy): Bacteria > Bacillati > Mycoplasmatota > Mollicutes > Entomoplasmatales > Spiroplasmataceae > Spiroplasma > Spiroplasma helicoides. The sequence goes on from NZ_CP017015.1 coordinate 403,035, forward strand.
ATATCTGATATCTCTAAGTACTAATGTAGAAACAAACAAACAATAATAAAAAATTCAGATTTTAAATCTGAATTTTTTTATGCTCTATTGTTTGAACCAAAAGCTTGGATTTTTTTCTTTGCTTCAACCTTTACAAAGTCCACACCAGTTCTTCCATATTTTCTTGCATCATAACCACCAGGGTTTTTTTCAAATCAATCCTTGATACCTTGTGCACAAGCTATTTTTAAATCTGTTCCAATGTTAATTTTTGTTATTCCAAGACTAATAGCTTTTTGTAAATCTTCTAGAGGAACTTGACTTGAACCATGAAGCACAAGAGGGGTTTTAATTTTTTCGTTTAATTCTTTTAATAAATCAAATTGTAATTTGATTTCACCTTTGAATAAACCGTGACTAGTACCAATTGCAATTGCTAATGCATCTATTTGTGTTTGTTTTTCAAACTCTAATGCTTCATTAATATCTGTATAACCATTTGAAGCTGAGTTTCTATCGTCTTCTTTTCCACCAACATGACCAATTTCTGATTCAACATCAACACCTTTACTTCTTGCATACTTTACAATTTCTAAGGTTTCTTTTACATTTTCATCTAATGGTTTTAATGATGAATCTAGCATTACGCTCGAAAACCCAGCATCAACTGCTCTTTTGATTAATTCAATATCAAATCCATGATCTCAATGTAATACTACTGGAACAGATGCATTTTGAGTTGCTGTCATTGCAAAGGAAAATACATAGTCTAACCCCATATATTTGGCAGCACTTTCAGTTACCATCAGAATAACTGGTGATTTTTCTTCTTCTGCAGCTTCAATAATTCCTTTCATCATTTCTAAATTATCAAAGTTAAACGCAGGAACAGCATATTTACCATTTCTTGCTTTTATTAGTTCTTCTTTTAAACTTGCTTTCATTTTTTCTCCATATATATTTCTACATTAATATTTTAAAGTATATTTGTAAAAATCTTTAATAAGGAATAAAATTATTAACATAAATGTTTAAATGACATTATTTTAAGAAAAGGAGTTTTATCTAAGTTTTATGGATGCATGGGGAGATATAGTCATAAGTTTTATAGCAACTCTTGTTGGAGCAGTTGTTTCTTCTGTTGTTACTATTTGAGCAACTTTGAAGATTGAAGATGTTAGAAATAGAGATTACAAAAAACTATTACTTGATTGAGTAGAATCAGATGATATTCATTTTTATGAAAAAAACTTTTATTTATACGAATTTTTTATTTATTTCAGAACCATATTATCTGAGTATGAAACATCAGATTGAAGGTTTTTGTTTAAAACATTTAAAAAACTTCTAAGAATACAACAATTTTTATTTAAAAATAAAAAAACAATTACTTTAGAAGGTAAAAAATTTGGTGGTAAAAAAGTATATATTTACTTTCAATTAAGTAATAAAAATACACAAAAGTCTAATAAAATTTTAGATAAAGTATCTTCTTTTGATGTTAAGTTCTTTTATTCAATGCAAAAAACTTCAACAAGTTCCATTGTACCGATACCAGGAGATTTCTACTTAAATCACAAATTTCCTATTTATCGCTATAATCTTGAAAAAAATAAATTAAACTATGTAGTTGATAAAAGTGATATTTTAAAAGTTATTTCATTACATATTAAAAATTGTGCAACAGAGATTAGAAAAGAGATTATAAGTCATTTAAAAGATATAAGTTAATTAACTCATTAGTGTTCAAACTCTTGTATAATGACAATTTTTACAATATAATAAATACATTAAAAAGTGAGGGGTATATTATGTTTATTATGATCTATTCCTATGCTCACGAGAAGGAGAAAAGCTAGTTTTTAAAATGTCTAAAAAAGGTTTTTTAGAAATTACTTATTCTGTTTTCAATGATAGAGATAGGGAATTATTTGACAAATTATTAACTAACACAATTAGGTTTTATAAGATAAATCCTAAAAATATAAAATATATTAGCAATAATAATCTTTTGAATTCTATTGAAATATCAGAATTTAATAACAAAACTATTAAAATAAATTTACTATATGTAAGTAGCGAAATTTTAACAACAGAAACCTTTTATGAGACATTTATCAAAGGTATGTCATTGATGATGAATAGTTTACCAAGTTATAGTACTAAAGTTGGTCCAGAAAGCTTTGTTCCAGATTATTTAAACGGGGCCCAAAAATCAGCTATTAGTTCAATGCTATTATATAAATGACAAGATGAAAGTATTAATCACATAGATAAAGCAATCGATTTACTTTTTAGATATTGTAGAGGTCACTTTATATCTAACGGAAATAAGAGAAGTGCAGTATTATTTACATTATTTTATGTAAACTACTTCTCAATGAACTTTTATGGCAATAAACATAGTGATATTAAAGATATTGATACATTTGAAATATTTGTCCATGAAATAATTACAAACCAAGAACATCAACAAAATCAAGATTATCAAGATAGTGTAAATAATATAAAAATAAACCAAGGAAAAGAGTTAACAGATGAAGAAATTAGAATTAAAATTTATGATTTTATTTCTAAAAATTTAGTGATAAACTTAGAATAGTCAAATAGGAGAGACATATGAAAAAAAACGAAACAAGCATTAATACGGATGACAATATGAATGGTTTAGAATTATTAAACAATAAAGATGTAAGTGAAATTGCCAATCGCATCATTAAAGATGAAATGGTTAAAAAATTAATGGAAAGTTTAAGTAGTAAGTAATATCATAATAGTTACCAGATTTAGGGTAACTATTTTTTTATTAAATGCAAAAACATAATGTTAAAGAACAAAAAATATAATATAATAATATTGTCCTTCGGGACGCAAGAATATTTATGTTATTCTTTAAGTTTGCGTGAGTGTCCAAAACCGCTCTATAAATTGGTATTTCCTATCTCATGCATTTTATAGCGGGTGGAAATATTTTTTTTATTCATTTTTTAAGTGAATTAACAAATAGTTTATTTAAAAAATAAATAAAATGGAGGTTTATATGAGTCCCAAAATAATTGTTATTGTAGGACCAACAGCTTCAGGTAAAACTGAGTTATCAATTAAATTAGCTCAAGAATTTAATGGGGAATGTATTAATGCTGATTCAACTCAAATTTTTCAAGGCACAGACATAGCCACAAATAAAGTTACAGAAGAAGAAAAAGAAGGAATCGTTCATCACTTATTATCAACTAAAAAAGTTAATGAAAGCTACTCAGTAGCTGAATTTCAAAAAGAAGGACGAGAAATAATTGAAGATATTTTAAAACGAAACAAAACCCCAATTATTGTTGGAGGTACTGGATTATATATAAGTGCATTGATAATGAAATACAATTTTGGTTCAAGTGATCACATTGAAGGATTTGCGAAACAATTTGACCAATTAAACAATTCTCAACTTTGAGAAAAATTAAATAAATCAGATCCAGAACAATCAAAGCAAATACATCCTAACAATCGGTATCGCATAATAAGGGCTTTAGAAATACAAGAATTATACAAAACCAAAAAAAGTGATGTAATTTTAAACAATAAAGAATATTACTATAATAACCTTATTATCATTGGCATAAACCCTGACAGAAGTGCTTTACATGAAAAAATAAACAACAGAGTTCTAGCATTAACCGATAGAGGACTATTTAAAGAAATTGAAAAGGCTTGATTAGATAATGATAAAAATCATGAAGCCCAAGCTTTAAGATGCATTGGTGGGCCTGAAATTATAGGTTACTTAAAAAATGAATATGATTATGATACAACGATAGCTTTAATGCAAAGAAATAATCGTAGATATGCAAGAAGACAAATAACATGATTTAAAAATCAATACGATAATGTACAATGATTTATGCATAATTATACTAATTATAAACAAATCGTAAACGAGATTGTAAATTATGTCAAAAATATAATATAATATTACAAACGATATAGAATGGAGTAATTATATGACTTCTATTTACGAAAGAATTGAAAATCTTGTTAAAGATAATCGAAATACCACATTTAAATCAATTGCAAAAAAAATTTTAGATGATTTTAATGAAGGAATATTTAAATCACAGAACGAACTTGCAGAGGCTTGCTTTGTTTCTATGTCAACAATTACACAATTCTCTAAAGCTGCTCTTTGTGAGGGTTATAAAGAGCTAATAATTAGACTGAAAATTGAGCATGAAAATGCAATGAAAGCAAAACCCAATCATGCTGAAATTGATTACCATAATCTCGATACCGAGCATTTAGAACACATTAATAACTGAGTTATGACGTGCTCAGATTTTATTTTAAAATTAGCAAGTGAAATCAATAAAGATAAAAAATTATGAATTGCACCTTCATTCCAAAGCATGCCTGTAGCGAAGCACTTTGAAAATATCTTAATAAATCAAGGAGTGGATGTTAGAGTTATGGATAGTTCTATTAATTTAGAAATAGTTCGTCACTTTGACTTTACAGACCAATTGATCCTTGTGTTAATGACAGGAAGAGATACATTAACTTTATCTAGAATATTAGAATATCTTGAAAAAATATCTAAAAATGTCTTTTTAGTAACAACTGCCAATCACATCACGGAAACACCAGATGTTGAAGGGTGAAATAAAATAATGATTAATTACTCTGCAAATAGTGATTATAAATACAGAGCACATGCTTTATTGACTCTATTTTTATTAATCGCAGAAAAAATTGATAATACGCCAAAAATTGCATAAAAATAAAATTAAATAAATAAATAAATTTATAAAAAACTTTAATTTGCTACTCGTATGCTAGAATAATTCTATTGATTATAGAATAGGGAAGATACAATGGCACCTAATTTACCAAAAAAATTAGAGTTAACTTTTTACTTTTGGTTTGCAATAATTCCAATATTTTGTATTGTTTTTGATACAATTTTTTCAATTATTGAGCCAAATGAAGGAACTTTTAGTACAAGAACACAAGATTTTGATATTGCAGTTATGAGTCAAACCATATATTTATCGGTTTGGGTGGGAATGTTTACTTCAATATATGGTATTTTAAACATTATTGCCTTTTTTAAACCAAACGCAATGCCTCAATGAGTTAGAGGTAAAAACTTTTTTACTTCTATTATGGCTTTGGTTTTAATTGAGTTTATCGTTTATAATGTTGATTTAATTTATACAAAAGTCACTGATAAGCCATTTATTGGTTTCAACACTTGATATAACATCATTAAATCAATTTTAGAACATATGTTAACACCAATTATTTCATTTATTTATTTTTATGTTTTTGCAAAATCACTTATTAAAACAAAAGAATATATGAAAAAATATAGTTTTTATGTATATATAATGCTGATTCCATATCTAACATATGCAATCATAAGAGCATTCTTTGAATTAGAATATTATCCTGGGGTTAGAAGTAATTCAAATGGTAAAAATCCTGGATTTAATCCATTTCCTTATCCTGAGATGGATTGAACAAATGTGGGACCGGCTTTATTTGTTGTTGGATTAATTTCACTGATAGTTGTTGCATGAGCTATTGGTGTATTTTTAAATTGAACTTCTAACTTGGCATACAAAAGTATAAACAGTTATGAATTTGATAACTTAAATAAAGATGTTACTAATAATGTAAAAAATAAATAAATTTAATTAAATTATTTTTTTGAGTGAATTTAAATTATTTATTTTTTATATGATGATGTTTAGATTGAGAAACTAAAAATAAACATTACTTTTTACAAAATTTTTAATCAAAATAAACACCCTACCAGAAGGTTCATTATAATTGTAAAAATTGAAAAAAAAGTATTATAATAATATTATACAAAAAAAATATTTACTTGTTGATAAAAGATTTTATGAGATTTTTTTTACAAAAAAAATATATTAATTATGTAAATGGCAAAGAAGAATTTTATAGTGTTGTTGTTTATATGAATGTATAAATTTAATACAAGATTAATGAAAAAATAAATATTTTACTAATTGATTATTAAAGGGTGATTATTTTGAACTTAAATAACATAAAAAAAGCAGCAAACTTAAATATTTTTAAAATATCTAAGTTTTTATTTTTTAATTTATTTTTTGATAAAGGATTTATATATTTTAATATTGTTTCCTTTTTTTATAGTTTGATTTTTTCTATATATATAATTTTTATAAAGTCTGGCGATAATTTTGTAAAGATCTTTGATTTTTTTGCTCTTTTTTATGTAGGAGTTTTAATGTTTTTAAATGTTATAAGAAACTGTCAATTTTTATTTATAAAAAAAATTGAAGATAGAACTATTTTTGTGACTATCTCTAACCATGTCTCTAGATTTAATCTTTTTTTTTCGATACTATTTATTAATTTAATAGTAATTTTTATACAGAGTTTTATATCATTTTTAACATTTTTTATAGTTTTGAAAGCAGGAAATTTTGATTCTTCAATGCAAAAAGTAATATTTTCAAAAATATTTACTTTATTTTGATTCTCGATAGTTATCCTTTTTATTCTTAATAATTTTGTAACCTTTTTATTTTTATATATAAATGGTCAAATTTCTATGACAATTCTTTCGATATTATTAGCATTTACATTTGTGGCAAATTTACCTTATAAATTTTTAGTTACAAATGAACAAATAACAAGAATAGGATTTAAAAGTAAAAATTCAGATACCATCGATCAGATTTATAATGTAAGTGATATATATGAGGCGCTAGATTTTCAAAAATATGTTCAGGAAGGTAAAATAAAATTTAAGTATTTATCAGAATCTTTAAATAATTTTTTAAATTCACCAGATAATAACATAGATAAAAGTAACATTGGAAACGACGCTAACAAGAAATTAAGAATAAATTACTGAAGTAGTATGGGGTTAACACAAGATTGATTATTAAACAATGAATTTAAAATTCCAAATTTGAAAATAAGATCTATGGATTTAAAAAATAATGCCAACGTACCCAACGCGTGAGTTTATGATTCAAATGAATTGAACCCAAAATACAAGTACACTTTAGATGTCGTGTTTGATAAAAAAGTCTTAAATTTAGCAGAATTAAAAGAAAATATAGAGAAAGAAAACGACACTAATTTAAAAAATATAAAACAAGATTTGCTCGATTTTACTAATTATTTAATAAGTAGATTTGTTGATGTACAATCATCATTTTATAATTACTTTGGAGATTTCTCGTTTTTAAGCAGTAAAAGTAGTGTAAACTTAGACGAAAATTTTTGTTCTAGTGATGTGCCTTGTAGCATTGGTTTAAATCAAAAAGCTTTTAATTCCATTTATAACTCCTTTTTTAATGATTTAGTTAAATCTGATGATTTGGTGTTTATAGATAATTCAAACAAAGACCTTGAAACTTTCATTAAAAGTACTCTAAATAACCCAGTAGAACTAGCTATGAGAATATTAGAAAATTATTTTATTTCTTATATTACAACTTATAAAAACCTAATAAATAAAACCGTTGTAACAAATGATGATCAATGAAATAAATATTTATCAGAAAGAAAAACTTTTAACATTTATTCAAAAATTAACCCTTTTTATAGCTTGTGAAGCATTTACACTTATCATTCTGGATACTCTTATGACGATATATGATTCACACCTTACAGTGACTCAAAAATACTTCTATATGATCAACAAAATTTATTCTTATCTTATACACAATACAATATACAAATAAATGAAAATGGTTCAATTGTCCCGAATAGTTATGACAATTACATACATCCAGACATTTATTTATATACATTTTTAGGACTTTCTGTATTATTTTTACTTCTATCATACTCAAAATTTAGAAAAATGAACATTTATTAAAAAAATGATTTTTAAAATTTTTTTTCATATATTTTACATATATAATTTAAAAAAGAAGGAGAGAAAAAAATGAAAAAATTATTAAGTTTATTAGCAGCAGTTGGACTAACAACTTCTGCATCAACTGCGGTATTTGCATGTAACAAAAATGATGCCGCCGAAAAACCGGAAGAAAAAACTGAAGAACAACAAACAACAAACAATACAATTTCTGTTTTAGTTGATGCTTTAAAAAAAGAAGTGCAAAAAGTAATTCAAGATCAACTATTAAAAATAAAATCTAATTTATATAAATTGGATCAGTTAGTTAATGGACAGACTTCATTAAAAGAAAAAATTTTAAATCTACCAGAATTGAAAAAAATTGTTGGAAATAGTGAAAATGGTAAAATGAAAAAAATAGACACATTAACCAATCAACAAAAAATTTTACTATTATCAGACATAAAAACCATAATAAATTGACTTGGTATTGTAGAAGCTGTAAAAGATGTATATAACAAAGAAGTGTATAAAGTAATTAATTATTCTGAAAATTTTGATGAAAATTTTGAATTATCTTTAAATTTTGACACATTAATGGCTTCATATAATGAAATATCAGATAATACAGTTGCAACAGTAAAAGTTGATTGTAATTATGTTGTTTATTATAAAGACGCAAATAATCAAAGAAGTCAGTTTAATTTTATAAATAATTTTACATATGGTTTAACTTCTAACAAGCAAACAGAAGAGGCTGTAAACAAAGTTATAAAATCAATAAGGTATGCTGGTGTTTTAGATGATAAAACATATGGTGATACATTTGCATTTAACAATGAGAAGTTTAAAATATCAGAAGATAAAGTAAATAAACCATATACAGATAATAGTTACAAAACTCAATTAGAAGATTATATAAATAAAACAGGAAAAAATGAAATTATAAAAAAAATAAATGATGTATTTGAAAAAAACACAAACTTTACATTTGTTGAATACAACAATAGCGATTATTTTTTCGAGGAATATAAAAACATAGCTAAGTTTGAGGCCAATAAAGAATACACTCCTAGCACACAAAAAAATGGTTTCCTTTGAAAAGATGAAGCTAAATTAGAAGGTAAAAATTATTCATCTAAACAATTATATGAATTCTTATTTAAGGGTGGTCAACCAGAGAATTTAAACGATTTAGATGTAACAATTAATAACAAAGTAATTAAAGTAAATAATATGATACATGATATTGCAAAAGAATCATTCAAATTAAATATTAGTGATCTTTATACAAATGAGGTAAGTAAAATAAAAGCCGATGCAAAAAATTTTGGTGATACAATTTATCAAGACTATACAATCGATAAATTAAAAACTAATAAAAACTTACAAAATAGTATGAGATTAGGGTACTTAACTTTAAATAACTTGGCTATTCAAGTTGGTGGTTACAAACAACTATTACCTAGCTTTGAAGTATTAACTTCATATAATCAATCTGAATCAAGTGACATTGAATCATATAATCTTGCAAGTAGTGGGTCAAGTTTAAATGAAAATTTCTTTAAACAAAGTTCTCTTTTCCATACAATATACAATAGTTTAGAAACAGGAATTTTAGCAAGAAACAAGGTTTATGGTTTTAAAACAACTGACTTGCAATACGATAGTTACTGAAGTGGTAAGTACAGAGTTAAGGCTGATGGTAAATCATTAGCTAATTTCAATGGTACCCCAGCTTCAGAAACTGGTATTAAAGAGAATATGTGAACAAAAATGCCAAAAATTTCAAATGGTAATACAGCAGAAGGTAGTCAATCAATGGTCAATAATATTTTATCTTTAAAATATGATTCTTTGAGTAGCTATGCAAATTACATTAAAAATACAGGCTTACAAGACAATTACAGTTGAACATTTGATTTTAGTGCAATGCATCTTGAAACAAATGATGGGCATGGAATATCATTGCTTGCTAGAGGTGGAATGATTGTAGATAAATTAAAAGATGTTTATTCAGGTAATTTAGTATTTGACTTTGCAAATATTAAATACGCTATCGACAATCAAATATATCCAAACAATAATAAAGATGATGCAACAAAATACAGCTGAAATATAACTATAATTAGTAAATAAAATTAATAAATTTAAAAAAAACTATTGCATTGAGAAAATAAATGATATATTATCTCAATGTATTTGTTTTGCGGGTGTAGTTTAATGGTAGAACTTCAGCCTTCCAAGCTGACTGTGAGGGTTCGATTCCCTTCACCCGCTCCATATTAAAAAAAGAATTGAATAACATCATATAATATTGTTAGATAAATTTTATCTAACACATATATATGATGTTTTTTTTATTAAAAGAGTATATAGTTATAGATATATTTGAGGAAAATACACTTATGGAAAATAATTCAAATAAACTAAAACAAATGTGGGTTAATTTTAACGAGCAAAGAACTGACTTTTTTAAAAGTGCTGGATTTGTATTTTTAGAAGCAATTATTCCTGGAATAGCTATTTGAGTACTTTTAGGTGATGATTTTTTAATTACTATGAACACAAAATTACCTTCTCCAACCGGGGGATATGTTAGTTTGGTTTGTGTTTTATATTTATGTTACACAATATTAATAACTTATTTATTTTATAAGGCAAAATTTCATAAAGCAGACAATTTTACTTATTCAATAACATTTAACTTTATTTTAATATCAGTTATTGCAACAAGCTATATTTTTCACAGAAATGACACAACTGTAATTATTGCTAAGTTTGTAATAGCTTTAGCTATTGGAATTATAGGTATAACAGTAGGGGTATTTTTAACATATATTTTTAGAGTATTAGAGTTTGGACGAAAATTGAAGTTAGAGCAAAATTTAGAAGCATATAATGAAGGAACATTAACAGAACAAAGATTAATTAATAGGGCAATTAAATATCAAAAATATCTAGATAAATTAGCAGAAAAACAAAAATTAATAGATCAAAAAGCAGAATTGTTACAACACAAAATTGATGAAGAGTATGAACTTGAAAAAGCAAAAGAAAGAATGAAAAAAATAAGTTTAAGTGAAAAGCTTGATTTAAAAGAACAAAAACAAAGAGAAAAAGCGAAGAAAAAAGAAGATAAAAAAAATAGGATTAAATTTTAATTCTATTTTTTGTTCTTTCATACTTTTCTTGACCAATTTGTAAATATATTTCTTCATTGGTTTTTTCATACATATAGTTTGCCCATAATGTTCACAACACATCTTGATAAGCTATGCACTTGTTTAAATCATCTATATCACTTTGTTTCATAATTTGTTTTTCAATCGCTTTTTTAACAAAACTTTTAATCATATCTGTATTGTCATTAAGGGTTTCGGTTATGAAACTTGCAATATCAAATAGGGGGTTGTTTAATTTTACATAGTCATAATCGATAAACTTAATATCATTGTTTTGATGGATTAAGATATTTCCAGGAACCATATCATTGTGGCTTACTACAAATTCAGCATTTTGTAGATGTGCTCCATATTCTTTTACAACCTCAATCTTCTCACTTAAATAAAACGAATGGTTTTTAACATTATTGACAAAAAATTCTAAAAAATTTACAAAATCAAATTTTTTAATAATTAAAGGGTGAATTTTTATTTGATGCATTTTTTGAATTCCTTCAACAACTAAGTCTAGAATATGTTCATCAATTGCTAAACTTTCTAAACTTTGATAATCTTTTAAAATGCGAAAACTTGAAACTAAACGATCATTTTTAAATTCAACAGTTCGTGGTTTTACCATGATATCTTGATCTAAACTTACAAACTCAATTAAAATACTTGCTTCATTTTTTTTATCTAAATATGCTTCACTAATAATTGTTGAGGTTTTAATAACCTTATCTTCACTAACTTCAATTTGATTTGTTAATCCTTTAAAACTCATATATCATTTCCTCTTTTAATCTTTTAGTAGTATTATAATTTTAGTTTATTACAAAAATATATTTAAATAATAATAAATTAGAAATGAGACATTATGAAAACAATCTGAATAGCTACTAACAATGACCAAAAAATCAAAGAATTTGAATATCACTTAAAAAACTTTACTATCAAATCTTTAAAAGATTATGACACAAATCTTGATATCCCTGAAACTGGAGATACATTTGAACAAAATGCTTTAATCAAAGCACAATATTTAGCAAAAAGAGTTGAAGGTATTGTTATTGCTGATGACTCAGGACTTTGTGTGTCTATTTTAGATGGTTTTCCAGGCATTCATTCAAAACGTTGATTTGGTCAAAAGATCACTAGTTGAGATGAAGTCAATCATAAGTTAATTGAAATGATTGATAAAAAAGCAAATAGTGATGATCAAAGAAAAGCATACTTTCAATGCTCATTGGCTTTAGTTGACACTAAAAATAATATCAGTAAAGTTTTTAGTGCTCAGTTTGCAGGAAAAATTGGCTATGAGCCAATTGGGGATAATGGTTTTGCTTATGATCGCATTTTTATTCCTGATGGATATGACTCAACAGTTGCTCAAATGAGCTTTGAACAAAAACAACAATTAAGTCATCGTTTTAAAGCTTTAGAAATGCTCAAAAACTTTTTAAAAGATTATGAATAAAAAAAGAGCATATGCTCTTTTTAAAATTATTTTTTATCTTTACCTTTAGCTTGTGCTAAAGCACTTCCAGCAATACTTTTAGTTCTTGCGCTACTTCTTCCATCTTTCAATGCAGCAGAAGCTTTTGTAGCAACTTTAGAACTAGTTACTTTACTAGTGCTCTTCTTACTCATATCATCACCCATCTTTCTTTTAAGAAAGTTATAAAAAACTTTCTTAAAAGAAAGTTATCATAATTTTTTTAAAAATGTAGTTTTTTTTATAAAATAGAAAAAAATTTTTAGACAAACAATATAATGAAAAATAGGAGAAAAAAAGATGCTTTACGATTTAGTTATTTTATTTGTGTATTTCTTTGTTAATTTATCTTTGTCTATAGGGAGTTATTTAATTTTTTTAGAATCATTAAAGTTTAAAGTAAAAACATTAGAAAGTATTTTTGGTAATTTTTTACTATTCAATAAAGAGAAAATGATTTTATATAAAAATGAAAAATGGTCATTTTTTCTTGCATATTTTATTTACTTTTTAATAGCAATTATTATGTTTTTTATATTTCTTATACTTATTGCTTTTAATTCAAATAACAATATTTTATTTATATCTTTATACTCATTAGCTTTTTTAATTTGTTTAGCATTATTTATTTATTATATTGGTTTATCTATTAAAAAAATAAGTGAATATAAATTTTACAATAAATTAGAAATTGAATTAAATTATTCACTTTCAAATAAGCAACAAGAATATAAAACCTTATTATTTCTTAAAGACAATAAAAAGTCACCCTATAATAATTTATTTAAGTTTCATCAAAATAGACTTAAGAAAAAATTAAATAAAGATATTAATAATAAAAAAGACAATTACAAGAATTACATAATTTTTTTGAAGTACATTAGAAATCACAGTACTTTTATTGATAGAATTATTAACTCTAATGCAGACGTTACTATATTTTCTAATAATGAGATTATTGATATTGAACAATTAAAAACAGTTTTAGTAAATAATTTTTATGCATTGAGTAGAGATAATTAATTACAACTAAATAACAAAATAAGTAAGTTAGTTTTTATAGATTTAAAAAAAGGTTAATTAGATTAAAAAATGTATATTATTTTAATTAAATCAAATTCTTGCAAAAACCCTTGCAAGCATCTTGGTCTTAAAAATTGATATTTTTATGGTATAATATTATCAATGATTAAGGAGCTGTTCATATGAGATGAAAAAAATACTTAAAAGATACCTATAAAGATTCTTACTTCCATTTAGAAACTTTTTCAAATGGAAAAGTAGTTTTTAAACAATACTACAAGTATTTAAAAGATGTCTTTGAATTTGGTCCTGAAAACTATAAAAAGATTTTTTTTGAAGCAGATGTGGTTGATTTAGAAACTGGTCAATTAAAACATCGTGACAAAATTGATTTAGAGACAGCATATGCTTTAATGGATGTAATAAATAACGTTGGTAATGTTGAAAGACTTTATGAAATTGGTTATATTAAGAGAGAAGAAACAATTGATATAGATGAATAAAAAGAATGATCAATCATTCTTTTTATTTTGCTTAGAAATGGAACTTATTTATGAGAAAAATTAATATTATTTTATTTGAACCAGAAATTGCTAATAATGTTGGTGCTATTATGAGAACTTGTGCTTTAACTAATGCAAAATTGCACTTGATTGAACCTTTTGGGTTTATTTTTGATAAAAGAAACTTTGCCAGAACTAGTGCTAATAACTTTGAGGGTTGTGAATATGTAAGATATGAAGATTGAGCTCAATTTTGTGCTCAAAATCCAAAAGCTAATGTATTTTATATGACTAGATATGGGAAAAAACCAATTTCTGACTTTAACTTTAAAGCAATTGATGATGAAATTTATATTATGTTTGGTCGTGAATCAACTGGAATTGATAAAAACATTTTAAAACAAAACTTAGATAAATGTTTTAGAATACCAATGGTTGAAAGCGGCAGAAGCTTAAATATTGCCAATAGTGTTGGTATCGCAACATATGAAGTATTAAGACAATGAGATTATCTTGATTTGAGTAAAGTTGAAGTCGAAAAAGGCGAAGATTACTTAGAAAAATAATTATTGATAAAACTTACTATATAATTAATGACAAGGGGGTTAAGTTATGAAGTTTAGTGATTTTGGGTTTAAAAAATTTTTAAATGACGCGCTAGAAGAAATTGGATTTTTAAATCCAACTAAAGTCCAAGAAAAAGTAATCCCTTTATTAAAAAAACAAAAGTCAGTTATCTGTCAATCGCATACTGGAACAGGAAAAACACATGCATTTTTATTACCAATCTTAAATAATTTAGATTATAGTCAACAAAAAACACAATTATTGGTGGTCACTCCAACAAGAGAACTTGCAAGACAAATATTTGCCAATGTCAAAGAGTTAATTCAATTTAATGAACAAGCTACTTGTGCTTTATTTGTGGGTGGAGATGATATTGAAAAGCAACAAACTAATCTACAAATTAAGCAACCAATGATAGTTATAGGTACTCCAACAAGGCTAAAAACCTTATACGAGCAAAACTTTTTACAAATAACAACATCAAACTATGTAGTAATTGATGAATGTGATATGATTTTTGACTTAGGTTTTATTGAAGATGTTGATTTAATGCTTTCAAAAATCAACAAAAATGCAAAAATTAGCTTATTTTCGGCTACTTTTAAAAATGGGTTAAAACCATTTTTAACAAAATATTTATCTCAAGCAGTTTTTGTTGATAATGTTGATAAAAAACCAAGTAGTAAAAATATTGAACATATCTTAATTTGAACTAGAAATAGAGAAAATAAAGAAGTTTTAAAAGTTATCACAAATTCCATCAATCCATATGTTGCCATAGTTTTTGTCAACAAAAAAGATCAAGTTAAAGAAATCATTAATTGATTAAATGAATTTGGGATTAAAAATGTTGGTGAATTACATGGAGATTTAGATCCTCGACAAAGAACTAATATGCAAAAAAGAATCCAAAATATGGAGTTTAAGTGAATTGTGGCAAGTGATGTTGCTGCAAGGGGAATTGATATTGATGGAGTTAGTCACATAATCTCAGTTGATTTACCAAAAGATTTAGATTACTACATTCACAGAAGTGGAAGAACTGGGCGAAATCAGTATGATGGTCAAAGTTATGTGTTGTTCAACTCAAACAATCAACATCAAATTGATACTTTAAAATCATTGGGAATTGAGTTTTCAAATAAAAAACTTGTCGATAACAACCTTGTAGATATTTATGAAAAGAAAAAAGTTAAAGTAATTAATACTAATTCACCTGGAGCTTTAGAAGAGAAAAAGATAATTAGTAAATACAAAGCAAAACCAGTTAAGCCAGGATATAAGAAAAAAAGAAAAGCAGAGATTGAGAAAGTTAAAAAAGATATTAGAAGAAAACACATTAAAGAATCAATTGCAAAGATTAAAAAAGCAAAATACAAAAAACGTAGAGAAGAAATATTTAATGATTAATTTAAAATTAATTATTTTTTTGATTTACTAGCTTATTTTGTTATTTAAAAACTTTTTTATATTTAATGCTTATAATATAAAAAAGGAGTATATTTATGAATTATCTGCATATAATCATAATCATTTTAGCTATAGTTACGTTTATTTTAATAACTATTATTATTGCGATACTTAAGCAATATAAAAAAGTCAAAATAACTTCTGAAATTAATCAAAAAAAGTACACACGAATAAAAGCAAATAATAACAAAAAAGAAACGTTCGATTTCAAATCAAAAATCGAACAGCTAAAAATAGAAAATAGCAAACTTGTAAATCAATGTGAAAATCTTAAAAAAGAGTTATTTTATTCTGATAGTGTAGAAATAAAAAATTATTTAAATAATCATGAAACAGTAAATAAACCAAGTAGCTCATTTTTTGCTATTTTAGAAAAACGCTTTGAAAAAAGTGAGGAACATAAAAGAATTTTGAAGTTTGTTGTAGATAAAGTTGAAAAAGGTTATAACAATAAAGCAAAGTTTATGATGACTTTAGAGGAATTCAACTCAGACAATGGTTGAATGATAGTTATAAGTTTACTTGCTTGTGCTAAATTAACTCATTCTTCAATAAAAGAAAAACAATCATGATTTTCAAATTTTAGTCCCTTGAAAAGCTTGTTTTATGGCCAATCTAACAACAATTTTAGAAAAAATACTTGGTTAATTTTTGAAAAAGAAATTTTTTGAAATGATAGTAATGATGAATGACCAAATAGACCTGATTTGATGCTGGTTACAAAATCCGAAAACAAATATAATATAGTGGTTTTAGAATTAAAGCAATGATCAAAAATTTACTATAAAAATAATTTTGAAAATCTTTTACCAGACACTAATGAGCAAATAAAAAATTATAAAAAACTTATTTCTGAAAGATCTTCAAATAGTAAATTAGAATCTCTTTCATATTTATATAATTTATATTCTGAAGATGTTGAAGATGTAGAAAAAACACTATTAAATAATTCTGGTAAATATGATAAAAAATGAAAAATGAATGGTGACAAAAAAATTTATTATACCGCTGATAAAAAAATTGAATTATCAAGCCGTATTTATATGTCACTTACTGAAAATAAAACAATTGATGAGCTTAGTTATGAGGAACTTAAGAGATTTCTTAAAGAAATCGAAGAAAAAAATATTTAAAAGTAATTTAAATACCATTATAGTAAAAAATATGATTTAAAGATTAGGCACTTTAATAAAGTAAAATATCTTTTAAACAACTACATTTTTAAGACATTTTTACACTTACTTTTTGTTATTTGCAGTGCTTTTGTTTATAATTAATTTAGTTGATAAAAAGGGGTAATACATTATGCAACTAACTGAAAGAATAAAACAACTAATTGATGCAATTAGTTATCAAGTTTATGAAAAAGAGACTATTTTTAGATTAGCTATGTTAGCTTTACTTGGTGAAGAATCAATT
Organism: Spiroplasma helicoides; assembly: GCF_001715535.1. NCBI lineage: Bacteria > Bacillati > Mycoplasmatota > Mollicutes > Entomoplasmatales > Spiroplasmataceae > Spiroplasma > Spiroplasma helicoides. The sequence goes on from NZ_CP017015.1 coordinate 420,510, forward strand.
TTCTTACTAGGTAAACCTGGAATTGCTAAATCACTAATTTCACGTAGGATGAAATTTGCAATCAAAAATGGATCTAACTTTGAATACTTGATGAGTAAATTCTCAACTCCAGAAGAAATTTATGGTCCAATTGATTTAAGACACTTAAAAGAAGGAAAATATATTAGAGTTATTGAAGGATACTTACCATCAGCTAACATTGGATTTTTAGATGAGATTTGAAAAGCTGGACCAAGTATTCAAAATACTTTGCTAACAATTATTAATGAAAAGATTTTTAGAAATGGTGGAAAAGATATTAAAGTTCCATTGAAGTTATTAATCTCTGCATCAAACGAATTACCAGCTGAAGGTGAAGGACTTGAAGCCTTGTTTGACCGTTTCATTATTAGATTTATTGCTGAAGGATTAAAAGATGAAAAAAACTTTGATCAATTACTAGATGGAGATTCATCACTTGATGTTGATATTGATCCAGAGTTACAAATTTCAATCGAAGAACTTGAAGCATGAAAAAAACAATCAAGAAGTGTCAAAATGAGTCGTCGTTGTTTAGACTTCATTCATTACTTTAGAAAAAAAATGCAACTTGATACAAATGGAGAAGCTTATATTTCTGATAGAAGATGAAAAAAAATTGCTGGGTTAATTAAAACAAGTGCATTTTACAATGGTAGAGCAGAAACTGATATCCCTGACTTATTTGTAATTCCATATTGTATTTGAGATGATGAAGAACAAGAAAAAGAATATACAAAAATCTTTTACAAAGCTTTTCTAGAACAATTTGGATTAGAATGAAGAAATGAAAAAAGAAATTTATTAAACCAATTAGATTCAATGAATGCTCAAATTGGACAAGTTGAAGCTCAGTACTTGAGATTAACTCCTTATGATTCTCCATTTAGAGGTCAACTTAAAGGAACATATTACTTGATCAACTTTACAGATGGTGGATCAAACTATCAAACTTGTTTTATCTCTGCAGCTGATTGAAACAAAATTAATAATTTACCAAGTGAAGCATTTGATATAGATCTTCACTTTGGACCTAACATTAACAAGTATGGGGGAACTCAAACTACAAAAGTAAAAGCTTACAAGTCAGATCAAATTTTATTTGTTAAAGAAAATAAAAAGTACTTGATTCAAAATGACAATCCTGGAGAGTTCAACAATCAAATGGTTAGTGTTGCAAAACAAGTTGAAGAGATTGAACAAAAAGTAAAAGAAGTTAGTGCCAAAATGTTTAAAGAATATAAAAAATATACAAAAATGAATTGTGTGTTTTTTGAAGATATTTATAATGAAAAAATTGCAGAAGCATTTGACACAGTAACTAAAAAGAAAGCAACTATTTCTCAACCTGAAGTTGATGCACCAATTGAATATGACGCACCAGTTGATCAAAACTTTGACCAACCAGTGATGATGGGTCAAGCAGCACAACCAGTTGATGATTATGACAGTCCAGAAAATGGACCTGGAGCAATTGATCTTCCAGATTTCTTAGGTTAAATATTTTAAAAGAAGGTGAGTATTATGGCAAAAGATCTTAACGATTTCGAACCGGTTAACGAAATTAAACGTGAGCTTGAAAAATTAAGACAAAAAGATAAGCATAATATTGACTTTCTTTTATTTAAAAAGAATCATGAATATGCAGCTGAACAATTAGATGACAAAATTAATAATTTTTATAGTGCATCAAATTTATCAACCATCAAACAAATTACTTTACCTGAACCAATCAGAAAAGAAATTGTTTATTACAACTATGTGTCTGAAAAATTTGATGAAGTAGATTTTGCAAAAAACTTAGACTTGATTAAAAATAAATTGAAGGAGTTTGATTCTCCATTCGCAACTTATATTGATACAATGAGTTGAAAAATTGACAATGGATATTTTGAACTTAAAGGTCGAGATTGATATACTGATTTTTTCAAAACTTGAACTTTTATGTTAACCAAAAGAATTTTAGACTTTCGTCTAAAAACAGTTGAAGATTTGCGATATAACTATTTAGTTGAAATTTATTCTTTAATAAAAAATTATGGTAAGTATGCAAAAATCTATAAAACAATGTATGATGTTTTTGGAAAAATTGCAGAAGTTGATGATGAACTTAAAAATCAAAACATTGAATCTATTTCTAGGTTTGCAGAATTTTTATATAAAGACCCAAGTATCTTAAGAATTGCAGAATTACTTGGAAGATTAAATGGTGAAGATGATTTGATGGAAGTAAATATTACTGAACAAATTGTCACTTACCCAACTCAAGAAAAATTACCAATCAACCCTGAAGAGTTGGTTGGAGTTACAATTTCAAAAGATATTGAAAGACTTATGCCAATGGAGTTGGCCAATCTATTTGATGATGATCTTGAAATTGTCTTTTATAAAAAATATGTTGAATCACAATTACAATCATTTTTATTTGAATCAAAAGAAACTGTCATTGAACATGATGTTGAAGAAGTTGAGTATGAAGCACCCATTCCATTAGAACAAGGTAAGTTTATAATTTGTATTGACACTTCAAGTTCAATGGAAGGAGCAGGTGAATATATTGCCAAAGCTCTTTCAATAGCAGTTGCCAAAGTAGCTTTAAAAGAAAGTCGAGATTTAGTCTTTTTCAATTTTGCTAATAATGATGTTGATGAATTTGTAATTAATGGATTACACGTTAACATTAAAAAGATGCTTGAGTTTTTAGCTAAATCTTTTTATGGAAGAACTAATGCTAAACCTGCTTTTGAAAAAGTGATTGATAAAATGAATAGTGAAGATTTTAAAAGAGCAGATCTTTTAATGATATCTGATTTTATGATGGATTCACTTCCAGATGACACTAGAGTAAAAATAGCAAACTTGAAAGATAACTACAATCGCTTTCACTCACTAGTAATTGGAACTATGCCAAATTTAGAAACGCAAGATGTTTTTGATAATGTTATGTATTATGATCCCAACGATCCATATGCAACTCAACAAGTTGTAAAATCTTTAAATGATACTTTAAGAGATTTAAGAGAATTAAAAGAAGAAGAACTTGCATACCGTGATGAACAAATCAAAGACTTAAATACTGTTAGAGATAAAAAACGATTTAGAGAAAAACACCTTGATAGTCCAAAAGCTAAAAAGTTGGAAAAAGCAAAACAAAAGGCAAGAGAGCTTGAACAAAAAAGACAAAAAATTTTATCAGGTCAAATGTAGAGGAATTGAGAAATGGAAGTTAGAGAAAAAGGTCAATATTTAATGTTGTATTTTGATAAGGGCGAAGAGATAGTTGAAGGAATAACTAATGCTACTCGTGAGTATACAATCATTGACGGAAGAATTTCAGGAACAGGACACATCAATCGATTAGAGTATGGAGTATTGACAAATGCCGATCCAATATTTTTTACAAAAAGTCTAGTAGAAAAATTATTAACAGTAACAAGCTTTTTTGGAAAAATAGAAAATCGAGAAATCAGCTTAATGATAAATTCTGTTGACCAAGAATATGTTATTCACATGGGAAAAGTTTTTCGAGCAACAGCTGAAGTTGAGACAATCATATTTTTAGAAGTTTTAAAAACTGACTAAAAAAATCAAAGACCAAAATTTTGGTCTTTTAATTTTTGCAAATTTTAATCATACTTAAAATAGTCAAAAAAAAAATTTAGTAAATGATTTTTTTCTAGTATAATATATTTAATCTTTATGAAGTGTGTACTCACATATAGTAAAGGGTAGAAAGCAAAAACAAGAGGTGACACAAGAATGATCGGAATGATTTCGACAGCTTACTTTACAGTTAAAGACCGTCCCGGAATTAAAACTGTAAAAAAATACTGATGAAGAAATATGGTTATTCAACACGTTAAGTTTAAAGGTAAATTTTTCATAATTGCTACAATCGGTTATGGAAAAGCAAATGCTGCTATGGCAATCACTTACTTAATGGAAGAATATCCAACTCTAGAAACAGTTTTAAATATTGACCTAGCTTTATCAACAAATGATAAGTTTGATACAACTGACACTGTAATGTCAACAAAATTCATTTACAGAGATGCTGACTTGACAGTTTTCAAAGATATTAAATATGGACAAATCGTGCATGACCAGAAGCATTTTCATTTAACAATGAATTTGTAACACAAATGAAAAACTTTAAATTAGGTGTTTCAGATGGTATTGTTGGTACAGCTGATATGTTAATTTATAATTCAAAACAATTTAAAGAAATGGTTGACAAATACGGACAAACAATTGACGTAATTGATACAGAAGCAGGAGCACTTGCTCAAGTTGCTAAAAAATCATCAGTTAACTTTGTTTCATTAAAAATTATGTACAACAATGCATTATCACCATGAGATAATGATCCACTACATAAATTCAAAATTTATGAAACATCAAACACTTTAAAATACTTAGTGGGAAGATTATTCAACTTACTATCATCAAAATACATCATTGACTTTACAAAAAACACAAATGATGAATTAGAAATTATTAACGAATTATGAGAATTAGAACATGACGCTTGAGTTTCAAGATTTAAAAAAGATGCTGTGTCATTGATTTCAGGAATGGGACCTTCAATTATGATGGTTGACAAAAAAAGCTTAAAACCTGAAGCATTAGACATCGTTGAAGTTATGAAACCAAAAATTGAAGACGAAGGTCCTTCAAAAATCATTTTAGGAGAAGACGAGTGAAAAAATGCTCCAAAAAAATGATTACGTAAAATTCTATTCTTACAAAATGTTCACGTTAACGAAGACGAATTACTATGAAATAAATCAGCAAAATACGATGTAAAATCAGTTAAACATTACACAATCGAAGATGTTGCTAAAAATATTGCTAAAGTTATTGCTGATCGTTCACAAGACAAATCTTCATACGCATTTGACGGTGCAACAGTTGCTAAAAAACACTTACTAGTAGCTTGTGACTCAGCAGTTACATTCTACATCAGTAACAATGCAACTCATGAATTTGTTGAAGATAGACAAAAAGGTGCTGCTCTAGTAGCAGGGGAATTCTCTAAATTTTTAAATGAAGCATTAGCAGAGGTAGAATCTCCATTTGAAAAAATTGTAGTTCTTGTTAAATTACCATCATTAGGAGCAGTAAAAGTTCCTGTGTTTATTACAACAAAATCAAAAGTTAACTCACCAATTGTATTTGATAGTTACAATGCAGGAGCACAAAAACAATTTACTGTTGTTGATATTGTTAGAAATGACTACGATCCACTTAAAGTTGGTTCATTCAAAGTTACAGTACGTTTGAAAGCAAAAGAAGATTAAAATTAATAAAAGAAACCACAATGAAAAGTGGTTTTTTTTATTTTTGTTTGTTATTATCAAAGCAACTAGAAGGTGATTGAATGAATAAAAATGATAGAAATAGAGGTAGAAAAGATAAAGATTTAGTCTCAACTGATGCAGATATTTCTGCAGAATTAGCTTTCGAAACACTACTTGATTTAGCAGAAGTTGAATTGGTAAAGCCAGTCAAAAAAGAGAAAAAAAAGGTTGAAAAAATTAAAAGTTATGTAGGATTGTCAGAAAATGAAAAAGTAGGAAAAAAAGATTTACAACAAATTATTTTTCAAGCAAGACAAAAAACTGAAACACTGGAATCAGTTATGTGAAGAGATCCAGAGGAAATACCTGAACAAGAAATTATCAAAAATGCTCAAAAAAAAGGAAAGTCTGAATATGATTCTGATGTATTAAGAGAGCTTATTTTAAAACGTCAAAGAGAAAGAAGAAAAACTGAAAACATTTTTGGTTCACTTTTAGCAAGTGTGAAAAAAAATCGCGATGATTATGATAAATAATAATTAAATAAGTAAATACTTGTATTTTTTTAAATATGTTTTGTTAAAATAAAAATACATTATTGATATTGATAGGGAGGGCAAAGTGGAAAATAACGAAAAAAAAGCTTTTTTAGAAGATTTAGACCAAACTTTGTCTTCTGTTGAACAAAATTATACAAAAGAAGAAATAAAAACAGCAAAAAAAACCTCTAAAAGTAGAGACTTTAGTCATTTTGAAAACAAAATAATGTCTCAAAGAGAACAACAATTATTAGTTCAATCATACTTTAAATCAAAATTTTTAAAAGATATGGGTAAACTAGTTTTAGCAGCTTTTATAATTACAATTGCTTTTGACTACTTTATCTCTGTGACAGGGAGAAGTGGATTGTTTCCTGCTGGACTTGGAGCAATGGCAAGATTTCTTGCGATCTTAACTTTTAGTGATAATGTTGCTTTACAAAGTTCATTTTATTTTATTTATTATTTTATTATTAATATTCCTTTGTTCATTTTTGGTTTTTTAAAATTAGGAAAAAAATTTACAATTACAACTTTTATCTTTGTTTTGATTCAAATTTGTTTTGACCAAACAGCACAAGTAATCCCTTATATTAATCCAACTCAATTTCATTTTATTGTAAATTATCAATTACTCCACCAAATTCCTAATTCATGAAATGCAGGAATATGATTATTTGTTTTTGGAGTTATTGGAGGAATTTTACTAGGTGTTAGTTATTCAATGGTATATAAAATTGGTTCTTCAACTGGAGGATTTGATTTTATTTCTATGTATTGATCAAAGAAAAAAAACAAATCAATTGGAAGTATTAATAGAAATGTTAACTTTGTAATTTTAGGAATAGTTATCACTTTAAACACAACAATTTTACCTATGGAAATGATAAATGCGGACATTAAAAACAATATTTTAAACAATATTGGATTAGATGAAGCAATGAATGGTTATTATTCTAGTGATAATTACAGTTTATTAGAATCGATGCTACGTTATGCTCTTACAAATAACAGAGGGGCTATTTTAAATGGTCGACTTGATTCTGTCTTTGCAGCTAATATGGGTATTTATAATTATGATAATATGAATCAATATTATGGTGATCATCGTTGAGAAGAGTTATTAACTCAAATTTTAAAAAACTTTGAAACAAAAACAATTTCAGGAGAGCAATATCCATTTGATGTTAATGCAGCTTATAAATATTTATGTGAATATGTAAGTAAAATTGGTTATGGAGAAACATTACCACTTGGATTAAAAGTTTTAGCAAAACTTGGATTTATTTTTGGTCCATCATTGTTTGCTTCAATTGGTCTTGTTTTAGCAGCTTCAATCACAACTAATGCACTTTATCCAAAATATAAAGTGAGAACTTACTTAATAACAACTAATAAACCTAAAGAAATAAATAAACTTTTATTAGATAAAGGGTATCAAAATGATATTGTTACTTGAGATGGAACAAATAGAATCAATCACAACTATTTGCATCGTTCAGTTATAATGGTTGCTATGAGTATTTTGAATTGAGACTTAATGGAAAAAGACATCTTTTTAATTGATCCAGGAGTCAAAATCAATGTGATTAAAACTAAAGTTGTTAAAGGATTGTTTAATTATGATGTTAAACAAAACGATGAACGTGACATTATCTTGCGCAAAATCAAGTCTGATGAAAGCGAAATTGAAAAAATCAGGCAAATTGCTATTGTTAGATATAATAAAGACCAAAAGAAAAGTTCACGTAAAATTGTAAAAAAAAGTAAAAAAAATCAATAAAAAGTAGTTTTATTGGTTTTTTTTTGTATAATATTCTAGTACGGTGATTGTATGAGAGAAGTAAATTTAGAAAAAGTAATCTATCAAATGCTGGAATTGAAGCTTCTTGAAATTAGACTTCAAATAAGGCAAGTTACAATTGAAAATCTCTACAATTACATTAGTAATGTTATTTTAAAAAACAATAGGATAAGGGATGTTAATGACGCGTCATTTTATATAATGAATATCAAGATCAACAAATTATTTGAATATTTAAATTATGAAACAATCAAAGATGAATCTAGTACAATTGAAATGGATTTAAAACAAATATTAGAGGGATAAGTGATTAAGGGTGAAAGATAAATCGCCAAAAAAAAGACAAGATAGCATAAAAATCTGAAGGGTTTTTATTGTATTTGTATTATTGGCCTCACTTTTTGTAGGGATATTTTTCTCTTCTCAAAATTTCTTGGATAATTATCGTTTAGGTAGTGATATTAAAGGCTATTATTCAGCTTTAGTTGCTGTAAATAATGCCAATGAAAAAGAAACTGCTAATGGACAACCAAATGGTAAAGCAGCAGATGCAGCCAGTGTTCTAGAACAACGTCTTAATCCAATGGGGACAAATCAAATAATTATTGAAACTGCTGGAGACAACTATTTAAAAGTTCTATCTCCAATTGATGCATATGATAGTCAAACTCAATTTAGAAATCAAATTCAAAGAAATGGTGGAGCTATCCTTCTAAATGAAAACTATGAAGATTTGCAGTTAGAAATTGATAAAGATGGAAAAGTTACTCGTTCAGGAATTAATGATTATTTTTCAGGAGCACAAGTAACAACAGTTACAACAGCAAGTGCAAAAAACCCTGCTATTGAATTTAAATTAAATGGGTCTAAATTCTCATCAATGTTTACTGAACAAAAAACTTCAATCAACATGGAGTTGATGATTGATGCTGATGGATTTTATAATGATTTAAGAAACTTTTATGCTTCTGTAAATAAAGATAACAATAGAGAAAATGTTGATAGTTACTTTACAAACATTATTGAACCTTTAAGAATTAAATATAATGACTCAAACACAACTGATATTCAAAAAAAAGCACTTGACGATTTATTTGCTGGAAGATATAAATCAGTTGATACAGGGGGATATGAAAGATATATCTCTGTTAACTTACTTAACCCAGATGTAACCAGAGAAAACTTTGAAGAATATATTCAAAATCATTTTGAATTCTTATCTGATACTTCAAAATATGTTTATGATCCTAACTCAAAATCTGAAGACTTTAACGGAACTGATGCAAAATATGCAAGTCCAATTGAAGGATACAACAGACAAGGGGCAACAGTTCAATTAGGAAAATTAGCTGATGTTTTTAAAGCGTTAAATGGTTCAATTGGTTCATTTTGAAAAAATCAATATGTAACTGTTTTAAATAATGAGAAAAAAATGGCAAATAAACTTAATGCATATTTCTTATATGCAGGTACAGTTTATGGAAATGTTACAAATGCATCATATGCATATGTAGATAACACAACAAATAGTTTAAAAATTATTTTTGCAAATCAACCAGAATCAACAGCAAGAATTGGAGCATCAGTTTTCAACGCTTCAACAAAAGGATTTATTTTTACAGTTAACAATATCTCACAAGTAAACCCTTCAATTACAAGCTTAATGTTATCACTTGCATTAATTTTCTTAGGAGTAGTTGCTCTTGGATTATTGATTTATGCAATGTTTATGTACAGAATTTTAGGACTATTTATGATTGTTGTTATCCTAGCGATTGCATCCCTTACATTGATGTCAACAACATGATTTGGTCTAACTCTTGGAGTAGAAGCAATCATTGCAATAGTTATTATTATTTCAATTAACTTAGAAATCTTTTCGATGATTTTTGAGAATATGAAATTTAACTTCTACTTGAAGCAGCGAAGTATTAAAACAAGTTACAATATTTCAATTAAAGAAAACATCGGATTAGCAGTTGACGTTTTAGTTGCTCTTGTTATTCCTGCAATATCAATGTTTTGAATTGCATCAAACTCAATTCAATCATTTGCAATTATTATTTTAATGGGAGTTATCTTCTCGTTTGTATTATCACTAATTTTTGCAACAATTCTGAATAAGTTTGCAGTCTTTTCAAATATGTTTAACAATCGACCAAAATTATTTGCTTTAAACACTGATTTTGCAAATCAAGGAAAAATATTGTTAAACTACAAAATTAGAAACTTAGAAAATAAAATTGAAAAAAACAAAGCAAAAGGTCTTGATGTAAGTAATTTAATTTCTAAATTAGAAGCTTGTCAAAATAAAATTAAGCTTTATGAAGAAAAAGAAGAAATTAAACAAGCAAAATTAAATGCTAAATATCAAGAAAAAGTGCTTGCAAGAATTAATGCACTTGAACAATTAAAAACTAAATTAGCAAGCAATCCTAAAAAAGCAAACAAAATTTTAAAAATTGATTTAAAAATCAATGAATATAAATACATTTTAGAAGATAAAACCGATGACATTCTTACTGAAGAAAGTGAAATTATTTTACAAACTGAAGGTAAAGTTAAAGTTAAAAAATATGAAAAATCAATTAAAACTGGTTCATTCATAATCTTATTCATCATGCTTATTTTTGCAGCAGTTTCTGGTTTAGTGGGGGGATTATTTAAACCAAACTATGATTCAACATTTGGTAATCGTACAGAATACACAATGTGAGGATCAAAACTAGAAGCTATGTATAATGGGATTGAATCATTCTCATCAAAATCAATCGACAACCAAGAACTTAAAGATAAAGTTTCAAAAATGGTAAGTGATGAGCAAGCAGATTACAGCTCATTGAATGATTCTCAAAAAAGAGAAAAAACAGCAATCATTGTTTATAAATTCTTAGACATAGTATTTTCAAATCCAGATTATGTAAATGCAGTTACAAACTCAGCTGGATCAAGAAGTTATCAAAATCATAACTATTATGTAAGTTATGGAACAAATTACAATTATGTTTCTAGTGCAGCTGCAGATGAAGTTCCATGAGTAACACTTTCTGTAATTACTACTGACAACACTCAATCATTTACAGTTAAAAATGTTTTTGCTGAGGTTGGAGGATTTACAAAAGAACAAGAAATAAATGCTAATGGAGGATTTATTTCAAAACGTATTAAACCATCATCAATTGTTGATATGTCAATTCAAATGGCATATGGAATCTTAACAATTGTGCTTGCGTTAATAATTTATATCTTTATTAGATTTAAATGAACATACTATATTGCTATGGTAATTGGAATCCTCTTAGCACCAGTATTAACTGTTGGAGTAATTGTTGGATTATATTTACCAGTTGGTATGAGTTCATTAATAGCAGTCGCTGCTGTAATTGTATTTTCTTGTTTTACAATGTTTATTGTATTTGGAAAATCAAGAAGTTTAATTGCTAACAAAGATGAAAAAAGTATGTATAACTACTTTAAACAAGAAATTGAATTCTTAGTAAATATTAAAAATGCTAGAAGAGATTTAAAAAATGAATTGTTTATGAAAAAATCTGAAATTAAGATCAAAATCAAAGAACAAGATTTAGAAAAACCACAGAAAAAAGAATTATATGCTGAATACAAAAAATTCAAACAACAAAAAGTGTTAGAATTTAAAAATGTTAAAAAAGCAAACAAAATTGAAATTAACAGAGTTTCTAAGAAAAATAACTACTTAAAAGAAGTTATGGTTCAAACATTTAAATATGGAATGAAACGCTCAATTTTAGTAGGATTCTTATACGTAATAGTTTCATTATTACTATCTATGTCTTTAGTTCCTTTGGCAGGATTTGGTATTAGTATTGTTATTGGAGTTGTAAGTTCAATCTTTATAACATTGTTCTTGGCATTACCAGTTTGAGTTATTTTTGAACAAACAAGAATTAGAAATCACTTATCAAGAAAAAGATTTATTAATAACTTGAAAGTTGCCCATGAAGAGCAAATTATTGAAGGTATTAACGATTAATTAAATCGGAGGACTACAAACTATGGATTTAAAAAAATACATAATGGATGTTAAAGACTTTCCTGTACAAGGAGTTATGTTTAAAGATATAACACCATTATTAAATAACTTTGAAGCATTTAAATATGCAGTGGATCAAATGGTAGAATATGTTAAGCAAAAAGGGGCAACAGTAGTTGTTGCACCTGAAGCAAGAGGTTTTCTATTTGCTTCTGCTATTGCATATGCTGCACAAATTAGATTTGTTTTAGTAAGAAAACCAGGAAAATTACCAAGAGCAGTTCACGATCGTGAATACTCACTTGAATACGGAACTGGACATCTGCAAATTCATAAAGACGATTTAAGTCCTGAAGATAAAGTTGTTATTGTTGATGATGTTTTAGCAACTGGTGGAACAATGAAAGCAATTGTTGATCTTGTTCAAGCTGATAAAGCACAAGTTGGTGGTATTGTTTTTCTAGCAGATTTATCATTCTTGCATGAACCAGATTTATTTAAAGAATTTGATACTAAAAGCTTAGTGACTTACTAAAATTTAATAATATAAAAAAACTCGCTTTCTAAGTGAGTTTTTTTATATATGTTTTAGTAGCTTTTACAATGCTAATAAAAGAATTAAAAAACTCTATAAACTATTTTTTTTATATAAAATTTTCTAAAATTTATTCTTGTTTTTTTCTCTTTTATGTGGTTTTATAATTTTGAAATAAAAAAAAGATGGGTTGGCTAATGATTTAAAAATATCAAACAAAATAATTCCAGGTCGATTTTCAACGATTAATGCAATTCATCAATCTAAACTTCAATATTTTCAATATTGAGAGTTTTTATTTCACTAACTTATGGAGGGCAATATCAAAATGAGTGCAAAAGAAATAAATTATAACAATATTATGAATGAGTTTAGTCAAGTAATTTCAACAAAAAGCAATGATTTAAAAAATGAAAATGCTAATATGAGTGGAGATACTGCAAGTGGTAAAATGATGAAATTTGCTTCAATTGGAGCAAAGGACTTTGCTTTAGAAAATCTTGTAAATTCAGTATATTCAGATCTACATAAAAAATCATTAATTCATATTCATGATTTAGACTATTATCCAACAAAATCAGCTACTTGCGTACAATACAATATTCAAGAGATTTTTGAAAATGGATTTAAAACAAGAAATGGTTTAATTAGAGAACCTCAATCAATTGGTGTTTATGCTGAATTAGCAGCAATTATTTTTCAAACTTGTCAAAATGAAATGCATGGAGGACAAGCAATTCCAGCATTTGATTATTTTTTAGCACCAGGTGTTAATAAAAGTTTTAGAAAAGCTTTAAAAAGAAACATTGAACAATACTTTGAATTTATTGATGAAAAAATAGATGGTCAAAAATTAAAAGCTCTTTTAAAAGATGAAGAAATTACTTTTAAAAACCTTGAATTTGAACTTGTAAAAAGACATGTAAATAGCTCAAAATTTAACCAAGAGGTTTTTGAAAAAATAAGATCAATGAGTATTCGCAATGTTGAAAGAGAAACAGATCAAGCAATGGAAGGTTTTATCTACAATCTAAATACTCAACATTCAAGAGGTGGAAACCAGGTAGTATTTTCATCAATTAACTTAGGAACTGATACTTCAAAAGCAGGAAGACAAGTAACTCGTTCTTTATTAAAAGCATTAAGAAATGGTCTTGGAAATGGAGAAACTTCAATTTTTCCAATAGTTATTTTTAAAGTAAAAACTGGTGTTAGTTTTGATGAAGAAAGTTACAAACAAGCAATGAGTATAAGTCAAGACAAATGATTTGAAGAAAAAACAGTTTGAAAAACACCAAACTTTGATTTATTCTTAGATGCTATTAGAACTACTAGTGCAAGATTATTTCCAAACTTTATGTTTTTAGATCAACCATACAATCAACATGAAAAATGAAATGCCAATGATAAAAATTCTTGATACTATGAACCAGCAACAATGGGATGTAGAACAAGAGTGTTTGAAAATATAAATGGAGAAAAAACAAGTGTTGGGAGAGGAAACTTAAGCTTTACATCATTAAACTTACCTTACATAGCATTAGAAATGTTAAGTGAAGAAGGTTTATTAAATGAAGAAAAAATCAATTATGAAAAAGCTAAGTTTAGTCAATTAAAAGAAAAATTCATTACAAAAATTAAACAATATTCTGAAGATGTATGCGATCAATTATATGATCGTTATAAATATCAAGTTAGTGCTGTTGCAAAAGAGTTTCCATTTTTAATGAAAAACAATGTTTTAAGTGGAGGAGCAAATCTAGAACAAGACGAATTTGTTGAAGAAGTATTTAAACAAGGAACTTTAACAGTTGGTTTTGTTGGATTGGCTGAAGCATTAAAAGCGGTTTTAGGTGTTCATCATGGAGAAAGTGATGAAGCTCAAGAATTTGGATTACAAGTTATTCAAGAAATTAATAATGTTGCTAATGATTGAAAAGCAAAAACTCATTTAAATTATGGTGTTATTGCAACTCCTGCAGAATCTGTTGCAGGAAGAATGGCAAAAATTACTAGAAAAACTTTTGGAACAATTGATGAAGTTACTTCAAGAGATTACTTTACAAATTCAAATCACGTTCCAGTTTACTATAATATTTCAGCAATTGAAAAAGTTAAAAAAGAAGCTGCATATCACCCAATTACACTTGGGGGAAGTATAAGTTATATTGAACTTGATGGAGAAGCTAAAAAAAATCTGCATGCCGTTTTATCTGTAATTAATGCAATGAGAGTAAATGGAACAAATTATGGAAGTTTAAATCATCCAGTTGATAGATGTAAAAGTTGTCACTATACTTCTTTAATTCCTTTCAAATGTCCAATGTGTAACAATAGTGATATTTCAAGAACAAGAAGAATTACAGGTTATTTAGTTGGAGATCTTGATGGGTGAAATCAAGGAAAACAATCCGAAGAAGCAGAAAGAGTTAAACATAAAGTTAAATAGAAATGAAAATACTTAAAATATTTAAAGAAACTATTAGTGATGGACCTGGAATAAGATATTCAATTTATGTAGCTGGATGCTTACATGCTTGTCCAGGATGTCATAATTTATTAAGTTGAAGTTTTAAAGTTGGAAAAGAATTTGATAAAGAGTATGAAGATCAAATTATTAATGATTTAAAATCTAATCCATTATTAAATGGAGTTACATTTAGTGGGGGAGATCCAATGTTTAGTGCAAAAGAAATTTTAGCATTAATCAAAAGAATCAAACAAGAAACTAATTTAAACATTTGACTATACACAGGTTTTACTATCGAAGAATTAATAGATCAAAAAAATGATAATGAAGATACATTAGCTCGATTTGAAATTTTAAAAGAAATTGACACATTAGTTGATGGAAGATTTATTAAAGATTTATATGATCCTGAAATTTTATATCGAGGTAGTAGCAATCAAAGATTAATAGATACAAAAGAGTATTTAAAGCAAAATAATATAAAATAAAAACAACTTTTTGAAAAGTTGTTTTTATTTTATTATGATTCCATTGTTCAGTTAAAAATTATGTCTGAATACTTCTCATAATTTTCATTAATCATTGATCTTTTCATAGAATCTTTTGATTTTGTAGATTCTTTACTCTGATTATATAAATCTTTTAATCTTTCTTCATTAACTTACATTACAGAAATATTTATATCCTTATAAGTATACTAATGAATTTTATTAAAAGTTTTAACTTTTTTTTGATATATAAAATTAATGTTAATTCAGATAATAAAAATGTCTGCATATTGTTTATAAATTTATTAATAATAAAAACATTAATATTTATAACAACTTTTTTAATTAAGTTTCTTTTGTTTATTTTAGGCAATTCTTTTATTATAAAAACTATTATATCTAAATTTTAATTAAAAATATACTTTGACATCTTATTGTTTATGTTATTATTAAAGAGAAATATGAGTAAATTAGTCACATATACAATTGGCTTTTAGTATTAAAAAGGAAATTCTACACAAAAATAAAAATGCATTTTTAAAAATAAATAAAAAAGCTTATATTAGGTAAAAGTTTAAAAAAGTATATAAACGTTATGCATTTCCTAAATAATTAGTTTATTAAAAAGAAAATATTATAAGCCCAAAATTAAATATTTAAAATTTTTTATTAATAAGTTTTTAAGTCTTGATATTAAATAAATAACATTTTAATATTTATTATTTAGATGAGTACTATGTAATATAAAATAAACCAAATAATATATTATAATTTAAAATATATTTATTAATTAATTTTAAATATGCAAAAGAAAACAACTATTAATTAGTTTAAATAAATATAATAATACTTAAAACTAAAAAATATATACACTATATATATTTTTTTATAAACAAGTTCTAAAATTAATATTTTGATTTGAAATATTGAAAACTTTAAATTTTCAAAAAAATAAAAATAATTAAATTAAATTATTTAATAATATCACTTAAGAATAAAAATATTTTATTTTTGGAAAAGTTAAATAATAACTTTTTATATAATATATTGCTTTTTCAAAAAGTTTATTTATTAGAATTTAAATAAGTTAATAGTTATTTTAATTTATAAAAATAATTTAAATAAAAATCATTAATTTAGAATTAACATTACCTTTTTAATTTTTTTAAAAAGTTATTGATTTTCTTTGTGAAAATGATAATATTAAATCATAAAAGAAAGGAAGATATTATGAAAAAGTTATTAGCAATCCTTGGTTCAACTACTATTACTGCATCTTCTGTAGTTGGTTCGACATATATATTTAATAACACAAATTTTTTTAAAAAGGGTGTTGGAGATAATTATAAACAAAATTTAGATTGAAATGAATTAGAAAGCAAAATTAATGATATAAGTAAAAGTTTGGAAAATGAGAGTTTTTATAACAATTTTAACTTTGGCACTAAGATTAAAAATAATGCAGAATTTACATCAGCAGCATCTGTTTTTCAAAATAAAACAAAAAGTTTGATAAATGATCTAAAGAATGGAAATATAAAATTAGAAAATTTAATAGAAGATCTTAAAACTAAGGTAAACAAATCAGACCTACCAAATTTTAATGATTATTACAATAACGACTCTATTAATGATTATTACAATAAAGATAAAAACAAGAATTTTTTAGAAAATAAAACTTCTAATTTTATAACAGCAAATTCTTTTGATAAGAACTATAAACTTGTAAAAACACTAAAAGGTTTAAAGGCAGCAACCACAACAATTACTGCAGTTGCTGCAGTTGCTGCAGCAGGATATTGATCAATTTCTTGACTTGGATTTGCTCCTAACGCTATTGCTGCAACAGCCGTTGCAGTAGCTTCTGGAATAGCAACCGGCATAATAGACGGATTATTAGTTGAATACGATACTAAAGAAAATATTTTTAAAAAAGAGCTTAATCTTGGAAAGTATCTTAAAGCAGGATATGATTTATATAAATATAGCTCAATTGCAGTAGGGGTGCTTTTGGGCACTTTATCAGCGACTGCATGATCTGTACCATCAATTATTCCTTCATTTGCAGTATTCTCTGCATTTATGGCTTTAAAAGATTATTTAGAATATTAGATTAAAAGATTAAATATATTTAAAAATTTTATTATTTGATATATAAATTTCCTTTTTTATTAAATTTGATTTGAAGTATTATAGTTAATTTTTGCATTTTAACTTTATTTTGCATAAATAATAAGCTGAGTTTATTTATCTTTTATAATTTTTAAAATGAGTAAAATTTTCATTTAATTTTATTTCATTCTAATTTAATTGATAAAATCTCTACACTCATTTATATATATTTAACAGTTTTGAGTATTGAATATTGTTATTTTTTTACAATTAAATATAAATATTAGTTTATACTATTAATTATAAATTTTTAAACTATAAGTTTTCTTTAAAAATATAAATTTTAAAGATAATGCACCCAACATTCTAATTGTATTTTAAAATTTTTTATACATTTTTTTATATTTAAATTAAATAATAATTAATTTTTTTTAACATTAACGAAGTTTTAGATTAATTTTTTTAAACTTTAATTATTTAAAATTGTTGTATTACATTTATTAATTAAAGTTATTTATATAAGCTATTTTCTTGCATTTGAAAAGGTATACTTAAATTAAAAATAATACTTAGAGTTGCTTATTTTTTTATTTAATATAAATAAACCACAGAAAATTATTACTTTTTTAATCATACTATTTGTTTATAATATTATAAGTTTTTTCACTTTTATTAATTATAAATAAGAATTTATAAATATATAATTATATTAATTAATAAATTTTTAAGGAGATAAATGGAGTTATTAGAGTGATTATATTTGTTTTGACCTCGGTTAAGTTATTATCAAGAGGATTTAGATAAAAAAATACTAGTTAAAAATATAATTTTTAACTATATATTTTTTAGCATTATCGAATATATAACATGAACTATTGTTGTTGTCTTTGTAGCATTTGATTTTTTTAAACTAACTACAGATAGTTATTTAAAATGAACAATGTATTGTTTTATACCAGCAATTCTAAGTATTATTATTCAGCAAACATTCATTTTTAATAACTCAATTAATAAATTAAAAGTACATTTATACAATGAGAATATAAAACATAAATACTGATTTTGCTTTTTTATATTTATAGCTTTTTTCTATAATGTTGTGCGTTATTATAATGTAGAAAAAGAATGCAAAATATTAGGTTATACTATTAAATTTAAGAAAAACACAAAGCGATCTATAGTTGTTTAAATATTTAAATGAAAATAAACTAACTAGTTTATTTTTTTTATTTTGATTGATTATATATATTTCGTTTTGTTATTTATTATTGAGTAGTTTAATAGAATAAGTTTTACAATGCTCATTAAAGTCTTTATATAAAATTTTTTAAAAATCAAAATAAAATACTGAGTTTATTTTTTGAATAAAAAAGGTTTTAATAAATTCTATATATAAATTTGGTACAAGATTATTTTTTATTTTACAATTTTTTATTTAATTAAAAAATTTTAAACGGTTAAAGTCACGAGTATAAAGATATTCTAAAAAGATTATGCCTTTATTGAAAAAATTAATAAAAATACTTTATCTCTTATAACTATTTTTACAAATATAAAAAATAAATATTTATGAGTTATAATATTTATGAAAGGAAAGTTTAAAAGTGATGTACAAAAAAATATTTAAAACTTTAAGTTTTTTACCAGTTATTATAGCTCCTTTAAAAATACAATCATGTTCTGATACAGGAGAAAGATATCCGGAATTTTTTCAAAAAGATTTAAGTCAAACAGTTAAAGTAGGAGAAATGATATATATTGACATTAGCATAGTTCAACCTAGAGATTGAGCTTACTTTGGTGTAGGTCATTACAATATGGCTCTTGAAGATGATGGTGTAACAAAAAAACCTGATATTTTAAGTGATTTTATATTTATTACAGGAGATTATCCAGAAGAAGTGCAAGATGCACTACCAGATGATTATCCTGCTTGATCAAAAACTTTTTTTCTAGATAACGGAACAGGTAAGGGTACCATAAGATTTAAAGCAACAGCTAAGGGTGAAAGTCATATAAAAGCTGGATATCGCTATCTTGTTAATGAAAATGGAAAATTAGATTATGGTCATACTATTTATATAGATGGAATAATCAAAAGTGTGTAAATTTTTTATAAATAAGGAGACAAATTATGAGTAA
The DNA here is from genome assembly GCF_001715535.1 of Spiroplasma helicoides. Classification (NCBI taxonomy): domain Bacteria; kingdom Bacillati; phylum Mycoplasmatota; class Mollicutes; order Entomoplasmatales; family Spiroplasmataceae; genus Spiroplasma; species Spiroplasma helicoides. The sequence continues at coordinate 439,930 of NZ_CP017015.1, forward strand.
ATTTATTAAAAACTTGAGCTTAGCTTTCACAATTAGTTTAGGCTTATTTTCATTATCTTGTTCTAAAAAACCCACTAGAACAGAGCCAGAGTTTGAAAAAATTGAAAACCAAAGTTTTAAACTACAAGAAGGTACTAAAAGATTTGTAATTAAAGTAAAAAATCCTTGAGAATGAGGTTTTTTCTATGGTGATTTTTCAAAGGAATTCTTTAAGGTAAAGTATTTTTATTATTCATTAGACGAGGAAGATATAAAATATCATATGGAAGATGCTCCTAATTTTTTAGTAGACTCAACTCCAGATGAAGATGGCAGAGAAACGGGTTGATTTTATATTTATGTAATACCAATAAAAGTTGGGGAATTTATAGATTATGGTCTGCATTATTCTATTAGAACAGAAAATGGTAAAAGAGTATGGACTAATACTAAATTTAATATTGCAATTGTAGAATAATTATTTTTCATTAGAAAAAAAATAAAACTTAATTTATAGGATTATAAATCATAATAAAAAAAAGTTGTAAATAAACTAAAAATCTTGAAATAATAATATAATCTAAAAAGAGAAAAAAGGAAGCTAAGTAGACCAGTTGTATATACAACTGGTTTTTATATTAGAAAGGAAAATATGCCTAGAAAGTATAGTGAAGATTTAAAAAAGAATGCCTTAAAAAGGTATTGGTCAGGAGAAAATTTAGATAAAATCGCTTTAGAAATGAATATTAAGGCTGGTTCTCAATTAATAAGAATTTGAGATAAAAAAAGTAAACTTACTCATTATGATAGTAGAATTAAAACATGCAAAGAAGTTGAAATAATGAGTAAAAAATTAAAAAAAGAATTTGTATCTAAGGATTTAAAAACAAAAGAAAAAGAAAATAAAGTTTTAAAAGAAAAAATTAGACTTTTAGAAAAACAATTAAAGTTCGAAAAAGAAGAAAAGATATTAGCAATGGCAAGTAAAGAAATTTTGGAAAAGTCCATACCTTCTTGCACAGCAACTATAATGTTGAACATGTTGAAGATGAGCAAGAAGGACAAGATAATGATAATGGCAACAAAAGCTTATAAACATTATGCATGCTGTCAAATATATTATTTTATTGCTAAGCATGGTATGGGGACTAATAGATTAATTAGTTATTTTAAAATTCATAAAAATACATTTTCTAAGTTTAAACTAAAAAATAATTTAGAGAACCCAATAATTATATTTAAAAATGGTCTATATTTTAATGATTTACCAAATTTTAATAGTCCTAAATATACAATAGCCAAAAAACTAATAATAGACTATAATCTAAAAAATAATAGTTTAGCAAGCGGCGCAAATTTAATAAGTAAGTGAATTTATGTAAATAAAGGCGTAAAAGTATCTGAAAAAATGATTAGAAAAATTAGAGTAGATCATCCATGAATATTAAATAATCCAAGTAGAAAGAAACGTAGTGTTAAGAAATCAGAATCAAAAAAACATAATATCTATGTTAGAGAAGACTTGGTGGAAATGAATTATAGTCGACCAAATATAATTGGTATGGATGGAACAAACTTTAAGATATTTTTAAATAATGGAAAAAACAGAAGTAAAATTAATTGTTTAATATCATATGATTGAGAAAAAAGAACTATAGTTAGTTATAGTTTTGATAAAAGTGAAAATTCAAATAGTGCATTATCTGTTTTTAAAGAAACAAATAACTATGCCATTGAAAAAGCAAATCAAAAGATAATACAATCTGATAGAGGTTCTGCCTTTGCTAATGAGCTTATTTTTAACTATGTAAATGAAAATGATTTTATAGTTCATTCTATGTCTAAAAAAGGCTTTAAACATAATGCACCAACCGAAAGTCTAAATGGATGAATTAAACAAAAATTTTATAAAACTTTTGGTAATAAATTTGAAAATAAGGAGAATTTTTATTATTATTTTAAGAAGTTCTCAAATATTTACAATAATTTACAACAAATAAAATATAATTTTAATATATAAAAGACCATTTATTATATTTGCAAATGGTCTACTTAACTTCCGTTATTCTCAATGACTACTTTATTAAAAATAAATTAGTTAAAGTAAAATTTTATTATTCTGAAGATGTTGGTTGTACAATAAATTTCAAATATGGAGAACCAGTACAAAATTAAATCTTTACATTTTATAAGTATTAATAATAAAAATTAAATAAAATTTAAAAACTCCTAATATTCAAGTAGTAAAAATAGGAGTTTTTGTTATTTAAAGTTTTAAAATAACACTTTTAATCTATCTATGTTATAATTGAAAAAAGTAAAACATTATCTTATAAATGAAAAGGTTAAATAATATGAAAAAATTACTGTTAACACTATCATCTATTTTCTTAATTCAATCAGCTTCTATTGGGGTTGTTTCTTGTAGTTCTTCTGGGGGTAGCTCTGTATGATCTTATGGTATTGGAGATAAAAACTCAGAGTTAAATGCATTAGAAGGTTACATAAGTTCTTATAATCGTATTAAAGATCGCAAAAAAGTTGAAGAGATTGTTTATCAATACTTTACACGTAATCAGTTTTTTACATTTGACAAGAATTTTTTACCTAGTCAAAAAGGTTATTATGTAAAATTTGAATTTTTAGATGATGATATGAAAAACTATAATTTTAAAGTTACATTAACAGATATTATAAAAGTTAACGAGGAAGATGACTTTAACTATGAAACAGTTATTGATGAGAGCTCACGATTAAGTAGAGACTTTAAAATTAGTAAAAGTGATGATACTAAATATCAAATAGCATTAGATAAATACATTTATAATATTGCAGATGAAAAATTAGAGGAAAAAAATCCTATGATTAAATTACACATCTCAAATTATACTAAGGACGACACATATTACATAAGTTCAAATGCAAATGACGGGCCTTCTTCCCCATTTATTGATGATTATGATTTTGATAAGTCAGATAAATCATATATTATAATTAAATTTAGAAATTTAAATTTACCAGATATAGATGATGTACTTAATGTTCAATTTACTGTGACTAGTGAATATGGTAAACCTGCAGTTGCATTAATTTACAAAAGAACTGTTAATAAAGATGCAGTTAATAAAATTTAAAGGAGAAAAAAATATGTTTAAAAAGTTATTATTAACATCTGGTTTAATGGGTTTACTTGTATCTAGCAGTAGTTTTACATACTCATGTGCTAATGAATCGGTTTTTAAAGCTCACCCATATGTTATATCTTCTGAAGTTATGATAATTGTTGATAATTATCTGTCAAGATATAAGAATGATTATTCAAACAGTTATACTAAAATAATAAGTAATTTAAAAAAAGTAATTGATAATGCAGCGACTCATAATGATATTGGATCTCCCACCAATATACAAACAATTTATTACAGTGAAGAAGAAATAACAAACAGAGATGGAATACTAGTAACTTTTGAAAAAAAAGAAAAAACTAAATTTTTATTTGAATTAACAGTCAATGTTAGAGATGTAAAAGCAAAAGGAACAACCCCTAAGGAAGATGAAGATTTAAAAAGTTTTTCAAAAACATATACCTTGGCACAAGGACAATCCGATGAAGAAATTTTATTAGACAAAAAAACATATACTTTAAATCAAGATAGTGATCAAACAGTAGAAGTAAAAATTTTAAATCGTAATCAATTTGAAAATATAATGATTGATGATATAAATCAACTTAAAGATATATATGAAGGTTATTCATTTGATAAAAATGACAACAGTAAGTTACTTTTAAAATTTAAAAAAAATACTTATGGAATTAATATAAATATTGACTTTAAATTATCTGCAAATAATTGTCCAAAAACTACAGAATTTAGAGTTGAGTCAATTTATTTTGACAAACAACAAATACATGCAAAAAGAATAGATAAGAATAATTCTTATTATAGTAGTTATGATTGAGGAAGTAAAACTCAAATTGAAGTGGAAAACTCTCAATTATACAATACCAACGGTAATAAAATTAACATTCAAGTAAAATTGGATAAGGACGCTAATTTTTATAAATTATATAAACCAGTTGAATGAAATGGTGATGTTGCAAGTTTATATTTATGATTTCAGGATGACAAAGCCAACAAAGTTTCAGAAAAAGATACAAAACTAAGTATAGTTATATCAAGTACTGATAAAAATGTAAAACCCAAAGAAATAAATTATACAATGGATATAGTTAATCCATTGGATACAACTGGATATTTTGCATTTCCAAAACAATATGCAAATGTTTTTGAAGAAACTATGTTTTCAATTAAAGAAAACTTTACAAATTTAAAATATGTATTTGAAAAAAATGTTGATGATATAAATATAATATTTTACAATGGTGTTCAAAATGAAAAAACAGTTGACTTCACCAATGAAGAATATGTAAATTATGAAGCTTGAATTTCTAGCAATGATGATTTGGAAAATGTTTATTATTTTAAAATAAATTTTGATTGAAACTTTTATTTAGGAGAAACAAAAATAACTAAATCAATAAGTACCGATTCTGAATTTTTGATCAATGATGCAGAACAGATAAAAGATTTAGAAAAAGATGATATCAATATTAAAACAATGAATGAAGACATAGTAGATTTTGACTATAAACGAATTACTATAGGGAATCGTAAAGCTATAATAAATGTAAACACAAAAGAAGATCAGTTTTTAATAGATTTAAATAACGATATATTTAGAGCTTCTAATTCAAAATTAAAAATTGAGTCAAAAGGTTCAGGAGCTAATGTTAAATGTGATATATCTTATAAAAAACCTAAAATAATTCAAAAATCTTCAACAATCAAATTATCTTATGATAAAAAATATTTAGAAGAATTTAAATCGATTAAAGTTGATTTTTATTTAGGCAATGATGAAGGTACATATTTTACTATCATATTCAATTATCAAGAAAAAAATATTTAACTTATAAGTTAAATATTTTTTTTAATTTTTAAATTTAATAATAAGTTAAAAATAAAATTAATCAAAAATTTATTTCATGTTTGTAATCGCACTACTTTTCATTTCTTTATTATATATTTTATTGATGCAACTTCTAAAACTTCTTTTTTCTGTTTTGTTTATTTAATATTTTTTTTGATATTTTATAAATTTATTCAGAGTAATTATTTTATTAATAAATCTATATAAATTGATAAACTATTATTTTATGAATTGTAGTTTATTACTAATTTTTAACTTTCGTGTATCAAGAACTATTGAAATTCTGTAAATCATCAAAATAAAAGATAAACATACTTATTATGTTCATTAAATTATTTTTTAAATTTAAAAATACTTGATTTAATTATTAGTTTTTAATCTACAATTTGCAATAAAGCAACACATTTAACAAAACACATAATATTTATAAGTTTAATACGATTATCATATATTGTCCATATTGCTAATTATTAGTTACTTTAATAATATAATTCTTTTTAAAGAAAATATGTATTTTCATAATTTATTTATTACCATTACTAATAGTTTTTCCTTCTTTTTAACTTAATTTTTTTATACAAATACAATTAAAAAATTATATGATATTATTTAATTAGAAGCAATTATTAATTATGAATGAAAAAGTAGCGAAAGAAAGTGATTAATTATGAAAAAACTATTAAATTTTTTATTAGCAATCAATTTTACTGCGCTTACAACTATTACGGTTATTAGCTGTAAGTTTGATCAACCTTCTTATGATGATAATATTTATGATTTGTCTAATTTTAATGGTCCAAATGGTGAAGAAGCAACTTATTATCCTAAAGTTGTAGATGAAAATTATATAAAAAAATTGATAATTAACAATATAAATACGCATACAGTAAGCGAAGTTAAAGAAAATGAAGATTTTATATTTCAAAATTATCAACAAGTAACAAAAGAAAAAAAAGGTTCGGTAGAAGTTGTTGCAACAAGTAATAGTAAATACTTAAAAGGTTCTGGTAAATGTATTATAAGTAATGAACAATTAACAGGGATATTTTTAAACGATATAAAGCAAAAAACATTGTACCCAAAAAATAACTCATTTTTTGAGGCTGTTAAAGAGGCTAGAAAAGAAGTGTTTTTTTACACTGGAGCCAAAAAGTTTTTATATGGATTTGGTGCTGATTTAAATGATAATGAAATTGATTATAATGAAGGTGCATTTATTGCACCAACAAAACAAAAAATGGGAACATTAAAAATATCTGCAAAAAAAGATGATTTGGAAGAAATTTATGTTGGAGAGTTTACTTTTGATTTAAAATATAATGATAAAGATGATGAAAAAGTAAACCTTAGCACTGCTGAAAATTGATATGGTAAATATTTACAATTATTTCATAATAATAAAAAATTAGAAGAGTTTGAAGATATAACAGTAAGAAAACTAGAAAAACTTTTTGAATTAGAAAAAATGAGTTTAAAAAAAGATGTTGATTATGAGTATAAGTTTTCTGGTGAAATAGGAGATTCTGGTGGGGTAGTTGAAATATTGGCTAAAGAAAATTCTAAATTAATTAGGGGTAGAGCTTTGATCTTGGTTGATAAGTATGACCCAAGAATTGATTTACCAATCATTCATATTAATACCACACCAAATAAATCTACATTTAAGGATATAAAAGATGCCTATAGAAAATATGATAGAGCAGTATTAGACTGAGATTATGAACTTGATGAAGAAAGTTTTTATCCTGGAGATCCATTTGGTGATTATGGATCTGTGGATATAATTGCATCAGAATATAGTTATTTATTTAAACCTACTGGTCGAAATAAAGTAGATTTTGAAACACCTTTACCTAGAGCTAGTTTTGATATAAATGAACAAGGAAAATTAAAAAATCCTCTACCAAGAGTTGATATAAATAACTATGACACATTAACTTATGATATGAGAATTATTAATGGGAATAATGAAAATACACTAGACTATAGAATTGTGGATTATAATAACAGTATAAAATATATAGAAAATTTTAAAATAGAACAAGATAATCAAGATAAAAATTTATTTCATATTAGCTATCGAGCTAGTTCAATTGCAAATAAACCTGGTATAGTTAAAATAATTTTTAATTATCATCATGGATTTATAACAATAGAAGAACAGATTGAGGCTTATGATGAAGATCAATTTTAAATGGAGGTAAAACAATGAAAAAATTATTGATTTTATTATCAAGCATTAATATATTGCCAACATTATCAATTCTACCTATTTCATGTAAAGAACAAAAAGAATATTATATGCAAGGAAAAAGTGATATTGATGTTGTTGAATTATTAACACCAGATTTTATTATAGAAAAAAAACTAAAAGACGATTATAAAGATACTTTAAGTAGAGTAAATAATGGTGTTTCATATTCCCATGAAGGTACATATATTGATGATAGCATTGGACAAAAAATAAAATTGCTTTTTAAAGATTCTAATACTTATCCGGTTAGTTCAATAAATAGTGACACAAAAGAAACTGAGGAGTGATTCTTTACCCTTAGAGGAGATAAGGATTCGGTAAGCTTTGAACTATTTTTTGTAGAAGCTGTTACAAATAAAGGAGATAAATCTGTTGAATGTAAAACTCTATTTAGCAAAACTATAAATATATCTTATTAGGTCATTATATTTTTTCAAAATGTACATATTGAAAGCAAAATATATTAAACTATATTGCAAAAAACCTTAAAGGTAACTTTTTAATATTCTAGTTAATTAGTTATTATATAAAGGTTTTTTTGTGCTTATAAAAAGTAAAAAAAACTCAAATTAGGTTTTTACAATCTAAAATAAGACTTATAAATATGTTTACTAAAAAACTATATTATATTCAAAGCTTTTACCATAAAAACTTACAATGTTTAAAATTATTTGGAAAGTTTTTTTCATTAACAACAGTAATTTTTACCATAAATATCTTCATTTATAAAAAAAATTCCAATATTATGATTAGTTTGGTATATAATAAAATAAAGGAGGAAAAAAATGAGTAATAAATTTTTAAAATTAAATAAAATATTATTGGCTTTTTCTATGATTTCAACGCCAACTGCAATTATAGCTAATGACAATAACACAAGAAATATTAATATAAATGAAATAACAACTATAAAAAATAATTCAGTGCAAAATAATGATTTTGACAAAGATGATTTATCTTATATTATTAATGGGGAAGTTCTTGATATTGACCTTTCTATTTTAAGAGATAGTAATCTCTATGGAGATTATGAAGTTGTTAAATATGTTTTAATACAACTTCTTTCAAGAACAAATATGGTAAAAGAAGATATTAAGGTGATTAAACATTTAATCGCACAATTAAAAAGAATGCCTGATAAATTTAAATTTACTAATATTCCAAAAAATTATGAGGAAGTTGATTATTCCCCAAAAAAACAAGTTGTATTAAAAATAGAGGCGCTCGATGATAACTCTCAGTTTGAAGGGGAATTGGAATTATTTGTTAGATTTTATTGTAAACAAAAACCTAAATTTATAGGAGATATTATAAAACAAACAAATTTGGGATATATTAATGATAATAATAAAGAAAGTATTCTAAATGAACTGTATATTAAAAACGAAGAATCAATTAAAAAATACTATGATAAAATTGATATTAAAGTTTTATCTGAAAAAAGCGCTAAAGTAGTTTCTAATGATCAAATAATATATGGTGAAGTTTATTTATCTTTTAATTTAAAAATAAGTTTAAAAGATCTTGTAAGTATTACAAATTTAAATAACTTATATTCAAATATTCCAAGTATTTCTGATGTTTTAAAATGGTTGGAAAAAAATTATTCTATAGAGAGTAAACATATTTCAATAAAAAGTCCAACTACAGGAAAATTTATTATTGAACCAGTTGAAATAAATGGGGAAAGTAAATTTAAAGATAAAGTGGAATTGAGTTATACTAAGAAAACTATAATTGATTTATATAAATTTTCAGCTTACTTAGGAACAGTAAAAAGCTTGGATGTTAAAAATTTAAAAAATGAATTTTTAAATTATTGAAAATTAAAAGGTGTATTAATAAATACTAATGATATAGTTCTAAGCGATCAAGATATAGATTATAGTGTTGCAGAAATCACAGCTAGTAATAGAGAAGATAATCAATTTACAGGTACTGCAATAATTAGATATAATTTTAATGCACTATACAATAGAAATAACAAATCAGATCTTGTATCAGTAGGATCATCAGGAAATATAAGACAAAATAAATGAGAATTTGATTTTAGTATAAAGTTTCCAAAAAATAGAGATTTAACTTTAAAAGCATTTAAAAATTTAAAATATAGTGTATTTATAAATAGTAATAGCTCAATAAATGGTGATTATCATCAAAATGGTAATAGAGAAGTAGTTGAAACACTAGTCGATTCTTCAAAAAGTACAAGAATATTTATGTATGACGATATATCGGGTAATAAAGCAGCAATGTCATTATGAGAAATTAGTTATGAATGAGATTCATCAGAACGTGATTTACTAAAATTTCACAGTGGGTTATATTTACATGCTTTCAATTATTCAACTTTTAGTTCACAATGGGTTGAAGCAAAATCAAGAGTTACTTTATTTTCTGTATCTTTTTACTAATTTAATTACAAAATTAAGATAATTAAACCAGTTATATATAACTGGTTTTTTGTACAAAAATTTTATATTTAAAACAAAAAATGCATTTGCAATAACAAAACATAAGCAGATTATTTTAAATATGAGAAAGGTACTTTTGTATATTAGAATTGAGTCTATTTGTTAATTAATTTTGATACTCAAAAACTTTTTTTAATTTAATAAAAATAACACTTTTTTAGAATTATAATAATTTAAAAGAGGTACAAAATGAGAGGTTTGCTAAAAAATTTTGATTATTCTAAAAGAGATGTTGAAAATAAAGTTTTAAGTGAGCAAGTTTTTAATTATCATAAACTAAGAACACTTTTGTTTTCTTTTCTATTTTTTGTTGTTACAACTTCATCAATTGCAATTCCTTTGGTAAATAACGGTAATGTTCAATACTATAATGGTCTAATAATTGCTTTTTTTCTATTGGTTTCAAATCATTACTTTCAAATAATATATATAAAAAAAACAGTAGTGTTTATCAAACAAGTAAAAGAAGAAATGAGTTTATATAAAATGTATAAAAAATACTTAGCATTTAGCTATACTTTTGTGATTGGATGATACTTAACTTTAATTTATTATTTTAAATTAAAAAAAATTTTGCTTAAAAATAATTTTGACTGCATAAATTCACATCGCTATGTAATGAATTTATTAGACTATATAAATGATCCAGACTCATTGATTTATTATGATAAAAAACAACCAATTTTAATAAAACCAGATGATATAAACTTAAATAATAATAAAAAAGATAAGCCAATTAAAATAAATATCTATGTTTTAAACAGTTATAAAAAAGCAATAATTACTGTAAATTCTTTAAATAATGATAGGGGATTTAAAAATTTAATATTAACTCAAAAGAAAATGGGAAAATTTGAATTGCTAATTGATTCTTTTCAAATACAAAATGATGAAATTGAACTAATTTTTGATAACTTAAGAAGTTGTCGATTTAACATAGTTAATAATGAACAAAGTATTTTAAACCAAAAATAAAATATTATACCAAGTGGTAACAAACTAAATCTTATAAATTTAATTTTAATTTTCAAAAACAACACTTTAAAAATAACCAATGTAGTCTTTTTAAAATGTTATACTTTAAATAGTATTAAAAAAATGAATGAAAAAGCGAGTAACTATAAAAGGTAGAAAGAAATGAAAAAACTAATTTTAGCACTATCATCAATTGTTATGATTCAACCATTAACTATGGGTGTTTTGTCATGTCTTTCTGCTAGTAAATATGGTAGTGCAGATGATTTTGTGCAAAGTATTGATGAAGAGTTTGAAAGATTAGATCACTATATTTTAATAGAAATTGAAAACAATAAATTTAATGATCACCAAGAAGTTGAAAAGCGTATAATCGATCGTTATAACAATAGAAAAGCTTTTACTTTTAATAAAAATGCTCTTCCAAATCAAGAGGGATATTATATTAAAATAGATTTTTTAAAAGATTCTGAAAAGTACTTTAATTTTAAAGTTACTTTGTCACCAATTGTTGAAAGTACAAATAATTCTTATGTAATTGATGACTCAGCATCTAGAAATAAGACATATCAAGCAAAAAACAATGTAGAACCTGAAATACTAGTTGATAAATATATTTATAATATTTCGAATTATGAAATAAGTGATGATGGTAGTGTAAATTGAAAAATTCACATTTTAAATTATAAATCTCTAACCAATGTTCATGTTGGTTTTTATGAAAGACAAGAAAAAGATAGTCATATCGAAAGTATAGATTTTGACAATACTGATAGGTCATATATTAATGTTAGTTTAAAAAATATGAATGATGAAGAATCGTTTTATTGATATTTAATCAATGTAACGATTAGTGCTGATAGTGCTAAAGATGCAACCATTATAATATATAAAAGGTAAAGAATTTGTTAAATGGAGGTTAGAGTTATGTTTAAAAAATTATTTGCAACTTTAGGATTAATGGGCTTAACAGCTTCAACAAGTAGCTATGTTTATTCTTGTTCAAAATTTACAGAGTCATACAAAAAACTGACAACTAATGACTATATAGTTCTTATGGACACTTATTTAATGTCTATTGAAAATAATTATTTTGACAACTATAAAAAAATAATTAATGATGCAAAAGATATCATTTCTAACAGAGAAGATGCTAATCATAAGTTGTCACCAATAATTTATTATAGTGAAGATGATGTTACTGCTGAAGGTGGAATTTTAATTAAATTTGATTATCAAAAAGTTGATGATTTTAATTTTACTATTGCTTTAACCATTAAAGAAATTCCAAGTGCTGCAGAATCTGAAAGCGAAAGCTATGAACCTCAAAAATTTAACAAAACTTATAGTTATAAAAGTAGTCAAACCAATGAATTGGTTCAAACTGATAAACAAGTATATTCTTTAACACAAAATCAAGATCCAATTGTAAAGGTTAAAATATTAAATAGAAACTTATTTAATAAAATCATTGTTAATCCCGAGAATAAAAATAAAGAATTATGAGATAAATTTTATTTTGACGATCAAGACCCAAGTTTACTATATTTAAAATTTAAAAAAAATGAATATAAAATAAATTTAGATATGTGATTTGATTTAACTGCTGACAATTCTTTAAGTTCTACTAAAATAAGAGTTGATTTAATTTATTTAGACACCCAAAACTTACATGTAAAAAAAGTTCAAGATAGCAACAATTGAGGAGAAAAAGTAGAGTGGTATATTGAAAATATGGATTTTTATGAAAATCTTACAATAACAGCTCAAAATGAAAATGGTCAATCAGAAAAAATAAATTTTAAAAAAGAAGATGACAACATTAGTTTTTATTTATTATTTAACAATGATGTTTTAAATACATTTAGTAAGGAAAAAACTAAAATTTCTTTTGTAATTAGTGCTAATAATTCTGACAATTCAACAACACTTGATTCTGAAATACCACAATTTAATCCATTAGGAATACATTCATATAATATTTCAATATTACCAAACACTCTCAAATCATTAAAAATTTCTGAAAAAATAAAAAATTTAAAAATAAACTTTGAAAATAATTTAAGTAACACTAATTTAATTTTTTTAAATGGAATAGAAAGTCAAAAGTCAGTTGATTTTACAAATGAAAAGTATTTTAAATTAACAGCTTGAATAAAAAGTAAAGTAAAAGAAGAAAAATATAAATCAACTATAACTTGTGATTTAAACTTTGTAATTGATGATAAAGTTATTACTAAAAAGTTTAGTGCAGATTTTAATATTATAGTAAATGAATATCGATCAAAAAATAAATACACTATAAAAGAAAGTGATTTTAAAATTAAATCTCAAAGTGATCAAAGTTTAACTTCAGTGTTTAATGAACAAAAACAACAATTAATAATAAACACAAATGCAAGCAAATTTGATATAGATTTAGATACAGATATATTAAGAATGTCTAATAGTAATATTTCATTTGTAGATTATTCTGAAGATGGTGAAGAAAAAAACATAAACTATAATATTCCATATCAAAAACAAAATCCAATAAAAGACTATACAACTTTGCAATTATCTTTTGATCAAAATTATTTTGCAAGCAAAAAAGAATTTTCGCTTTTGTTTACTTGTGATAATTTTAAAAATTTTGAACTATTATTCCAGTATAGAAATTAGCTTAATTTAAATAAGCTATTTTTTTTAAAATGATTTTTATATAAAGTTACTAAAAAATTACTTTTGCACTCTATGTGTTATACTTAGTATGTCGATATTTTTATTAGGTAATTTAAAGGATAAAAGAAAGAGAAATTTAAAGAATAAATTTTATAGGTTAAAAATATGAAAAAACTACTATTAACTCTATTAGCTTCAAGTTTAACAATATCTCCAGTTAGTTTAATTACTTCATGTGGATACACTCATATAGACAGAGTATCTTTTGGTATGTGACAAGTTTTAGATATAGATAACACAAATGATAAAACACAATTAGCTTATCAAATGGAAGAATTTGGTATACCAAGTGTGCAAACTATATCTAATTTTTTGACAAAACATCAAAAAAGTCCATGGGAGTTTTCTAATGATCAAAATGACAGAGACAAACAAAATAAGTTTTTTTTGAAAGATTTTGAAATTAGTGAATATAATAACCACGATATTGTCTTATTTTTAGAACCTAGTGATTATTATAAAGAAAAGTATATTGTGCAAAATGATGGCCGAGTAATTATAAGGTTATCTTATAAATTAAATAAAGACCAAAGTACAAAACTGAAAAATGAGTTTACAAATCTTTATAAAAACAAAAAAGATTTTGATAATACTATTTCAAATGATGATTTTGAAAAACAAGTGAACAATGATGTTATTGATACATTAAAACAAGTTATTTATAAAGAAATGTATGATTATATGTTTACTAAATTAGACTGAAAAAAAACCTTTAAAGTAATACTTAAAAATAAAGTAACTTTTTTTGATATGTTTACTGGCTTAACAAGCTCGAAATATTCAGAGTTTCAAGATTATTTAACACAAGATAGTAAAAACAATAAATTGTGAATGCCAACTTCTATTATTGTTGAAGTATTGTACAATGCAGTCGAATTTGGTTTCACAGAAATTTTTGAAGAAGATAAAATCAACACTAAATTTAACTTTTCATCAATAGATTATGAAAAGTTAGCGATTGCTAATGAGCCTCAAGAAATATTGGAAAGAGATTTTTTAAATAATAACGATAGCTATTCTGGTGATATAAATTTTTTATTAAAAAGTGTTTTTGATAATTTATATTTTAAAAAGAATGACAACAAGTTTTTTTTATTTAAGCATTTACAATATTTTAGTGATATGTATTTATTAGCTAAAAATGAAGTTTTATACAGTGGTACAAATGATGGTGAATTTAAAAGCTATAATAAAGCAAGTCAAGAAGAGATAACTCAGTTTTTAGCAAACTTGAAATCTCAATCTAAAAGTGATGTTTATATAAAAGTTGCGCCTAATGAAAGCAATCTAGGTTTTAGAGGTGAAACACAACCAATAAAAATAACAATTAAATGAGAAGCAGATACAGAATAAAATTTATATCATAAAGTAAAGTTTTAAATACTTTACTTTTTTTATAAATAATTATCAATGGAAAATAAGTCTGATTAGTAATAAACTTTTTTTTCAATTATTTATTTGCTATATTAAAAAAAAGTTACAACTTTAATGTGTTATACTCAAATTATAAAAAATGTTTAAAGAAAGAATAAAAGAAAGAATAAATTTTTAAAGGTAGAAGGTGTATGAAAAAATTACTAATTTCTTTGTTATCTACAAGCTTAATAACAATTCCAGTTAGTCAAATTGTTGGATGTTACTCATATGTTAAACGCCAAGACTTTAGTTTTGATTCTGCTTTATTTGAGAGTGATGTTAAATATCAATTAGATGAATTTGGTATCCCAAATATTGAAAGCATAACTAATTTTATAAAAAAATATAAAAATAATTTATGAGATTTTTTTGTTGATGAAAGTGATAAAACTAAAGCCAACAAATTTGGTATAAAAAGTTTTGAAGTTAGTCAAACAAATAAAGAATTTTTAACTATATTCTTACGTTTAAGTGATTATTATAAAGATCAATATGATCTTGATGGGCATTTAACTATACAAATGACTTATTCTTTAAATAACACTCAGATAAAAAAACTTGATGAAGAGTTTTTAAGTGCTTATAATAAGAAAAATTTTGATTTAAGTTCTTCAAAAAACACTATTCAAAATGAAATAACTAAAGATACAATCAATATATTAAAAAAAGTTATTGATGAAGAAATGTATAATTACATGTTTGAAACTCTTGAATGAAAAAAAATATTTGAAGTGTTTATGGTAGATGATATCAAAATGTTTGACAAAACTACAGGTTTAAATGGTGTTAATTATCCTTATTTTAAAAATTATTTAAAAGATCAATATCTAACTAGTGTAAATATGATTCCAAATTATTTGCAACTTTTATCAGTTCATAATTTAGTTGATTTTGGTGCACAAAAAATATTAGAAAATGATGCTTTTTATCATAAGTTTGATTTATCATCATTAGATTTTCAAAAAATAAATTCTGCTATTTATACTCCAGAATTTTTAAATAAAGATTTTTTAAATAATAATGATAATAATGATGCATTTAATAATAATAATTTACTTAGCGAAATTTATTCATCTTTAAAAAAAAGTAAAGAAGAAAAACAGTTTTTATTTTATTATTTAAAAAATCAAAATCAAGATTTTACAGCTTTAGCAAAAAATGAAGTTTATTATAGTGATAAAGTTGATGGAGAATTTAAAAGTTATAATCAAGCAAGTCAAGAAGATTTAAAAAACTTTTTAAAAGGTTTAAAAAAATACCATTCAAGTGATGATGAAAATTATATATTAAGTGATATTTATATAAAAATTAAACCAAAAGAAAATAATTTAAGTTATAGAGGAACTAGTGAACCAATAAAAGTAAATATCGATCAAACTGAGGACATAAATTAAATATTAAAAATGAAGTACAAAAAAAAGAATTTTATAACGATTATCTAAAGGAGATACTTATGAAAAAGATTTTATCATTATTATCAGCATTTTCATTAACCGCAGCTATATCATCTAGTGTTGTTAGTTGTGATTATAGCAATAAAGAAGAACAAGAAGTTGATTTATTTGACATTGATTTTAGTTCACTAAACTTAACTGCTGGAAACAAATGAGATTATATAAAAAATAGCATAAACACTATAATTAAATATAATACAAATAAAAACCACATTGAATTTCAAGAAGATTGAGATATTACAAATTTTTCATCATTAGTTGATAACAAAGATATTATTAGAGGAAATATTGAATTTCAAATTAAAATTATTAACGAAAACATTAGCATTAAAGGGTATAGCAAAATTCTTAAAACTAAATTGTTTAAAATAAATACACAAAAAAAGCAAATAGATTATTGATGTTCACTTTCTTTGTCTGAATATAAAGAAAAAATTCTAAGTGATTTAAGAGAAAGAAATTCACTGCTTTGAAATATCGATAATGAAAATCTTTTAAATAGTGATATAGAAATAGGGATTGATAATAATAGCATTTCAAATAAAGGAGTAATAAAAAATACTAACTTTACAGTTAGATTTAAAAAAAATCCTCTTTATCTTGAAGGAGAAATTAATACAACTTTTAGTACAAAAGTTATTGATTTATCAGATGAAAAAGGACCTTTTTTTTCATTTAAATCTAAGCATTTTAAAGATTTAAATAGTAGGCAATTAATAACTAATTTTGTAAAACAAGAATTATTTTTTTATAGATATGTTATACAGATTGATATTGATTATGAAATTTTATTTAATTGTGTACCTAACGAAGATGACCCAAATATAAATGATCTTAAAAGTATAACCATTAAAGCAAAATCTGATTCAAAATTTTTAATAGGAGAATATACAGTAGATTATTTTGTTGATATGTTTGAATTAGCTAATGGTGCAAATAAAAATAACTCAATTTAGGAGGAAGCTATATGAAAAAGATTTTATCAATACTATCAGCATTTTCATTAATTACAGCTGCTTCATCTAGTGTTGTGAGTTGTGATTCTAGCAATAAAGAAGAAGATCAAAAAGTATATGATTTACTAGATATGGATTTTAGTTCTTTAAAATTAACAGCTGGAGATAGTTGATTTACAGTAGAAAGCTCAATTAAATCAATTATTTATGACAACACTTCATTATTACTGCAATATGGAAAAGACTGAAAAATAGATAATTACAAAACTTTAGTCAATGAATATGATGATATTAAAGCAAATATAGGTTTTCAAGTTGAAATTATCAATCCCAATATTAATGTAAAAGGAAATAGTCAATTGTTAAAAGCAAGTTATCATAAATTTGATAGCCAAGCTAAAAGATATGATTTTGATTGTGGATTTGATTTAAATCATTATCGAGATCAAGCAATTTATGCTATACAAAAAGATGATAAATCACTTTCAAGATCAACATTTTATTTTACTTTTAAAAATGATCTTAATGTTGAAATTGATAAACAAAGTTTTTATGAAGGTGTTGTTGTTAAAAATAGTGAAATTAAAGTTAGTTTAAAAAAAGCACCACAATATATGGAAGGGGAAATAAAACAAACCTTTTATACAAAAGCGTTGAATTTATCTACAGATAATTTATGATTTCCACATAAAACTCCTGAATCTCATATTTTTTATACACAAAATGACCTTAAAAATTATGTTTCAGATTTTGTATATAGATATTATAGTGGTGCTGTAAAAATAGATGTAGATTATCAATTAATATTTAATTATAAGCCTAATGAAAAATACCCAACTTTTGTTAAATTAAATAATGTAACTGTTAAAGCGATTGAAGGTTCAAAATTTCTTGTTGGAGAATATACAATCGATTATAAAAATGATTATTTTAGGTTAAGTTAGAGTTTTTATACATTTATACTATTTTTTTTAAAAAGATAAGTAAACTAAGTAAAGCATTTTCTAAAAAATTTACTTAGTTTTTTTTAGTTAAATACTTTATTATTGATAGTTTAATCTTTTTATTTGATTTAATATTTTATAAATAGCTAATTTTAAAGAATGAAAAAATGATAAAGATTAATAATTTAAACAAAATTTTTTATGAATATTATGCAAATAAAAATATAAGTTTACAAAAAAGTAAGAGAAAAACGCTTCTGATATTAGGATCTGATAGATCGGGTAAAACAACTTTAATAAGTCAAATAAAGGGTTTTTAAAAATAAATAGTGGGGATGCTTTTGTAAATAAAATTGATGCACCAAAAGAATCATATAAGTTTATGTAAAAAGTTGGATTTATAGTTGGAGAAACTAAGTTTTGTGAAAACATTAAGGTAAAAAATATATTAAAATGTACAAAATTTTAAAAATAAATTGTGATGAATTATTTTTAAATTATCTAATTAGGTTGCTTGAACTTGATGTTAATAAAAAAATTAAAGATTTAGCAAAAGGAAATAAACAAAAAGTAGCAATAAATTGTGATGTGTAAATAAACAAGAATAGCAAATACTTGATGAACCTAATTCTTTATTAGAACTAGTTTTACAATAATTACTTCAAAAAATTATAAAAGAAATCAAAAAGTTAGGTTCTACAATAAGAATTTATTCTCACATTTTATAAGAAGTTGTTAGCTTATGTGATTGAGTTGTTTTTTAAGAATGGAGAAATAAAATAAAGAGTTTAAATTATATGTAATTTTATAGAAGGTAATGTTACTGCTTTTGCAAGATAATGAATAAGTTGATACTGAACTGGAAATGATTTAATTTTTATTAATTATAAGTGTTGTTATCCTATGATATAATGAAAATAAAGAATGAGTAAGGTAATTGAGTATGAAAAAAATATTAAGCCTAATGGCAATATCGAGTTTAACAATAAATACAAGTATGTATTTGGTTGCTTGTGAACAAGGCTCTGATAAAAATGAACAAAAAAATGAAGCAAATATAACCGAAGCAAAAATATGAGATAAGATTGATGAAATTCACGGAAAGTATGGAAAGGATAGTAGTGATGCATATTGAATATATTATATAATATACAGTTCATTTAAAGATGAAACAAGCGTTATTTTTGATTCAAATTATTTACCACAAAAAGAAGGTTTTTATTTAAAAATAAACACTATTTCTTCAAACCAATGACAGGCAAAATTCAACATAGAAATTAAAAGAATAGTTTTTGCAAAAAATAAATATAAAATTGAGGAAAATGTATCAAGCCAAAAAGAATATACTTTTCAAAAAGAACTTGGATTTAAAGAAAAAATATTTTTAGATAATTATAATTTTGAAATTAACGATGAATCAAGTTTTAAATTTAAAATTTTAAATTACAAAGAACTAAAGGAAATAAAATTTAAAGCACTAGATGAATTTGAATATAAATTATATGATGGTTATGAACAAGATAAAGATGACCCTAGTGTTTTTACAGTAAAATTTAAAATAAATACATATAATCAAGATAAATGTTATTTGTTTTATGTGTCTAGTGAAGAAAAATATGATCTTGCATTTATAAGAGTTATTTTGAGGCAAAAAGGCACTAAAGTTTTTGATATTAAGAATAAAGAAATAGATGTTCTATGAAACAAAGAATTTGAAATACAAATATCAAATTATTATGAATTTGATAATATAACTTTAAAACCAGAAAAACCAGAAGAAGAATTGGAAGAAAATTATACTTATTCATTTGATAAAATAACTAACAAAATTCTTTTTAAAGATAAAGCTAAAAACGACTTTACTAAATCAATGACTTTCACAATTTTAGTAACTGCTAATAATACAGACTATATTGGTGAAATAAAAGTGAACATTAATGCAAAAAATACACAACAAAATAATTAAAAGGAGAGCATATGAAAAAACTACTAATAATTTTAAGTTCCTTTTCCTTATCAGCTCAAACCAGTTTTTTAATAGTTTCATGTTCTGATTGACAAAATAAAACTAGTTTAACCGTAAATGATGTAATGTCTATTTTTTTGAAAGGTGTTCCAACCTCATTAAGCAGAACGAGTTTTGAATCTATTGTTTCTTCTGCTGAAGGTGCATTTATGCATTGAAACAATGAAATTTTTTTAAAGTACTATGATGTATTCGACCATAAGGGATTTTATTGTAATCTAGAAGATGTTTCAACAAACAAAAGTTATATTAAAGTAAAAATAACAATTTCAGAAATAAATAAAATTCAAGGACAGTTTAAAGTTGATCCAAATGGACAAGTAATTTCAGACGCTATAGAATACAAAATTTATCAGCAAGACAAAATTTTAGTTGATAAAGAAGACATATATGTTCAAGGAGATGAAACAGTAAAACTTTTTATTTCTAATAGCAATATGTTTAGCAATTTATTTACGGAGTGAGTAAATGATGCAACAAAAGATGCTTATGATGGATTTTATTGAGAAAATAAAGAAAAAGGAATACTGTGTTTGAAGTTTAAAAGTTTTGCTAATGCAGAAGATAAGGCGTGATCTGATTTGATATTATGATCTGAAAATTTAGAAAGAACCACTATTAGAGTGCATATAAAACCATTAGATAAGGATTTTTTAAGTGTTAGTGATAAATACATCAATACAAACTGAGCAAAACAATTTAGCTTTCAAATAAATAATTATAACTTTTATAAAAATGTAAAAATAGAAATATTAGATAAAAAATACAATTTTTTAGGCGGTTTGTCAGTAGAACAAAACACTGGTATAGTATCTGCTTATGCATGATTTTCTAATGAAACACTTAATGATTTTTATTCACCAAGAACAGATGTTATTTTATCAATAAGTGCTGATGGTATAAAAAAAGCAACAAGGGTTTTAATAAGAATAAACCAAATTAAGGTTTTTGATAATAAAAACATAGATAATACAAATTATCTAAAAGTTGGAGAAGAAAGTAACATACAGTTAGATAAATCAATCAAAAATTTAAAACTAAGCTCTGAAAAAAGTATTAATAAAAATAATATAATTTTTAAAAATGGAGTTGCAACCGAAAATTCTATTGACTATACTAATGAAAAAGCAGTTAATGTTGAAGGCTGAATTTATAATTCTGATGAAAGTAATTATACTTTTGACCTAACAGGAGACTATACATTTGATTTCAAAAATAACGGAAAATTTACAAAAAAAATAACTTTAAAAGCAACTTTTGTCATTGAAAGTTTTAAATTTGATCCTAAGCGAACTGTGGATCAAAATTGATTTGATGTAAGTTCAAATCTAGATGATAAGCTGAGTTGAAAGTGAGTAAATAAAGGCTATGTAAAGACATTGCAAATAAATACAAATAAAGAAAATATAACTTTAAAAACCAATACAAACTTTATTAGATATTCAAATAGTTGAATTAGATTTAAAACAAATAATGAAGATAACTTACAAAATGATTTGTCATATGATAAACCGAGTGTGATCTCAGAATATACAAATATAAACTTTAGTTATGATTTACAACAATTCAAGGATAAAAAAAATGTAAAATTTAGCGTTCAATCACCTAATTTTACAATATTTTACATAAGCATCAATTATAGAAGTTAATTTTGCTATTAATATAAAAATATTGCTTTTTTCTAAAATAAAAATCGAGCACCTGCAGACAATTATATTAATTTAATTTTAAAATCAACCGGAGTTATTTTTGCATCTAAGTCAATTGATGAATAAATAATTAAAGATTTAAAATTATTAATAATTAATATAAGTTGTAAAAAATCTATTAAGAAAAAAATAAGCTAAGTAGACCAGTTGTATATACAACTGGTTTTTTATATTAGAAAGGAAAATATGCTTAAAAATTAAAGTCAGTTTAAAAAAAGCACCACAATATATGGAAGGGGAAATAAAACAAGCCTTTTATACAAAAGCGTTGAATTTATCTACAGATACTTTATGATTTCCACATAAAACTCCTGAACCTCATATTTTTTTTTATACAAAATGACTTTAAAAATTATGTTTCAGATTTTGTATATAGATATTATAGTGGCGCTGTAAAAATAGATGTAGGTTATCAATTAATATTTAATTATGAGCCTAATGAAAAATACCCAATTTTTGTTAAATTAAATAGTGTAACTGTTAAAGCGATTGAAGGTTCAAAATTTCTTGTTGGAGAATATACAATCGATTATAAAAATGATTATTTTAGTTTTAGTTAAAGTTTTTATACATTTATTCTCAAATTACATAACAAGTAAAAGAAACTATAAATAATAACTCAATTGCTAATTTTATTAATAACAAAATGGACTTTATAGATTTAAATTTACTTATTATTTAAAAATCTCGTTTTTGATTATTTTGACATAAATCACCTTTATTAAGTTATAATCATTATATATGTTAATAATGAGTGATGTTAATTATTTTTTATAGTGAGTATTTTTGAATTTAAAAGTGATAAAAAAGCATAATATTCTTGGTTATAAAATTTATTAAGTATTTGTTGAATATATTAATTGTATTTAAAATTATAAACATATTTTTTGACTGAGGTATTTATGAATAGAAAAATAAGTAGAGTTTTTTTATTAAGTTTGGTGCTAGGTGCTCCAATTTTTTCAATTTCATGTGATCAACATTCAATGATATATGACCAAATAAATGATTCTCCAGATACTATCGCTGATATGATTAAAGATAGTTTTTTTAATAGTAAACAAAAATTTAAAGATCAAACAGAAGTTTTAAAATATTTAAAATCAATTTTATCTAGCTATAGTTATGTCTATTTTGATGATAAAAGTATTATAAAAGAAAAAGATAGTTATTTATTTGAATATAAAGAAGTATCTAGAAATGAGCAGTATTTTAAATATAATTTTAAATTAATAGGTACAAAATATATAAAAAATGATATTGTTTTTAATCATGATGATTATTACAGCTTTGATATTGATATAAAAAGACAACTTGAGTTAGTTGATAATATTGAATTTCTTCAAACAGAATCTGAAACTTCTTCAAACAATGGTTTTGCTTACTTTACAATAAAAAATATTATAAATTATAAAAATTTTAAAGTTAAAGCAAGCTCTGAAGAATTTAACTACAAAAATTTTGAATATAATAAAAACAATAAAAATAACTTTATCATTGAGCTTTACCCTTTATATGATATTGATTATCAATTTATCGAGTTTCTAGTAAGTTCTGATAATACATCAAAAAACACAACTATAAAAATTAAAAACAATTACTATTCAAGTGAAATAGTTGTTTTAAATAAAAAAGTGGTTGAAACAAAATGAGCAGATAAATTTACCTTTAAAATCCTTAATTATAAAATCTTAAAAAATATAAAAATAGAAGAACTAAACAATAGATTCACTTTTGCCAAAAACTTTTCAATCAATAATTTAACAGGAGATGTAGAAGGTTTAGCTTTATTTAAAGATTATAATGGGATTTCTAAAACCCATGAATTTACAATCAACATTAAAGCAGATGATGTCTATGAACAAAGTTTTTTATTAAAAATAAACAAAATAAATATTTTTGAAAATGAAGATAAAAACTCTAATATATCAATAGATGTTGAAAATCCAAGAGTTTTAAAAATGAGTAAAAATATTAAAAACTTAACTTTAATATCTATTGAAGATGACTTTTATTATGATAATGCTATGTTTTTGAATGGAAGTCTTGTTGATAAGGATAAAAAATCATATATCGGCTTAAATGAAATTGTGGTTCAAGCAAAAAGACCACCATTAAATAATGCTAAGAAAGTCAACTATTTCTTAATAGATTTTGACTTTGAATATAATAACGATGGTAAAAAAGAGATATTGAATGTAAAAGGTGCTTCTATTGATTTTTTAGTAGACAAATGAAGTCAAAAAACTATTAGTATTTTTGATAAAGAAGCTAAAATAGAGGTCGTAAATAATACACCAAATAGTTATTTGAAATATGAACTTGATAAAGAGCAAAAAAATATAAATATATATACAAATAGTTCAAAAGTTGATTTTAAAATTAATTATGATTTTTTTAGAAAAACCTATAATATTAAAAATTTTGAAAATGAAGTTGAAGAATCTATTTTTGCTCATACTTTAGGATTTTATGTAAACAATAAAGATCCAGACTATTTTGTACAATATTTTATTATTCGTGATAGATTTAGAGAAACAAAAAAAGTTGTTTTTGCTTATAAACAAGAAAATAGTAATTTAGAGAGTTTTACAATAACTTTCTTATATTTTGAAGTGTAAAAAAATATAAAAAAATTTATGAAAAGTTAAGGAGTAAGAAAGTGATGAAAAAAATAGTAAGTTTAATGGGGGTAGTGTTTTTAGGAACATCAATAAGCAGTTATGCTGTTAGTTGTAAATCTAATAAATATTATCCTTCAATTACATTAATGTCAAAAGATGAAGTATTTGAAGTATTTGAAAATTCTTTGTTAAGCACACAATATAAATATGCAAATAAAAAAGAAATTACAGATACATATATTGATGCTTATAAATATAATTTTTATATTCTTTTTGACAAAGATATTCAACCAGTAAGAAATGGTTATTATTTAAATTTGGAATTTTTATCAGAAACAAGTCTTACATGAGAAGTTAAGTTAAATATTGAAGATATAAATGATAAAGATGGTTATTACAAAATTGATGAAGATAGTAATGTTGCTAGAAATTTTAGTTTACCCAAAACTAATGTTGAGCGTATTTATTTAGATAATTATTTTTTTGAATTAAAAGGCCCTGGATCTATACAGGTAAAAGTTACTAATTTTGCAGATTTATATAATGTACAATTAGATACTAGTTCAAAAACTATTACTGATAACAAAAGTTATTTAAAAGATGCTAATTTTGATAAAAAAAACTTAGGAACAATCAATTTTGATTTTAATAAAAATGATACAAAAGAAGATTTATATTTTGATTTTAAAATTAGAGCATCAAATTGTGAAAGACCAGTAATACTTGATGTATATTTATTAGCCAACACACAAAATAAATAAAAAGGAGAAAACAAATGAAAAAATTAAAAAGTACATTAGCATCAATTGCTTTGATAAGTTCAAGTAGTATGTTAGTGGCTTCATGCAAGCATGGTCCAGGAGTTATGGAATATCTATATGAAAATGAATTACTATCTATTTTTAAAAATGATGTGTGAACAGAAAATTTTGGATTTCGAAGTTTAGAGGAGATAAAAGAAAATACATATAAAAGTTATTATGGATATGATTATGTGATATTTGATGAACAATATGCAAAACAAGAAGGTTATTTCATTAGTCTTAATGTTTTAGAAGAAACACCTTCATTTTGAGAAATTCAATTTAAAATTAATGCTGTAAAACAAATGAATAATGGATATCAAGTTGATAAATCAAATGATCTTATAGTTCAAAATTTCAAATTTATAAAAGGTTATAATGAAGCTATCCAAGTTGATAAAAAATATATAGGTGTAACAAAACCAGGTATTCAAGATTTTAAAATTAAAAATTTTGAAAAACTTGAAGGTTTAAAAATGCGCTGAACAGGTGATTATGAATATTTACTAGAAGGCTATGAAGTTGATAAAAGTAAAGATGGAACTATTCATTTAAATTTTAAAGAAAATATTTCTAGAAAAGATGCTCATTTATCACTATTTATAGATGCAAAAAATTTAGATTCATGTATGATTAACATTACAATATATGCTAATAGACTAAATAATAAACTTTTCTTGCTTAATAATTTTGTAAATAATGTAGAACTAGGTGGTAGATTTGAGTTTCAAATTTTAAGAGCTGATCTTGTGAAAAATGTAACTATTAAATTAGCTGAAAAAAGTAAATTACCAGAAAATATAATAAATACAGATATGAAATTTAAATATGATTTGGAACAAGAAGTTATAAACGATATGATCATTGTAAGAGGATATTGAATATTTGATAATAATGAGTTTAACAAGCAGTTTTTAGAAGGCTATTGAAATACTACACATTTGCCTCTAGTAATAAGTGCTGATGGAATTGCAGATGATGGATATGCAACTTTGACAGTTTATGTTAATAATATTAATCCATTTGTGGGTTATGAAAATCATATGAAACTCTTAATGCAAAAAGATTATGTTATTGATATTGATAAAAGAATAAAAAATTTGAAAATGGTTTTTGAAAGAAGTATAGATGATATTGATACTTTCAAAATCAGAAATGGAGTAATTGATTATAATACTGTTGACTTAACTTCACAATCAAATATAGCTATTTCTACTATGGAAGTAAAAGATGATCGTGATAATGGAGTTGAATATTCTTTAAAATACGATATTATGATTGACACTAAAAATGGTGATAAAGTTTTAGTACAAGTTGATAATATTATATCTACTATGGGTAGTATTAGAGTTTTAAGAGGCGCTAATAATTAATATAACGAATAAATTCCATATACTTAAACTAATATATCTATAAACTAAGTAAAGCATTTTTTAATAAATCTACTTAGTTTATTTTAGTTAAATATAAAATACTTTTTAATTTAATAAACATATTTTATACATTTAACTACTTTATTATTGATACTTTAATCTTTTTATTTGAGTTGATATTTTATAAATAGATAATTTTTAAAAGAGAAAAAAGTGATAAAGATTAATAATTAACATAAGTTATAAAAAAATGTTATTAGATAAAGTTTATCTAAACAATCTTTAGTTAACATGAAAGGAAAGATAATGTGGATCTTATTTATGCAATTTTATTAGGTGAAATTATTGTATATGAATTTTGTTTAATATTTTCAAATCCTGGATATAGATTATTAATCTATTTAAAGTTTAACTTAGTTAAAAAAACTTTTTCTAAGCAAATTAAATAATACAATATTCCAATATTGGTAAAAAAAGACCAGTGAGTTGTTTATAGACCATTTTTAACAAGCTTTATTTTATTGACTTTTATTTATTGTGGATCTTTTTATTTTGTTGATTTTAATGACTTTGACTTTTTTATAATCTATATTATTGGAAATACAATTGGATATATTGGTTTTTTAATCTTAAATTTATTATGGTTTTTTGAGTTAAAAAAAGATTATTCAAAAACTATAAATTTGTTAAACAAAATGATTTAATAGATATTCTTAATAACCATAAATTAATAACTAAATTTAATAAAGATTTAATGAAATTAAAATGATTGATTTAAGAGATTCTAACAAAAGCTTTTTTGTATTTAATAGATTTGTTAAAGTTTTTAATAAAAAATTAAAGGATACTGATGGTAATGATTTTAAAAGAGTAAAAGTATTTTTAAGTTATTTAAGATCAAGTTCATTTATTTTTGAAAGATACTCAAATTTAAATAGTACAAATAATATTAAAATAGAATATCAAAATAATAGCTATGATTTCGATAGTATTAATGATGTTTTATTTGACTTTTTGGGTATTGAAAAGTAAAGTATTTGTAAATACCTAACTTTATAGATGATATAAAAAAAACAACCTTATTATCAAATTATAAGTTAAGACAAAATAGGCAAATTCAATAAAACTAGTTAAAATACTAGATTGCTTTTAAACTAAATATTCATCTACTTTAATATAAACTTATTTATAAAATAAGTACTTTTTATAAAATTTTGCTTCAGAATAACGGAAGTTAAGTAGACCATTTGCAAATATAATAAATGGTCTTTTATATATTAAAATTATATTTTATTTGTTGTAAATTATTGTAAATATTTGAGAACTTCTTAAAATAATAATAAAAATTTTCCTTATTTTCAAATTTATTACCAAAAGTTTTATAAAATTTTTGTTTAATTCATCCATTTAGACTTTCGGTTGGTGCATTATGTTTAAAGCCTTTTTTAGACATAGAATGAACTATAAAATCATTTTCATTTACATAGTTAAAAATAAGCTCATTAGCAAAGGCAGAACCTCTATCAGATTGTATTATCTTTTGATTTGCTTTTTCAATGGCATAGTTATTTGTTTCTTTAAAAACAGATAATGCACTATTTGAATTTTCACTTTTATCAAAACTATAACTAACTATAGTTCTTTTTTCTCAATCATATGATATTAAACAATTAATTTTACTTCTGTTTTTTCCATTATTTAAAAATATCTTAAAGTTTGTTCCATCCATACCAATTATATTTGGTCGACTATAATTCATTTCCACCAAGTCTTCTCTAACATAGATATTATGTTTTTTTGATTCTGATTTCTTAACACTACGTTTCTTTCTACTTGGATTATTTAATATTCATGGATGATCTACTCTAATTTTTCTAATCATTTTTTCAGATACTTTTACGCCTTTATTTACATAAATTCACTTACTTATTAAATTTGCGCCGCTTGCTAAACTATTATTTTTTAGATTATAGTCTATTATTAGTTTTTTGGCTATTGTATATTTAGGACTATTAAAATTTGGTAAATCATTAAAATATAGACCATTTTTAAATATAATTATTGGGTTCTCTAAATTATTTTTTAGTTTAAACTTAGAAAATGTATTTTTATGAATTTTAAAATAACTAATTAATCTATTAGTCCCCATACCATGCTTAGCAATAAAATAATATATTTGACAGCATGCATAATGTTTATAAGCTTTTGTTGCCATTATCATTATCTTGTCCTTCTTGCTCATCTTCAACATGTTCAACATTATAGTTGCTGTGCAAGAAGGTATGGACTTTTCCAAAATTTCTTTACTTGCCATTGCTAATATCTTTTCTTCTTTTTCGAACTTTAATTGTTTTTCTAAAAGTCTAATTTTTTCTTTTAAAACTTTATTTTCTTTTTCTTTTGTTTTTAAATCCTTAGATACAAATTCTTTTTTTAATTTTTTACTCATTATTTCAACTTCTTTGCATGTTTTAATTCTACTATCATAATGAGTAAGTTTACTTTTTTTATCTCAAATTCTTATTAATTGAGAACCAGCCTTAATATTCATTTCTAAAGCGATTTTATCTAAATTTTCTCCTGACCAATACCTTTTTAAGGCATTCTTTTTTAAATCTTCACTATACTTTCTAGGCATATTTTCCTTTCTAATATAAAAACCAGTTGTATATACAACTGGTCTACTTAGCTTCCTTTTTTCTTTCTTAAATAAAGACATTGTCTTGCTCTCTTTTTTATTGAATATTTAGGCAAAATATAGAGTGTTAAAGCCCTTAATAATGACATAATAAGTAAATATCAATAACCAAATTTTGAGAGTAATTATGCAAACTTATATATGTTAAAATAAATGAGTATATATCTCATTAATTATAGTATTTACTAATAAGGGGGAAAAATGCTTTTTTCAGAATATTTATCCAACAGTGATATTATTGCGATTTTTTTTGGAGTTATTAGCTTTATTCAGGCAGTTTGTATTGCTTTTTTTGGAGTAATATTTAGAAAAAGCGCTAAAAAAAGGGATGAAGAATATAAAAAGGATATAAAAAATATATTAGAAAGTTTAAATCACAATTTGATTGGTATAGTCAATATTGTAGCTTCTGAATATCAAAAAACTGTACAAAATACTGCCAATACAATCGATAATACTAATGAAGAGTATTTTGAAGAAAAATATAACATATTTCAACAAAAATTAAGGGAAGTTAAAAAGAGTCAAAATAACTTCGCTAAAAATAAGTTATGAAAAAAGAGACAAAAAAATAGCTAAAAGTGATAAAATTTAAATATAAATATCAATAATTACAAAAAAACATGAAAAAAGTGGTGCGTTATGAGAAAAAAATACGATTTTTATAGTGATAATTTGGTTTCTATAGAATTGAGAAAAAAAGCAGAAAAACTGGCTGAAAATAAAGATTTTGTTGAAAAATTAGGAATAATTTTATTAAAACAGTATAAAAGCAATTTTATAAGTTTTTTAAAGGAAAAAGAAAATATTATAACAAAAATATTTTCAAGTGAAAATGATGATTATATAGGTGTATTAGTCTTATTGTTTGAGACTGCAAAACTAATAAACAAAAATGAAATAAATTGAAATAAATTATATAAAAATTTTTACACTCCAAGTAAAAAAGAAGAAAGCAAGTGTAGAAAAGTGGAAGAAGAACTAATAAAAGAATTTGGACTTATTCCTTCTAATGATAAGCCAAATATAATGGGGAATGTTTTTTCATCAGCTCAATATGTCTTAAATTTCTTATTGAACCCAAAAGTAACTAGTGAAATAATTTTTGACCATTTGGCAAAAAATTACAGTAATTATGAAGAAAATAGTCAAAAAGAAATAAGTATTGAAGAAACAATAAACTTAAAATCAATAAATATTGATAATTTACAAATGATCAATTTTTATGAAAATCAAGTAGCATAAGAGAATTTATAAAATTCTTATCATATTGGTTATTTAATAGTAAAACTAGAGTATAAGTTTTTATTTATATTAAAACTGAAAAATGAAAATCCTTAATTTTAAAATTAAGGATTTTCATTTTGTATTTTTTAAAAATTAATTTTATAGTAAAAAATATACAATTATTTATAAATTAAAAAATACGAGCATATAAATATATAAAAAAATATAAATAAGATTATTCAGGAAAAATTAAGCTGAGTAGACGATTTTCAAATACAATAAGAGATCTACTTAAATTTCGTTGTTCTGCTTTATTTAATTAAATGTATAATAAACATAAATAAAAAAGGAATTTATCTAAAGGATTTAGGGTGAAAATAATGAATTGTAAAAGTCCAGAGTTTATATTATTTATAGTTTTCCTAGTAATAAGCTTATTTTTTATTTCTAAACATTTATTAAGTTTATTAGCGGCAACCGCAAAAAAATAAATTTAAAAAAGATTTTGTTAAAGGAACAAAAGTTTAGTAATGAAGAAGAAAAAAAACAGTTTATTAAAGGTATGAAAGAATATTTTAAGGATTTATTTATAGGAGCATACAATGAAAAGTTAGTTTACAAGTTTATAAATGTAGAAATACATAGAAGCAAAAATAAAATAAAGAACTCAGCTTGAGACTTTTTTGTATTACTAACAACCTCAGTTTTAGCGAATAAATCAGAAGGTCTTATTTCAGAAGCTGTAGATAGTATATACAAAGTGTTTCAATCTTCAAAAAAACTACTACTAGATATGGATGGATATAACTTAGTATCTGATGTTATTCTTAAGATTTTGAATACAAAAATAAGACCAATTTTAACCTGAACAAGAAGTTTTCCAAAAGTTTCTCCTACTGATAGTAATAAAATAAATGATAATCAAATTAGTGTAAATGACAAAAATGAGTTTTGAAATAAAATGAAAGATTTTAGAAAAGAACTTATAGAAAAAAAAATACCTTAGGTTTTTAGCAATTTGTTCTCTATCCACAATAACAAATGATGATATAATCAAATTGATTAATTATGAAGAATTTTATAATGAGTCAAAGGAAGAAAAAGAAATTGATGAAAAAATAAATGAGTCAATAGAAAAAATAGAGATTGAAGAATAGGAGGTATTTTATATGAGAAAAGTTTTTGTATCTTATTATCATAAAGATGATCAAATTTACAAAGATGGTCTAGTAAAATGAAGTGAACAAAACAAAGTTTTTATTGATGGTTCTGTTGATACAGGAGATATAGATGAATATTTACCTGCTGAAAGAATTTATCAAATAATAAGAGATGAATATCTTAGAGATACATCTGTAACAATAGTGCTATTAGGTTTAAATACAAAAAAAAGAAAACATGTTGATAGAGAAATAGGTTCTTCTTTGAGAGACACTGGTAAAAACCCTAGAAGTGGACTTGTAATTATTTTGTTACCTGAATTTGTAAGGAGCTTTGGAACTAATATTACCCAGCAAAATTCTGGAGAAAGAATATACGATAATGTTAAAAATGGTTATGCTGTTGTTATAGAATGAGATAAATCAAGTTCACAAAACTTAAAGTCTTTGATTGATAAAGCCTATTCAAATAAAGCAATAATTAATCCAGATAACAGCGCTCCATTTAGAACAAGAAATTCTGAATAAATTAACAATTAAATGCAATTACGAAAAGTTTTTTTAAAATAGGAGGTTTTTATTGATGCAAAATAATAAAAAAAATATGAGCGATATATATGATAGTATAGTAAATTCTAATATGAGTGATTCAGAAAAAATATCTATTTTATATAAAGAAATTTTAAAATTGAGAGAAGAAAACTTGTCATTAATAAATAATATAAATAATAAAAGACCAGTTACAATCATAGGTAAATATAAAATGGATTCAAGAAAACACCTTGAACTATTAAATAATTTGAAAGACAATGATGCTGTTTTAAAAATAGAAGAAATTAAAGATAAAAGAACACCACTTATAACACTTGACATGGACTCACAAGACTATAATAAAGCTTTAGAAATTATTGTAGGTAATTTAGATTATAAAAATACTGATAATGATTAATAAAAATATAAATTTTTAAACAAATTAATTTCTTTAAAAATTAATTTAAAAAGTTTAAAGATTTATTTTTTGTTTAACTAAATTATTAATCATGAAATTTTTGTAATTTAAAGATTTTTTATAAATAAACTTATAAAATAATTATTATACATACAGAATAAAAAACTTATGTATCATTTACAAATTTTTAACTAACTAGAAATAATTTGTTTAAAATGGAATAAAACAGTAAAAGAAAAGAGGTTTTATTATTAATATATTCTTAATTGGAAATGGTTTTGATTTAGCGCTAGGTTTAAATACAAGTATTAAGGATTATGTTTCATGAATTAAAGAAAGAGATTTTAAATATGAGCTAAATTTACAACAAGCTAGTTGTTTAAAAAGTTTTTTGAATGATTATGAAAAAATATGTTCTAAACTTAAACTTGATAATAATGCCTGAAATAATTTAGAAAGTAATATATATACCATTTTTAAAGAAATATTAGCGTGTAGTTTTAAAGATTTTAAATCTTATTTTAAAATAAAATATAATAAATCAAAAGAGTTATATTTTATTAGATTAAAAAAAGGATATCTAGTTTTTTCATATTTAACATCACAATACTATATAAGTGAAACTAATTTGTTAAATAATCATTCAAAAAATGAAGGAATAAATAAGATAACAAGATTTCTAAATTTAACACAAAAAGAAGATATTATTTTATCTTTAAACTATACAAATTTTATAAAGTTATTTGAAGATAATGATTTAGTGCTGAACTCAAAACTTTTTTTATTGCACTATATAACAACGGGACTGTTTTTTTGAAATTATAATTTAAATATACTTTCTCCTAGAAAAAATACAGAAATACTAAATTACTCAATATTGGGCGATTGACAGTCTTTTGATATTTTGGTTGATTTCAACTCCTTAAGCACAGATATAGTTAGAAAAAAATATATAAATCAGATAGAATACCGAAAAAGTCCACTTAATGTTAATATAAACACTAAAAAGGCATTTCAGTTAAATATTTTAGGTAATGAGTTGGTAAAAGAAGAAAAATTAATTTTTTTAAGTAAAAATAGAAACCCTTATTTATTTATACAAAACTACCCAAAAAATGTTTTAAAAAAAATTACAGACGAACTAAAATACACAAATAAAGATTGCATAAATAAAACTTTATATATATTTGGTTACTCTTTTTCTAACTCGGACTATCAAGTAAATAAATTTATAGCTAATTTGATTAGAGATAATTATAAATTAATAATTTTATTTTTTAAAGAAGATCAAAATAACATTAATTTGATAAAGAATACTTTTAATAATATTAAAAGATTTTATAAAGACAGTCTTTTCAAAAATCTTGAATATGATTATTTTATAAAAAAAATTATATTTTTTATATAATTAAATAATTTATCAAAAATAAGTTTATATAAAAACATAGAGTATAATATAATCATGGATAATAATTTTTTAATAAAAGAAGAAAAGTTTGAAAATGAAATTCAAAATGAATTAGAACAATTGGGTTGAAAAGTCATAAATGAAATTGACTTTAAAAGAAGGGACAATCAAGAAGCAATAAATTACAATTTATTGCAAAAAAAGCTGATAGAACTTAATCAAGTTAGTGAAAAAATTGCAAACTTAGCAATAATGGAAATACGAAAGAATCTCGATTCTTTATTAGAGATGAATAAAACAGCTCATAAGCATTTGACAGAAGGAATTCAGGTTTATGATGATCAAGAAAATAGATACTTAACTGTAAAATTAATCTCAGATAAAATAGATGAAAATACATATAATTATGTTAGACAGTTTAAAGTTTCTAATGGGGCAAATAATAGGATACCTGACATAACTTTATTCATTAATGGTTTACCAATAGTTATAATGGAGTTAAAAAGTCCACTTGCATTAGAAGGAATTGAAGAAGCTTTCAATCAAAATGAATCATTAAAAATTCATAATAAGACTTTATGGATGTTTAATGTTTTAAATTTTGTAAGTAATAGATTAATTACCAAGTATGGATCTACTACAGCAAGTCTTAAACACTTTTACGGTTGAAATAAATGAGATATAGACAACAACTCTAATCCTATAAAATTTTTATTTAATAAAGAAATGATATACAAAATTATTAATGTGTATACATTTTACTCTGATGAAAATGCTGCTATTAAATATTTAGCAGGACCACATCAAATTCAGGCAGTTGAAAATACTATTATTAGGTTACAAAATACTAATGACAATAGAGGTGGTGTTGTTTGACATACTCAAGGTTCTGGAAAATCAGTAACTATGGTATTTTTATCTAAAACAATAATGAAAACATTTAAACAATCAACAATACTATTGGTAACAGACAGAAATACTTTAGATGAGCAGTTGTTTAAAAGGTTTTTAAATGCACAAAACTATCTGAGAACAACAGCTGTATCTATTAATTCAAGAAAAGATTTGATTGAAAAATTAGATGGAAAAAAACATTTTGGAATTTATTTTATGACTGTTCAGAAGTTCACAGAAGAAACAGGTGTTTTATCTGAAAGAGATGATATATTTATTTTAGTAGATGAAGCACATAGAACACAAAATAATCTAGATGGTGAAAAGAAAATATCAAAAGAGTTAAAAGAATTTATAATAAAGTTTGGTTATGCAAGATATATGAGGGATGCATTTCCTAACGCAAAAATTACCGGATTTACAGGAACTCCATTAATGAAATACGACAAAGACACTAGAGCTGTTTTTGGGGATTATACACACGTTTATTCTATGAATGATGCTGTTGCAGATGGTGCAACTGTACCAATTCATTATGAAATGAGAAAGCCAAAGATTTTATTAAATGATAAATATCTTGCTGAAATGGATAAAATTCAAAATGAGTATATAAATACTTTAGATCCAAATGATATAAATTCACAGCAAAAAATAGATACTTTATTAAAATCTGTAAATATTTCTCAGGTTTTAGATGATGAACAAGTAATTGAAGCTAAATCAATTGATATGCTAAATCATCTTAAGTCAAGAGAAGGTTTGCTAAATGGTAAAGCTATGATAGTTGCAAACAGTAGAAAAGGGGCTTTTAGATATTATTCAAGTATTTTAAAAAACTTTCCTGAATATAAAGATAAAGTAATACTTGTAATAACTGAATCAAATAAAGATACTAACCCTGAAATGATAGATGCAATTGTTAAAAAAAGAGACGTAAATCAAGTAGCTTCTGAATTTAGAAAACCAAACTCAAAATACAAGGTAGCTATTGTTGTTGATATGTGGTTAACAGGTTTTGATGTTCCTGATTTAGATGTAATGTATCTTGACAAGATATTAAAATGACATAATCTAATGCAAGCAATAGCAAGGGTAAATAGAACTTTCGAAGACCCTAAAACTAAAAAAGTTAAAGAAACCGGTTTGATAGTTGATTATATTGGAATTTGAAAATTTTTAGCTGATGCTTTAATTCAGTATGCATCAGGTTCTGGTGAATCATTAGACATAAATATAGAAGATGTCCAAAAAGCTTTAGAAAAGTTAAATGAACTATTTATGATAGTAAACGATCACTATATAAAAGATTTATTAAAATTTAATGAATTAAATTCTCAAGAAAGATATAATTTTATAATGAAATCACTTAATAGCATACTTGAGTTACCTGTAGAAGAAAAAAACAAGTTTGTAAAGTTGGCAAGAAAATCAAAAAGATTATTCAAAATAGCTTATTCTTCAATCAGTGAAAACGAATCAACTATTGCAAAATGTATCGAAATAGTAAATTCACTTTTAACCTCAACAAGCATTCAAAGAGACATAAATTTAGCTTTAACTATTGAAGCATTAAAAAAAGCTATTGAAAAAGCAATTGATACAAGAGTTACTGATGTTGAAATTCTAGAATCAAAGCTTTCTAAAGATATAAATGAAGTCGCAAACATTTTAGCAACAGAGGCAGAGTCTCTTATTAAAACAGCACCAAGAGTAGCTTTAGAATTGTTAAAACATTCAATAGAAGCACAAATACAACAAATTGAAAGAATTAGACCATTTTTTGCTAAAATGGCTTCAGAAAAGTTAAAAGAGATAATTGAAAAAATAGAAAAAATTGATGATATTCAAAAAGTTATTGAATTATTAAAGGAATTAGCTAGAGAAATAATGTATGAAAATAATAAAGAACTTGATTTTCAAGATCCACAATTACAAGCATTTTTTGAAGTTATTTCAAATGATGAATATTTACATTACAACAAAAACTCAGAAGTATTAAGACAAATAGCAATAGATTTGATGGATTCTGTTAAAGAAAATTTTACAGATCAATTTAGCAATAATCCAAAAGTGCAAACTAAGGTTTTAATTGAATTGAAAAAAATTTTAAAAACAAAGTATGGTTATCCACCTGAAAAACTTGGTGGATTATCAGGTATTTTAATAGATAGAATAAAAAACGAGATCAAAATAAATGAAAGCTACTTTAGAAAGGATGATTAAAAAATG
Source organism: Spiroplasma helicoides (assembly GCF_001715535.1). Lineage (NCBI taxonomy): Bacteria > Bacillati > Mycoplasmatota > Mollicutes > Entomoplasmatales > Spiroplasmataceae > Spiroplasma > Spiroplasma helicoides. The sequence continues at coordinate 477,195 of NZ_CP017015.1, forward strand.
GCCAAAAATATACAAGATATAGAAACTAAACTATGAAATGCAGCAGATACTTTAAGAGGAAACATGTCAGCTGAAGAGTATATGCATACAATACTAGGAATATTATCTTTAAAATATATTTCTGATAGAAATAAAGTTGGTTTAAAAAACTTGATAAAAGATGGATTAAGTTTGGACTTAATAAAACCAGATGAATTTTACTATCAATATAATGCTTTTATAGTTCCAAATGAATCAAATTGAAATTATATAATGAGTTATGCAAATGACAGTAAAATAGGAGAAGTTTTAGATAATGCTTTTCTAAGATTAGAAGAAAGTAATTCAATGCTTCAAGGAATATTTAATAAAAATTACAATAAAGAAGGAGTAGATCAAGTAAGATTAGGAGAAGTTATAAAAATTTTTTCTGATGAAGATTTTTCTGATGATGATGAAGATATCATTGGTAGAATTTATGAATACTTTCTAGGTAAGTTTTTTAGAGATAGAGGACAAAGTGGAGGGGAATTTTATACTCCAACATCAATAGTTCAACTTATGGTTAATTTAATTTCTCCGACAAAGGGTACTATTTATGATCCAGCTTGTGGTTCTGGAGGAATATTGGTTCAATCTAAAAAATATATTGAATCACATGGTGGTAAATTAGAAGATATAACAGTTTATGGTCAAGAATTTAATAATGTTACATGAAAGTTAGCGAAATTAAATCTAGTTTTAAATGGATTTCCCTTACTAGATACAGAACAAAATGGTGTTTTAGGACAAAGGTCTGCAGATACATTTACTGACGATCAGCATAAAAATAAACTCTTTGACTTCATAATGGCAAATCCACCATTTAATATGAAAAAATGAGGCCAAGACAAATTACTTGAAGACCCTAGATTTAAATGAGGAATTCCACCTGCAAATAATGCAAATTACGCATGATTGTCACATATAATTTCAAAACTTAATACTAACGGACGTGCAGCAACAGTTTTAGCGAATGGTTCTTTGTCATCGACTACAGGAAATGAAAAATTAATAAGAGAAGAATTTGTAAAACAAAATAAAGTTGATGCAATAATAGAGTTACCAGATAAATTATTTTATACTACAGGCATTCCAGCTTGCATATGAGTTTTCAATAATAACAAAAAAAATGATAATATTTTAATGGTTTCAGCTCAAAATTTTGAAGGAAACATGATTTCTAAAAAGCTAAGAGAATTAACCATTGAAGAAATAAAAAATGTAGCAGATTTTTACAATATGCATTTAAATGGAGAAGATGTTGAAGAGTTGGGTTTAGCTAAAACAATATCAAGTCAAGAACTATCAGAAAATGATTATTCTTTTGTTCCAGGAAGATATGTAGGAACAAAAGAAAAAAGTATTGATAAAAAACAAATAAAAGAAGATATTCAAAGTTTATCGAAAGAGCTATTCTCTTTGATGGATGAACTTGAGGAAATAACACCTAAAATAAAAGATTCAATAAAAAAAGCATTTGATTTTGAAGAAGATTAAATACTTTTATTTTATTATCAATTTCATCAATTTATCCTTTATTTTAATAGCCTTAATAATTAGTTTATTTAAAATTATAAGATACTCTCATATATTTGTAATTTCTCTAATTACTAATTTTAAAGGTATTTTATTTAACAAATCTTGTTTTGCCATGACCGGCATCTTAGTTCCTTTAGAAAATTGTTGACAAAGCTCTCAAAATTTATCATCTAATAAATTACAAATTATAGATGTATGGTTACTAACAACCTTAAATGAATAAAGAGTACCATTAACATCCGCTTCATAAGGTAATATTGCAAATTTATTTAAGTAAGTTCTTATTGAACAAAAAAGTAAACTACCTCTTTCTGCATAAAAACTATTAGTTTTGTAAGTGTTTGGTTTTTCTAAATTATATATAAATGTATCTCTTTTATGTAAAACTTTTGCTGAAACTTGTCCAATATTTAAAGGCTTATCTTTTTTTTCTGTTACTATATCTTTTAAAAAAACTGTTTTTTCACTTGTTTTTTGATTTTTTATGATATTTAATAAACAATTCTTTTGCTTTAAAATTGATGAACACAGAACTTCAAAAGGTTCAATAATGTCAATTATTTTTTGTTGTAGTTTTTTTTCTGGTAAATCAATGGTTGTGTTCAATAAATTCGGTCCGTAAAAATGTTTTAAAACCGCTCCAGTAGATTGCTTTTCAAAAATTGATTTATTTATGCATAAAAAATAAAATAAATATTTTAAGAGAATTTTTTCTTTCGGAATTATATTTAAAACTCCTCTGTTTGCAGTGACATCTATATCTAATATAGATGTCAAACCAACAGAACCTGATTTAGATCAAACAATAGATCCTTTTTTAAATATTTGCTTTTTATTTTTTATTAATTTGTAACCTTCTTCGCTAAGTGACATAGTTGTTGTTTTTACATACCCACAATGATTAAAATCTGCAACTTTCATTCAAGATATTATGTTACCACCAAAATATTTTTTTTCATTTATAGGTGGATTAACATAACCTTCCATGTAAGTGCATACATCTTTAAGTTTATAAATAGCCATTATTGAACATCTCCTATTTATTTATAATACTATAGTATTTATTATTAATAAAGGGAATTAAAAATGAAAATAAAAAGCTTTAAGTTATTTTTAGAAAAAAATAACTATTCTAACAATACTATTGTCACATATATTAACATTTTAAGTTTATATAAAAATGATTTTAAAAATATTGTAAAAATTAAAAATAAAATATTAAATAGATATAAAAACGCAAATACTATTCATACTCATTTTAATGTTATTTGCAGTTACATGAAATGAGCATCAGATAAAAGAATAGACATATTGAAACAAATAAAACTACCAAAAATACCGGTAGTATACATGAATGTTTTTACAAAAAAATACTTATTAAAAAAGACTAAGTTAAAAAAAGGTGATTCAGAAACTTGTAAATATAAAAAAAACTTAGTAAAGTTTCTATTTGAGACTGGTATTAGAGCAAATGAGTTGTTCAATATAATAGAGATAAAATCTAAAACTTTGAAAATATTAGGTAAAGGAAATAAAGTTAGAGAAATATTTCATAATTATGAAACCACAAAGTCTATTAAAGAATTTATATATACAACTAAAACCCTAAGATTATGAGTAAAAGAGATTTTAGGCGAAAAATTTACACCTCACTCAATTAGAAGATCAATGGCAACACACCTTTTATTGAATGGTGCTAGCCCTAAAATGGTGATGACACAATTGGGGCACGAAAAAGTAGAAACAACTTATAGATATTTAAATTTGTCTCTAGAAGATAACTGAAAAATATATAATGAATATTTTTAAATACCTTTTATAAGGTATTTTTTTGTTCAATAATGGCTATTTATAAACTAGAAGATTTGGTTATATATAAAAGAGGAGAATCAGACAAAGGATTTTCTAAGTTTAAAGCACAAGGTTTATATCCAATTGTTTCTGCTGGTGTAAATATAAAAGGTTATATAAATAAATATAATAGAGATGAATTAATACCTTCTATCTCGTCATCAGGAGCAAATGCTGGACATATAACAATTATAAATGAAAAGTATTTTGCAGCTGATTGTTTCAGCTTATTACCCATAACTGAAAAAATAAAGTTAAAATACTTAAATTTTATATTAATTAAGAATAAAGATTATATCAAGAAGCAAAAAAAAGGTAGTGCTCAACCACATGTATATTACAAAGATATTAAAGACTTAGAATTGGAAATACCAAATTTAATTGAACAACAAAAAATAATTGACATTATTGAACAAAATGAAAAAATATTTTTAAAATATCCTGAAACAGTTAGAATTGATAATTTGAATAATTGTCAAAGTGATATAAATGCATTAATTGACATTATTGAACCTTTAGAAAATTTAAGAAATAAGATTTTTGAAATAAATAAAAAAGTTATCTCTATTATTTCTAATATTGGTTTATTTATAGTTGATGAAAAAGGGGGAAAAGTGACTATCAATAAGCAAAAGGAAATTAGTTATAAAGAAGGCAATTATATACAAACTGCAGACATAGGTGATTTTAACAATAAGATAAAAAAAATACATTATAATATGAATCCGCTTCCATCAAGAGCTAGACTTAACTTTTTAAATAAAACGCTTTATATATCTAAACTTTTGGGTGAAAAAAAGTTTTTATATAGCGAACATGTAAAAAGTACATTTATAGTGTCTAATGGGATGTGAGGAATAAATATAAATGATGATTTTAAATACTCAATTTATTCATTTTTTTTAAGTGATAAATTTTATGAACTAAAAAAAGTATATTCTACAGGAACCACAATGGTTGGTTTAAATGACAAAAACTTACTAAAAATATTAAGTGGTATTAAAATTACTAAAGATAAAGATATTGAAGCTTCTCTTATATATTTATTTTATTTATTAAGTAACATTTCGTATCAATTAATAAAAGTAGATAAGTTAATTAAGAATTTTTTAAATTTATTAATAAAGTAAGTTTTATAATAGTTGTTTGTGTATTTGAATTTAACAAGTACTAATATATAATGAATATATGAATAAATATGAAAAGAATTTTGAAAAGTTTATGAAAGCATTAAAAAATACTTCATTTGAACTCAAAGATTATGTTGACTTTGAAAAAATAGCTATCAATGTGGATAAAGTTAAAGATGAGTTAAGTATTTTAAATAACTATATAGGAAAAACTCAGCTAGATTTTTATAACTTATTTATAGAAAAACCAGAACTTAAAGTAATAATACCTAGTTTAATTGCGTTAAGGAATAAAAAAGTCTATACAAAATCTAAGGAATATGTTTTTAGTGAAAATATGAGTAATGAAGATTTATTTAAAGCTATTCAAGAAATAGAGTTTTTTAAGTTGTTAGAATTTAAAAAAATAACAAATGTAACAGATTATTTAACTGGAATTGAAGTTGGGATGGACACTAATGCAAGGAAAAATAGATCTGGTACTTTAATGGAAAAACGATGCGAAGATATTTTAAAAGCAAAAAAAGTAAAATTTCATAAACAAATTGATGTTAAAAAATTAGAAGAAAAAATCCCAAATTTTAACTTCAATGAAATTCAACAAGCATTTTCTGGTAAAAATGCACCTAAAAGGTTTGATTTTATGTTTGAATTTAATAATAAATATTACTTAACTGAAGTAAATTTCTTCTCAAATGGTGGTAGTAAGTTGAATGAAACTGCAAAATCTTATATATTATTAAATGAAATTATCAGTAAATATGATAATATCGAGTTTGTTTGAATTACTGATGGAGCAGGATGAAATACAGCAAAAAATCAAATTAGAGATGCATATTTTAAAATAAATTATTTATTTAATTTAGAAGAATTTGAAAATAATAGTTTAGAATTTTTATTAGATTAGGGGTGCATTTATGGCAAAACCAATTTTAAAATGAGCAGGTGGAAAAAAGCAGTTATTAGAAGAAATTAAAAAAAGATTACCAGAAAATTTTAATAACTATTTTGAATTATTTATTGGTGGAGGAGCATTAGCTTTTGATTTAATGCACAAAGACACAATAATTAACGATATAAATACTGAACTTATCAATTTTTATGATTGTTTAAAAAAAGATTATAAAAAAGTCTTAGGTTTTCTAGATTTTTTTATTAAAGAATATAATAAAAACCCTAGGGTTTTTTATTATATTTTAAGAGATGAATATGAAACTATGAGTGAGTCTAAAAGTAAATACTTTAAGGCGGCTAGAACGTTATTGATAAACAAAACTTGTTTTAATGGTTTGTATAGAGTTAACTCAAAAAATAACTTTAATGTACCATGAAATCAAAAAGCTGAAATCATCAATTTATTTGACTTGGATAATTTAAAATCTGTAGTTAATTTTTTAAAAACTGTTAAAATATTTAATAAAAGTTTTGATAATTTCAGAGATGATATAAAAAAAGGCGATTTTGTTTATTTAGACCCACCATATGACAAATTAAATAAAACTACTTTTAACAGCTATAATCCATCAGAATTTACAAGAGAGGATCAAAAAAAATTAAGAGATTTTTGCGATTATATAAATAATGTTGGAGCTTATTTTTTGGTTTCAAATCATTCAACAGAATTTATATTAGATATTTATAAAAACTATAACATTATTTTTGTTGATGCAAGAAGAATGATTAATTCAAATAAAAATGGTAGAGGTTTTATAAAAGAGGTTTTAATATCTAATTTTTAAAAGTTTTTTTATTACATTTTTTTAAATAAACAAAGTATTATGTAAAATATAATAAAAGAGGTAATTTATGAGTGGAATAGATTTTGATAAAGTAAAGACTAAAAAAATTGAGTTTGGAACTACAGTTGATCTTATTAGAAATTATCGCACTACTATGTTTCACATGTTGGGTGAAATTATAGATAATTCAATAGGTTCAATCGGTATTGACATTAGCGAAAATAATAATATTTTAAATAATAGAATTGAAATATTTTTTGAAGAAAAAGAAGTAGACAATAATAAAGTCACAAATCTACATATTACAGATAATTGTGGGGGTATTGAAGCTGATGATAATGTTATTGAAGGTGTAATGGTTTATGGAAGAAGAAAAAACTATTATGAAAAACCCTTTTTTAATGTTTACGGACATGGTTTAAAACAAGCTGCAATCTGATCTGGTGAAAAGCTGAAATTAATATCTAAAAGAAATAATATTGGTTTTGAAATAAATGTTGAATGAAAAGATGATGGAGAACAAAACGAATATACATATCAATATATTGAAAACCCACAACTTAAATTTATGTCTGATAATGCTGATGTAACAAAAGGTACAAAAGTATCGTTTTTTAACATATACACAAATGATGAAACAAAATATTCTCGTTCAAATTATGAATTGCTTGCGAAGTTTCTAGGATGAAGATATGGTAAGTATATTGAAAAAGGATTAAGAATTGAGCTTCATTTACAAGAAAAAGATGGTAAATTTAAAAACGATGTTTTCAAAACTGATAGTAAAACAGATGGTAAGTTAAAAAATGAAGAACCAAAATATGAATCATTTGAGAAATATTTTGAATACTTACAAAAAAAGTTTAAAAACTATAATTTACAAAGATCTGATTTCAATGACTGGTTATACAATGAATTGTCTAGTACAGTTTCTTCTGTTGGGTTGGATGATTGATTAAAATCATGTATATATGAGAATAAAGAATTAGCTTTTAGTGGTGTTTTTGTAACAGATGATAATGAACAAAATGAGTATTCTTATCCTTATAAAATTGGAATTATGGAACTAAATTCTTACTCAAAAAAATCTTATGAAGATTATTATGGTTTATCTATCTATCAAGCATATAGAGCTATTTCGCATGGGCCAAGAGTAAAAGGTAAAAACATTGATTTACCAGAACCATTGTCATTTATGCAACAAGACTCAATTAGAGGTGGTAAATCTGTTGTGAGAAGATTTATAGGTTTTGTAGATGTTGATGACTATGTAGAAAAAAACTTTGACAAAAATGTAATTCAAAAAAGTAAAGAGCTTGTGACTGGACCTCCAGAACTTATGTCAAACTTATTTGCTTATTTTAAAGACACTTATCAATTAAAGTTAGAAAATTTTTTAAATAAGTTAATGTTAATTCAAACCAAAAATTTATATATAGATTATTTAAAAAATAAAGAAATAGATACTGATAATAGTGATGGAAACGGCACATACGATGGTAATGGAGGTTTAACGCCTTTACCACCAAATCAACCTCAACCTGAAAGTGAAGATGGAGGAATTATTAAACCTGGTTCTGGTAAATTAGAAGAACTTAGTTACAAAATTTTAAGTAAAGTGAGAGAACAAAATTTTAATCTTGAATGAGTACCAGAAATAAGCTTCTCAAAATCTACAGTTATAACAAAATTACCTTTGATTTATGACAATTTAATTAAAATATTTGTAAATAAAAATTATTTTGAAAGTTATAAAATTCAAAATAGTAGAGAATTACAAGACTTTTTAGCAAAGCAAGCATTGGAATTCTTTATAGAAGAAGATGAAACTCTTTCAAAAAATGATAAAAAAGTTTTAAGAATTAAGAAAATATTGGGTGATGAAAATGATTAGTCCTAGTGAATTGATTAAAAGGTATAAAGAACAAAAAAATGAAAAGATTACAAAAATAACAAAAGATTTTTTTGATTTTGGAATTGAAGAAAATCTAAAATTTAATGTGAAAAATATTAGCGAAGAAATTAAATTGGATACTTATGATAAAACAAAAAATATTTTAGTTATTGGTGAAGTTCAATCTGGTAAAACTAATAATTTGATTGAAATAGCAGATTTTGTTATAAAAAATGATATTTATGATCACGTTCTATGGTTGTCAGGAACTAATAAAAATTTAGCTAGACAAACTTTTTCGAGATATGGAGCAACTTCATCAGTTAGTAGATATAAGTCGGAATTATTTTTTTATGATAGTGATGCACATAGAACCAATGAAAGTATGTTAATAGATTCCTTATCATCCAAAAGAAAAGTATTATCCTTAGTATTGAAACAAAGCTCGCATTTAAATAGATTTATATCTTGTTTAAATAAAGCGGATTTAGTTAAAAAAAGGTTACTAATAATTGATGATGAATGCGATTATTTTTCAATCAGCAATAATGTAAAAGATCTTAAAGAAGATGGTGGAATAAGAAAAAGTATTGAAGATATATTGGGTTTATTTTCATATAGTAAAACAATTTATATAGGTGTGACAGCAACACCTTATTCAAACTTTAATAGTTCAAAATCCTTAGGACTTTTTCCTAATAAAGCAATATTGCTAAATACAAATTATAGCAAATATACAGGTTTGAGATGATTTAATAAAAGAGCTGATAAAGTTTATGTTATGACACAAAATACAAAGAAAAAGGATACATTTGAAGATTCATTAGAAAAAGGTCTACTTAATTTCTTTTATTCTTACTTAATAAGGATAAAAGAAAATAAAATGACAGAATGTTTAGTTAATATAGACCTAGTTAATTTTCAACATGAAAAAATTAGAAATGATATAGTTACTAAATTAGAAAGTTGAAAATTAGGCTATTCAAGTAATAGTGAACGTATAAAAAATCTAATAAAAACAAAACTAGAATATATGGGCTATAATTGTGATGAAAATAAATTAGAAGAGATATGTGATTTGATAAATAATTTTCACACTAAATTTAATATTTATATATTGAATTCAAGCTCTTCTGAAGAAAATAATGATTACTTGATAAAACAATACGAATCAGGTCAAGAAAGTTGTATCTTAATTGGTGGAGTACTTGTGTCAAGAGGATTTACTTTTGAAAATTTAACAACAGAGGTTATGATTAATGCTCCTGAATCAAAAAGTAAAATTGATGTTTTATTACAAAGAGCAAGATGGTTTGGATATAGAACTGAATATGAAGATTATATTAAAATTATAATGAATGATAAGGTTAAAAAAGCTTTTTTAGAAGCAGAAGAAATACAAATAATGATGATAAATCATTTTGGCAAAAATTGAGTAATTAGTGATATAAATAGTTTATATTTAAGTTTAAAAAGAAAAGAAACTAACTTGGAAAGGTTGAGTATTGGATAATATGGTAGAAATTATTTTAGAAAATAAAAACTCAGGTACTATTTTACAACGTGAATTGAAAGATAAAGAAGTTTTAATGTATAACATCATTAGAAAAACATCAAACAAAGTAGGTAAAATGGATAATTACTCAAAGTTTTATTATTTATCAGCCTTTGAATCAGACTCAAAAGTTTATGAAACTATAATTTTTAAAGAATACTCAATAGTAGAAGAAGAAGCAATTTTAATCTATAACTTTATAAATAACTTATTTGAAGAGGGCAAAGTAAGTAATTTAAAAGAATCAATTAAATATGTTCAAAATACTTTTGGAAGAGTTTTGGGGTTTACAAGAGAAAAAGTGGCTGGTAAAATGGGCGAACTTTTGTTCATTCTCCAATTAGAAAAACAAAATATTGAAATAGCAAAGTATTTTAATAATAATGAAGGAGACTTATTTGATTTTTATATATACAACAATAATAAGTATTTGGAAATAAAAACATCAGTTAAAGAAACAAAAACTGTTACTTTAAATGTAAAACAATTAACTTATAAACCAAATGAAACCAGCTTTGGTGTAGTTATGTTAAAAGAAGACCAAAACGGAACCAAGTTAATTGAGGTAGTAAATGAATTATTAGATTTAAAAGAATGAGATCCTGACTTTAAAGAATACTTAGAAAATTTAAAAATAAATATAGATCACGATATGTTTTGTGAAGACTTAAAGTATGATATTGAAAATGCTTTATATGAACTTTATTTACCAAATAAAATTCAAGAAAAAATACCTTTCTTAGACGAAATATCAAAAGAAGAAATTTGAAATAATGTTGAAAGTATAAAATTAAAAATTAATTTAAGTGGAATTGAAAAAAACAACATAGAAGAGGTTAAAAACTTTTTAGAAATATAATTTATATATATTTAAAAAAGTGAGATAAAAATGAGAGATATAACCAAAAGTTTAGTTGAAGAGTCTATTGATAAAATTAAAGAGATATATTTGCTAAACGAAGATCCATTCTTAATTGGTTTTTCAGGTGGGAAAGACTCAACTTTAACTTTAGACTTGGTACTAAACTCCTTAGAAGAAATATATCAAGAGAATCCAAAAAAAATAACTAAGCCAACATACATAATAAGTTCTGATACCTTAATTGAAAATCCGTTTGTTGTTAAAAGAATTGATGAACTAGAAGATTTTATAAGATCAGGCAAGGTTGATCATTTAAAAATTAACTTTATTAGAGCACAACCTGATATTAATGAATCATTTTGAACTTTAATTATTGGTAGAGGGTATCCTTTACCACTTAATAGATTCAGATGATGTACTAGACATTTAAAGATAAAGCCAATGGAACTGGCATCTTACGAAATCCAAGCAAAACATAAAAATATTGTTAATGTTTTAGGTATAAGAAGAAGTGAATCAAACATTAGAAGAAAAAAGATGGAGGTCTCAGAAACAGAAGACCAATCTTTTTTATTTAAAAATTTTGAAGAAGAAAGAAACATAATTTTTGCACCAATTCAGAAATTTGATATTAAAGAACTTTGAGATTATATGCTTTCAAAAGAAAAAAGTTATTGAAACTCTAACTTTAAAATTCTTTATCAAATGTATCAAGATTCTTCAAAAGAATGTGTAACTTCATTTGATATGTCAGTTGTTGCCAATAAGGCAGATAGTTGTGGAAACTCTAGATGAGGTTGCTGAGTTTGTCCTTTATCTAATAATATTTGAATTGATAATATGTTTTTTAATGGTATTTTAGATTTAGAAGAAGTAGTATCTTTTAGAAAAACTTTACTATATGAAAGAGATTTATTAGAAAATAGATACATTGGTAAACACATTAGAAGCAGAAGTGGGAAAATCTCATTGGGGATTAGAGGATTGCAAAAACTTAAATTTGATGAAATAACTAATACATTTTATCGACCAGCTAAAGGTAATTCTAGAGAAAGAATTGATGTAGTTATTAATAATCAACTTGTAAATGATTATCAAATAATTGAGGAAAATCAAATTAAAGAAATATCTAAGGAAATACTATATAATGATAAAGATGGAGCAAACTTAAAGTATGCTGTAAAAAAACCATATAATGGCTATTTTATTTTTGCTCCTGGACCATATACTCTTACATATAGAATAAATTTACTTGAAAAACTAGTAAGACTTAAAAATGTTATGGACAATAAAACTATAAAAGCAGGAACAGAAGAAGCTGTTATTTCTGTTATAAGCAAAGAGGAGTATGATTTAATAAAATCTTTATTACTAGATTATTCTCAAGCTATTTCTAGTAAAAAATTTAAATCAACAAAATCTAAGTTGGAGAAAATAGATGAGTTATGAAGTTAGAATTTGAAAACTTGTTAATATTCTTGGATGGGTTTAAGTTTCCTAAAAGTTTTAATTTGTCTATAATGGATGTAAGAGATTTGCTAAGAAGACAAGGTTTTTATGATACTATTGAAATTAATCTTATTTTAGAAAAATTTAAAGAGAAAAGACTTATGTCAGAAAGTCACTTTATAACTGAATTTAAACAAGAGCAGTTTTTAAATTATTATGAATCATTTTTTAGCGATGTCACAAATGAAGCTGAAGTAAATCAAAAAAAAGTCGAAAACTCAAATAAACCAATATTTAAACAATTAAAGAGAATAAATTTATTTTCTACAAATTTATTAGAAGAAATTGATAGTCCAAAAAAAACAGATGAGATAAGTGAAATAGATATATCAGAATCTAATCAATTTGTAGAAGAAAAATTCGAGAATATTAAGCTAAGCTTGTCAAATATTTCAGAAATAAATGATAATGAAGAATTTGAAGATATTAAATACGACGACTTTGATGATGATGACAACCAACTTGGTGATGATGACGATCCTTTTGAAGAGGAATCTGACTATGACTTTTCATTTGATGATAGCGAAGGAAAAGATAATGAAGTTTATGACAAAGAACCAACTCAAAAGCAACTACAAAAAATTGAGCAAAGCATTTTTGGTAAAGTTAAAAAATCAATATTTGATTTAGGTAATAAAGTTGAACCAAGTCCAACAAAACACAAAATAGTTACAAGTGATAGTTATTTTTTTCAAAATAATATCCTTTCAAGCAGAAAAAGAGTTTATGTAAACATCTTTGAACTTTTATCAGCTGAAGATTTTGATGATATATATTATTGTTTAGACAATATCTTGAAATATTTTAGTATTATTAATATAGATGAACTAAGTTATTTTTTATTTAGAAATTCTTATTTAGAAATTGATGATGATGACTTTGAAGACATTAAAATTAGACTAAAAAAGTATGTGATTGATAAAGGTTATGAAATAACTAGATTTCCATTATATTTTGATGACAATTTAACTATTGATCAAGAATATAAATTAAAGTTTATTGATAAATATGAGCTCAAAGAATTTCCAGATTGAGTATTAAAACAGCGTGAGTATTGAGGATTACTCTGAATGAATAGAAAAGGGAGAACTATATGGTAGCAGAAAAAATATGTTTTTATGATTTAGTGGGAATAAATGAAGAGGGAAATGTCAATAATAGAATATTATTTACAATTCCTGAATTTCAAAGAGGATATAGTTGAGAGACAGAACAGTTATATGAGTTTCTTGAAGATCTTAAAAAAGGATTTACATTAAGAAATGAACCAGGTTTTTCATCACTTGGTGTATTTTATTTATATACAAAAGATCAAACTAACTTCGAAATTATTGATGGTCAGCAAAGATTTACTACAACTTTGATTGTTCTTGAAGCAGCAAAATCAACACTATCAGTTAAAAATTTTAAACATAGTATATATAATGAGGATAGAAAAAGAATATTGAGTGGTTATTCAAAAGATTCTCAGTTAGAAAAAATATATAAAGAATTTTTTGATTTTTTTATTAGCAATAAAGGTAAAAGTGATGAAAATTTAGTTGATGATACTACTGTTAAAAATATGATTAATACGTATCAAGATGTAAAAGAATATATATCTGAAGAATTTCCAACAGATGATGCAAAAAATGAATTTTATAATTATTTATTGCATGAAGTACATTTTTGACCATACATTGAGAGAAATGATGATGTAAAAATTGATCTTTTTATGAAATTAAATAGTAGGGGAAGACAACTGTCATTTTCAACACTTTTAAAAAGTTATTTGTATTCAATCGATGATATTGAACTTGTAAATCAAGGTATGCAAATTTCTAAACAATCTGTTTTTGCAAAATTTTATGAAGAAAGCATTGAAGAACCTTTAATGAGTAATTATTTAAAAGCAAAAAAACTTGATGCAAAAGAAAGATTTATTCAAGCTAGTGCAGCTAATTTTTTACATTTAAACTCATGAAAATACATTGATGAATTTAAAAATGAGGATGAACCTTTTTCTCAAGCAAAAGCTGTTTTTATTGGTTATACATGATTGCTTAAAGATTTATTCAAGAGATTAAAAGCTTTTAATGATGGTGATAAAGCAGTAGCATATGGTCAAGAATTTATGAATGATTTAAAAGTTTATATGATTAAATATGTAAAGTATTGTGTAAATTATGAACATGATATTTGTAAAAAATTAGCAGATATATCAATTGTTAAATATAATCCTTTGATAGTTTGACTTGATATATATGCAGAAGCAAACAAGTTAGATAAAAAAGTATTAAATGAAATTTTTGAACTAATATTTGTTTATCTTTATTCACGTAGATTAAGATGATTTGTTGAAAATAAAAGTCAATTAGAATTTGATCATAAAACAGATCAATTGAATCCGAGAAATTTAAGTTATGCTGAAATTGCTAGAAAAGTTACAAGAGAGACTCTAAAATTTGAAGATATTGCTCAGGAATTAAAAAGTCTTTTAAATGAAGAATTACTGGAAAAAGTTAAAGCATTTTTTGATGGTGATTTTGAAATATGAAAAAAATCAAATATGTTTGAAAAAACAATTCAATATAAAGATTATTATTTAGAGTTGCTTGATAAATACAATATAAAAATTTAAAATGATAATTTAATTAGAAAAGGGGTATGAAATGAAAATAAGTGATTTGATAAGTAGTATAAATAAAAATAAAATTGATAAAAGAGAATTAAATGTATTTTTTTGTGAAGGACTATTTAATGATCTGCCTAATTGCTTTATAACGAAGGATAGTAAAAAAATTGTATTACAGGTTTTAAATTTTTTAAATACAACAAAATCTGAAAAGTATACATTATTTAAGAAACCAGATTTCTTGAAAGATTTTTCTAATAACAGTTCTTTTTCAAATATAATTAAATATATCAAGAATTCAACTAAATATAATGATAACAAAAATCAAAGTAAAGGAATTCCATCAGCAAAGTTTTTTATACATAAATCAGACAATACCCTAAGAACAATTAGAATACCTCATTTTTTAAATCATTTTTTAATTTTTTTATTTCAAATAGCTAATAAAAATATTATAAATCAAATTATAAATTATAATAATAACAGCTTAGCTAAATTATTAACTAAAGGAAAAATAAACTTAAAATTTCAATATAATAATGACTATACAATTTGAAATAGTAAAGATTATGTATTTATAAATAATAATTTACTAATAAATAATTACGCAGAAAACAAGCTGAAAAAGTATGAGTTTATATTAGGAAATACAAAAATTTTAAAGTTAGATATAAGTAACTTTTATGACAGCATATATACACATTTATATGGACAACCAAAATATTTGAGTTTTATAAAACAAGTATATGATGAAAATAAGTTTTCAAAAGTTTCATTCGACTCATGAACTAATTTTGCAAATACCATTGATAATTTGATACAAATACAAAATGAAAGTCAGACAAATCTTTTAATTACTGGCCCTTATACATCACATATTTTTTCTGAATTGTTGCTTGCTTATATCTGTTTTGAGTTAAAAAAAAATATAGGTGAGAATTTTTTATTTTATAGAGATGATTTTGAGTTTTTTGGAAACGATAAAACTAATTTTAGTTATATACAAAGTTCGTTTGAAACTATACTGCTAAAGCTAAATCTCAAGATAAATTCATCAAAAGTTGCTTTAAAAAGTTTTAATGATTTTAATGATAAAACTATAATGAACTTTAACTTTTTACAAAATATTTTAGTTAAAAACTCAGTTTGACAAACTAAAGCTAATGATATAATAACGTTTTTTGATACAGTTGACCCTAAAAACATGAAGTACTGCTTAATTATTTTCTATAAATTATTAAAAGATAAAGAAAAGTATATTAAAAAATATTTAGAATTTGATAAAATAGCTGAAAAACTAATAATATATTTTTTAAATTTGATGATTATAAATTCCGATCTAAGCAAACATGTAACGGAATTGGCTCTATATTTACATAAATTTCTTTTAGATAAAAATGATTTTAAAAATAGGGTAATAAAAGTGATACAAGAAAAATTTGAAGAATACAATCAACTATCTCATATATATCTATTTTATATACTAGTTAAAATCAATATTAACGTTAATGAATTAATATTGATAATGAATAATATTAAAAAAATAAATGTTTTCACTCTTTCAATCATAATAAGATATGCAAGAAAAAAAATTACACAAATTAATACAAAAAGTCAAAAAGTTTTAAATAATTTAGTTAATTTTCATATAGATTTAACAAAAAAAGTATATACAAATATTTGATTTAGCGATTATTTTTATGCTTTTGTAGAAGCGGCAAAATTAAATAAAATGTGAAAATTAAATAATAAAAGAAATTTTATAACAAACATACCAAAAATTACTGATAAATTTATTAATTTTATTATAGATGATATTGAATTTATAAGTTTTTAATTTTTTTATATCTTTTACATAAACTATTAGTTTATAACTTATAATTTATGTAAGGAGTAAATTTATGAGCAATGAATATAATAAAAAAATTATATCTCTTAGTTCAGATTTGATAGATAATTCTGGAATATTTGGAGTTAAAGGATATAACTTTCAAAAAATATATCTTATATATTTTTTACTTATTAAAAAAAACTATGATATTACAGCTTTTTATGAGCAAGGTGAGGATATAACTTTTTTAGAAAGTAAAAATAATAACCCTATTAATATGTTGCTTTGCCAAGTTAAATCTAAATTTACAAAAAGTAACTCAGTTGCATTAAACACATTCAAAAATAGCATTGAAACATTGATTAAAAAAATTGAGTATTTTGACAAAAAAAATTCACATATTTATACATGTGGCAGATTAGTGTTTAGTGGTATTATTAATTATAATAGAAAACCGATTAAGAATTTGACAAGTTATGGAATGATAATTAACAACAATAATTATAATTTTTTATACAAAATAGAAAATAAATTATTTATAGAATGACTAAATATTGAACAAAGCCAACAAATCATTTTAATATCTAATCAGCTAAAAAAAATTTATAAAAATGAGCTAGATAATGATAGACTTATAAAAATTATTAGAATTTTATTGGGATCAATAGATGAAGTTGTAGATAAAATAAATGTTGAGAGTAAAAATAGTGATATTTTAAACGACCAAAAAGGGTTAAAATATAGCAATATCATAGATGCGGTTGAAGATACACTTTTTTTGGACAAAAGTTCAAAAAAATTTATAGAAAATTTATTTGATGATGTATTAAATGACTTAAATTTAAAAAGCATTGAAAAGGAAATATTCTATAACTATAGTTCTTTAGAATCTAAATATAAATGAGGAGTTTTTAACCTATATGATGAAATGAAAAATGATATAAATGATAAAAAAATAAAGGGAAGAGCTCAATTAAAAGGTTATTTAGAGGAAAAATTAGAAAATAATAAAGAAGAAAATACAGCACTAGATTTAGCATATTTATATATAGAAGGAATTATCTTAATGGAGGATAGAAATGAGTAGTGTAAAAATAAATTCATTGGGTATATATAATATTGAGGGTGCAGGTTCTTATAGACATTATTTTGAATCGGGTTTTAATATAGTTTTAGGAAATAATAGAGTGGGTAAAACAACTCTTGCACAACTACCTTTTTACACATTGGGTTGTTCAACTCAATTAGAAGATATAAGTGAAGTATATAAAGATTTTTTAACTTTTGTTGAATTGGAAATAGATAAAACTATATACTATTTTTTTAGATTAAAATCTAAAAATTACAATCACAATTTATTTATACTAAACAAAGAATTTAAAATTATATGAAAGGGTAAATCTGGTTCAAAAAAAGGGGAAAACATACAAAATTACTCACAAAAAATTTTAGAGTTATTTGATCTAGGTGACTTAAAAATAAAAAATGATTATAAGGATAAAACTGTTTTTGAAAGTCCATACACAGGTATTTTGTTTGAGTTTTTTTATATAAGTCAATCTTTTTGAGGAAAAGATTGAAAGGTTTTTAATTCTGATTTAAAAAAAATTGATAAAAAAAGTATACCTTTTATACATGGTTTTTTATCAGAAAAATTTTATAAAAATGATTTAGAAGAATGAATAAAGTATTTCACATCCGATTTTGATGTAAAATCAAAAAATGAGTATTTAGTCAAATTGAATTTTTTAATTAATAAGTTAAGTGAAAAAATTATTTCTGACCAAGATATTAAGCAAAATTTAGAAATAAATAATAAAGCAATAAAAATATTAAAAAATAAAAGCGAGTTAGAACAGAAATTAATGGACTTATCAAAAGAACAAAAAGAGATAGAAATAAAGATTAATCAACTTAAAAAACAATTAGGTTATAATAATAAAAACATTTCAAATCTAAGTTATTTAGAAAAAGAGTATGGAGACTTTTATTCGAAAGTAACATTAGAAGAAAATAAAGTTCATAAAATATATTTTAAGGATTTAATGGAATTTAAAGTTAAAAAAGAGTTAAATAAAATAAATAAAGAAACCGTTTTGGAAAAAATTAAATTAAAAAACAAAGAAATAAATAATATAAACAAAGAAATAATGATGTTAAAAAAT
Organism: Spiroplasma helicoides; assembly: GCF_001715535.1. Lineage (NCBI taxonomy): Bacteria > Bacillati > Mycoplasmatota > Mollicutes > Entomoplasmatales > Spiroplasmataceae > Spiroplasma > Spiroplasma helicoides. The sequence goes on from NZ_CP017015.1 coordinate 495,905, forward strand.
AAGATAAAAGATGCAGATATAACAATTAATGAATTGGGTCTATTATCAAATGAGTTAATAGAAAAAGATTATGATTTAAAAATAAAACAGATAATAGAGAAAAGCCGAATAGAGTTTAAAAACATAAAAAATGAAGTAAGTAATATAAATATGGAAAAAAGAGAGGCAAAAAAGCTAGTAGATAGTCTTATAAAAAAATTTGAAGATTATGATAAAAACTTGTCAGATCAATTAAAAAATATCATAAACAGTTTAAAACTTAAATATGATATTAATATTAATTGTTTTATTGTTAATAGCAAAGTACACTCGGGCGCTGCAGCTACAATATATAGTCTTTCTAAACTATATTTAAACTTTATTAATTTTTCTAAGTTGAATTCATTCTATGTTATTGATTCACCAAGAGAAAAAGAACAAGATGAAGATACAATTACAGCTAGAAATGAATTACTGAATAAATTTCTTATTTCTAACTTAAATGAAAAAAAGCAAGTAATTTTATTTACAGTAAAAGACGATTTTAATTTAGATAAAAACAAAATAAGTATATCAAGAATTGAAAGACAACCACAAAGTTTATTGACTGATGAAAATTATGAATTTAGAAAATGAATAGAAAACAATGTTCTAGAAATTTTATTAGAAAAAAACATTTAAAAAATTTTAAAGATTGTTTATTTTGTTCAATACTATATTTTATATCAATTTTTAATAAAAACAAACGAGGAAAAAATTATGTATAAAAAATACAACAGAGGTATAATCGAAAGAGTTGAAAACAATAATCTATATTTAAGGGTAAATAATATTCTTCTAGAGTTTTCGCTTGAAAACGTAAATGAAGAATTAGTTAGATTACTTTCAAGAAGTATAAATCATACAGTTGTTGTAGAAATAAAAGCATATTGATTTATAACAAGAAGTGAAGCCAAAATTGTTCAAGTATATGATGAACAATCTTTTGACTTCTTTTTATTTGAAACTTTTTTAGATGTTTATAGTTATACATTTTCTAGAAATAATTATAACTTTTCTTCTTTATACTTAATAAACAGATTTTTAAATCAGGTTAATAGATCTCATAATATATTTGAATGATTTTTGACTGAATATAATTTAGTTAATACACCGTTTTATAATTTGATTATGTTTTTTTATAATAATCAATTAGATTTTGAATTAATAAATGAGTTTTTTTATCCTAGTTTTACATTAGACCTAGATACATTTACAGATCAAATATTAGAAAAAATTTATAACTATATAAAAAACATCACTATTTATATTGATATTAACAATTATTATCAATCAATTTATGATTTTTTACTATCAGCTAGATTTAGAATGAATGATATTCAAATACAAGCATTATATTTTGCTTTAAAAATGTATCGACAATGTTCAGAAACAGAAAGTGTTTGCTTAGATGTTTTAGAATGAGAAATTTTAAAATACTCTAAAATTGATGAATCACATGATAATAACTACTTAATTCATGTTGATCAAATTATTGAATATTGTTTAGAAAATAATTTAATTAATAATGAACTACAACATTTATTTTATCCTTCAATTTATTTTGATTATGAACAAGGACTTGCAAATAAATTATTAGCATTACATGCAAGAAATAACAATCAATTTTACTTTTTAGAAGATTATATTTTAAATCAACAAATTGAAACTTATTCAGATTTAAATCCAGATCAAGTAAGAGCTATAAATACATTTATGAACAATAAAGTTTGTTTAGTAAGTGGGGGAGCTGGAACTGGTAAAACAAGATTAATTCAAACACTAGTTGATATTGTTAAATTTAATGATAAAGATGCAATAATAAAGATATGTGCACCATCAGGAATGGCTGCTAATAATGTTAAAAACTCATTTGATAAAGATTATACTGATTTAAGTATTGACACAATTCATAGAATGTTAAAAGGAAGAGGTTTAAATAACTTTAAATATAATATAAGCAATAAATTAAATTGTGATGTTTTAATTATTGATGAATGTTCAATGATTGATTTAAGAATGTTTTATCATTTACTAATAGCTACAGATAATAATATTAAAAAAATTGTCATGATTGGTGATGTAAATCAACTACCTTCAATTAATGTAGGAAGCGTTTTTGAAGATTTGATTCATGCAAATATATTTCCAACAGTTTATTTACATGAAAATATGCGACAAAGTGAAAATTATGAACTAATTAACTTTGCTAATAGAATAATTGATGTTAACAATGGATTTACAGCTGAAGAAATAAATCAAATTATTGATAACAACAATATGGAAAATATTACTTTTTGATTTAATAATGAACCAACAGAAGTCTATGATTTAATAGTTAATCAGTATAGAAATATTGATCTTAGAAATGTAAGACAAAAAGCTTGTCAAGTAATATCAAATGTTAATGATATCAATAAAGATGGATTGTATGCAACTCAAGTATTAAATCAAAATATTACAAATGCGTTATTAAACAATAATAATAGAACTTATGGTTTTTTGGCACTAGAAAGAGTTATTGTTAAAAAAAATTTATACAAACATAATTCAAATCTAAACTTTGATCTATTTAATGGCGATATTGGAGTTGTGTTAAATATTGAAAATCGAGATGTTGCAAGACAAAATAATGAGACTCAAAGTTTACAATGAGCAAGAATTAGATTTGATGCAGGTATTATTGAAGTATATGTTGATGAACAAAGAAGAACCACTTTAGTTAACAAAGGTGAAGCAGAAATACAGTTAGAATCTGCTTTTGCAGTCAGTCTACATAAACTACAAGGTGGAGAGTATAATACAATTGTTTATGCAGTTGCAGGTAGTGGAGCAAGTGGTAACTTCCACTCAAAAAGAACTGCTTATACAGCTATTACCAGAGGACGACAAAGAGTATTTATTTGTGGTAATCGTGAAACTTTTGTTCAACAAGTAACAACTGATTATCAAAATCCAAGAACGAATTTAATTAATTTATTAATAGCAAACAATGATGACTAAATTAAGTCATTTTTTAATTTAAAATCTATAAATGTTTTTAATAAGTTATAATAAATATGAAAAGAGAGAAAGAATGAGACATTTTTTAAAATTATTATTAAGTATAAATTTTTTAGTTTATCCCGCTAGTATGGTTGTTAGTTGTAAACCAACAAATGCTCCAAAAAGAACAGAAGAACCAAATGAATTACCTGAAATTGATTTGAATTACCTTCAGTGAGATGATTTTTATGCTGGAGAATCATTACAAAATGCAGGAGATAAAATATTTGATAGAATTAAAAACTACGTTTATACTAACAATAAAAATATAGACAGAACTTATTTGTTTCAAAGTAAATGAGAAGATTTGTTTAGTTTTAGTTACTCAAAAGATGATGTTGTTTATTTAAGTGAATTTGGTAGTAAAAAGAACTTGCATAATCTTATTTTTAAAGCCAATAAAACGATTGAATTAATTCCTAAAGTATATAAGAATTTTCAAGCAATAAAAAATCAATTTAGATTTAAAACTAAAAAAGCATCTATTAGTTTAAATAAGTCTATTATTTTAGAAGCTGGACATAAAATTGTTTATTATAAAAAAATGGTAAGCGATATAGTAGATTTATATCGCGTCAATATTTTATCGAGTGTTATTCAATATAATAATGACTTTTATTTTGAAGGATATGAAGGTTTAAATAGCGAAAACCTTTTGATTGAAAAAAATACTAAATCAAAAATTACAGCAAATAAAGATTCAGAATTTATTTCTGGTAGTGTTGATGTTAATTTTAAATCTATAAATATTTCTTTAAATAGTGAGAATAAATTTACAAATAAAATAGATTTGAATTTGAGTCAAATATTTTATTTTAACAAGCCAAATAATACAGAAGAAGATTTTAAAAAGTATGAAGACGATTTAATAAAAACAGTTGAAAAAACATTTATAAAAAATGTATACACAGTTGAAAGAGATGTTGACTATAAAATAGAGTTAATATACGATCCAAATAATTCGAATATGAAAAAACTAAATAAAATAAAGATAAAAGCGCTACCTTCTTCTAAATACATGGAAGGTGAATGAGAAATTAGTCCTAATAGAAAATGGGGCGAATAATTTAGAAAGATTTTTTTAATAAATTTGTAAAATAGATTTTTTAGCTAAATTTGCATATAAAAAATGTTTGTTTTAAAGTGATTAATAAGTTACTATCTTCATGTTGAATAATTGCTTTAAGTAGTTTACTTACAATATCTTATGGTTAGTTTAGATATCATGACATTAGTGAGCTAAGTGGTTATGAAGTATTATTAAGTCAGGAATTAAATAATTTATAAAGTCAAGAGATGTATTTAATATATCTTTTAAATTAAAAAAAATTTTATACCAGTAAAATCAGAAAATAATTCAAGATCAGTTACTGTTATTGTTGATAAAAAAACTAATATTAAAAAAATTTTCAAATTTTTATGTAATCTCAATGTAAAAAAAATAATTAAGTTAATTTAAAGAAAACATTTAAATTAACTTATGATAGATTTTTAATTATTTTTTATTTATTGGTACAAATAATAATCAATAAGAATCTGTAATGAAGAATTTGAATTAATATTTAATTTTTAGAAGGATATATTTTCATCATATCTCGAAAAAAATTTATAAAATATTGACTACACTGTAAAATAAATTAACCAAGCTAAACTTAAAAAAACTAAAGTTAAAGTTAAATAAATTGCTACAAGTAAGGAATAAAAATCAAAAACTAGTGGAAATTTATTTTTTTTCTAGTAAAAAGAATGAGAAAAAATAGCTTTAAAAATTTTTTTAGGCAAGCTAGTAAATTAATGCCTATAATTAAGAGCTTTCTTTAGTTGATAGATTAGAAAACATCCTTTAGGTTTTGTAGCATAACTAATAAATGATTTTTTATTAAAAAAAAGCAGTTTTTAATAAAGCTTAAAAAATAGATGTTAATAGAAGAGAATCGCTTAGTAAATCTCGTAAAATAAGCGTTCATTCAAGAGTGGTAATCGTGAAACTTTTGTCCAACAAGTAACGAGTGATTATCAAAATCCAAGAACAAATTTAATTAATTTATTGATAAGAAATATTGATGACTAAATAAATTTACTAATATAAAAAAATAATAGCCCTCTATTTTTATCTAATATGATATAGTAAAAATAAATTAAAATGAATTTTGAGGAGGTTATCATGTTCTGGTTATATATTGCATTACCATCTACAACTAGTTTATTTTCAGGAGTTTGATGTTATATAATAGCATTTTTAATATATCAAAGAAAATATTGAAATATTAAAAAACATTTTGGTATTACTCCTGTGTTTTTCAAAAAGGAAAATAAAGTTGTATATTGCTCATTTTATATATTCGCATTGTTAAACACATTAGGTTTTATTGGATTTATTTTTATTTATCAGTTTTATGAAAGTGACTATATTTATTATTTAATAACAATTTTAGTTATATACATATCTTCAATTATAGTATTGATAATCTTATATATAAAATTTAATAAAAATTACACAAAAAATATCATATACACAAAAGATCAAGAAATAGATAGTTTAATTACTAATAATTTAGAATTAGCAAAAGAATATGACTTGATATCAATAGATAAATACTTGGACATAATTCAAAATAAAATTGTTAAAAAAATGTTAGTTCTAGTTCAAAATAATTATCTTAAAAAAATCAATGGTGATTTAAATAACCAAGAATTAATAAAGTTATATTTATATTACATTCGCAATAATGCATATGTTTTAGATCAAATGACAAAAACAGAAGTTCATAAGAATTACAATATTATTAATTATATGGATGAAATAAAAAAAATGATGCTTCAAAACTTCTGATATAATGTATATAATAGTTCAAAAAAGCAAGATAATTAAAGTTGCAAAAAATAAAGTCTACACAAAAAATGTGTAGTTTTTTTTTAAAATATATTATACTTAAAGTATAGTTAATATAAATTATTAATATATTTATTTTAAGTAAATAAATAATTAAAAACAATGAATGAAAGTGTTTAAAATAGGTCGTTAATTTATGAAAAAAATGTTAGTATCTTTATCAATTATAGCTATGATACAAACTTCTTGTATGATGCCAGTTTCATGTAAAGGGAATGGCATGATTTTTAATACAGAACAAAATATTTATAGTAAACCAGAAGAATTTCTAAAATTAAAAAATTATTTAATAGCAAGATATACATTATTTAAAAATCATGAAGATATAGAGGAAAAAGTCTATAATTTTTATTCTGGCAAAAGAGCTTATACATTTGATAAAAACTGAATCCCTAATCAAAAAGGTTATTATGTACAATATAGTTTTTTAGAAGATAGCGAAAACTTTTACAATTTAAAAGTAACATTAACAGATATTATAAAAGTAGATGATGGTGATGAATATAGTGATAATTATAAAATAGATGAATTAAACACTGAAAGTAAGGTTATTAAAATACAAAAAAACAAAGCTGTTCAAGATATTTTACTAGATATGTATTTGTATAATATTTCTGATAAAGATATGATTTATAACAAGTAAACTAAAAAATATAAAGTTAAACTTAAAATTAAAGTTCTAAATTATAAAGATTTAGAAAACGTTAGCTTTGAAACTTTGGGATATGATCATGATTCTCGCATAATTGTTAAAGAGTATGATCAAAATGATTCATCAACAATTAATATTGAAACTTTCGATTTTGATAATAAAGATTTGATTGGTTTATATTTATTTGAATTATACGTTATGCAAATAACGCTAACACAGCATACGCACTTTTTTATAAAAGATCACTATAAAGCAAAGGGGAGGATATTATGTTAAAAAAATATTACTTGCTTCAGGGTTAATGGGTTTATTGGTTTCTAGTAGTTCAAATATTTATTCTTGTTCAAAAGAAAAAAAAAAAAAAATACAATCATACCAGTTTCATCATCAGAAATTATGATTTTAATTCACATTATGTAATAAAAAAATTACCAATTTAATAATAATATGTCCTATTTAATTTTTGTAATTATAACATTTGTTTAGATTTTAAATTTTATTTTTTAATATGAAGTTAACAAATAAATTTTATTATCAAAATTTATGATTGTAAATTTTTTAAAACTCTTGATGATATGTATTAAGAAATAATATATTAATCTAATGTAAATTTTTAATATATTATTTATAAAATTTAATAGGATAAAAATTAATTATTACTTACTTTTTTCAAAATTTTAATATATATATTTATATAAAAAATTATTTTAGTTTGTTTATTTAATTACTTTTGTAATATTATTTTATGCTTGCCAAGGTGTTTTTTATTACTATTTTATTCGCAGTATATAAGTTTTTTATTTCAATAGTTAAAAAATTTTTATTAAACTTTAATCTAGCATAAGATTGTGAATAACCATAAAACTCTTTATTAGTTTTTAGTTAAATATAATTTAATTGACTGATACATTTTAATTAATATAATGCATATTTTATAATATTTTATGTAGTTTCTTGCCTACTAAATAACCTGCTTTTTACAGATTTGTTAATCATAATGTGTTATTTTTTTATAAACTACTTTATTCATTTATTATTTAAAGCATAACTCTAAAAAAAAGCATCTAAATTTTGTTTTTTTTCAATAATGTGTAGATATTTTAATTTAGTTATAACATGTAAATTAATATTCAAAACGTTATTCATTAAATCTAAGTAATTTATATTAACTTAATTTCTATCTTTATTTTTATACAAGTTTTAAAGATATATTAGTATATATTTTAATGAAAATTTGCTCTAATTTTCCAACAATTTTATCACAAATTAAAATACTGAAGTAAATTTTTATCCTTATATAGTTTTAACTATATATTCAGTTCTTTTATTTTTGTATAATTTTTATCATTGTTATTTAATTAAAAGTCAAGACTAACGTTTCTAAATTACTCATGATTTTGATGTATAAATTTTCTTGATTACCTTGGTTTGAATGATGTTTAAAATTATTTGTGTATTTTATAGTTATCTAATTACTTTAAATTTTATTTGTTTCAATATGTCTAAACTATTTTTTCATATATTTTCCACAAGGTAGATTTTACTTTTGACATAGTTTCAATTATCTATATTAATGTAAAATTTTATCTACTAATGTTAAATCAATAAATTTTATAGTAAAATAAATCTTCTTAGAAAAGTAGAGGTACATAAATGAAGAATATATTTTGATTGTAAAACCTATTAGAATTATTTTATCAGTCACAAATGTTATTTAATGTGTAGATGAAACTTAAAGTTAAGGTAAGAATTTGTTGAGGTTATAAAGATACAACTTCATTATATGGTATAAGCAAAGATTTTAATATAAAAAACATTAAATCTACGAAATTAAAAGGATAGGAGCTATATTTTAAATTATTAATAGTATTTAAATTTAAGCGAAGATAACCACATTACATCGATGATGATATTAATGAAAATATTAAAAATATTTAGGTTTTAATTACGATGCAGTTGTTATAATTGCTTGAGGTTATATAAAATTAAGAATCTGTAGGCTATGGTTTAATATAAAACTATTAACAGATTTATATTTTGGTAAATTTATTTTTAGCATAAGAAAATATCATTGATAGTGTAGCTCAATATTTGTTATATTCAGTACTTTATAATTAATGTAATTATCATTAAAGATTGTCTTATATTGACATAAATTTTAAATCATAACAGATTATTAATAAAAATATTTTATACAATACCTAAAATAAATTTAAAATTAATAAAGTGTTTTTTTTATATAGATTCTTATTTATTATTGTTATTTTTATATCAAGCTTTGACTAAAAAAGATAATCTATGATAATTAATAATACAAAAGTAATTACAGCAAGTTCTGTATTAATATATGATGTTAACACAAGTACAATTGAGATTTAAAATAGAAACAAGAATATAATCAATACTAATTTGTATAATTTAATTGTATAAAACAAAAGAAACTATTAATAAATTTCTAAAAATTAGAATGGATTATAAACTTTTTACAAAGAGGACTTAACAAAATGACTTTACTATTTTTTATTGAAAAAAATTCAATTTTAAATTAGTTGTAAATATTTTATTTTTTTCAAAATTTGGTCATTTAAAATGTTCAAAGAATTGAAGAACTAAGCATAAAAGTAAGGATCAATTATTATAATTATATTTTAAGACCATTAAATAATCATTTATATGAAAAATAATAACTTAAAAATATTTAGGAGATAGAACCATTGAATATTATATATTAGATTCATAAAGACATAGTAATTTATAAAATATAAAATTCAATGCACATATAATAAATCAAATATTTATTACTGATGTAAATTTTATAAAGATTAAATCAAAAAATATATATTAGTTTATTAAAATAACTAATATTATTCTAAAACTGTTAATAAAAAACTTTATAATAGACCTAATGATAAATTATGTTATAGGAACTTATTTTTGCAATAAAAGAAAGTTAACCTTTTATAATTTAATATTACAAATACAGACTTTATATAAATAGACTTTAAAAGTTTATGTGGTGCAAATATAAAAAATATATATATGTAAGAAGAGTAACTTACCTAATAATGTTTCATGTAAATTTGTTATCGGTACAATAATGATTTAGTACATTTATTAATTTAAATCAAATTATTTATTTCATTCAAATAACTTTTTATTAATTTTTGATTATACTGGTTTTTATATTTGCGATAGATCTATTCGAAATAAAAAAAACTCCATAAAAAATTTGTATGGAGAAAGCATTTTTTAAATTCAATTTAATTAAGAAATTTATTTTATATTTTTCTATAAAAAAACTTTTAAAATTAATAATTAAAAGTAAAGAACTATTCTGTAGTTTTAAGTTTATCTAAATATGTATTTACAAGTCATTTATCTACATCGTTTCTACTACTTGAATAAACTTCTTTTTCTATAATAGCATCTTTTGATGAATTATCTTTTAAATAGTTTAATGCTCTATTTAAATGTTCGCTTAAATAAGCAGAAGATCTAATAAATGGAAAAATATGTTTATTATCTAAGTTATAATGCTCCAAAAAAGAACCAATTATCATAGGTGCAACATGCCACCATATAGGAAAACCTAACAATATATATTCATAATTGTTTATATAATCTGGGTATTCCTTCATTTTTGGTCTTAAATTATTTACCGCTTCATTTTTTGCGTCTTCTGATAATTCTGAATAATTTGAAGAGTATGGTAATTCTCTTTCTATTTTAAAGGTTTTTACACCAAGTTTGTTAGCAATATAATTTGCCATATTCTCAGTGCCATTTGACCAAGAAAAATATACTACAATTGTTTTTGATTTTGTATTTTCGTTAGTGTTATTGTTTATTTCGTTATTTATATCAGGTGTTGAACAGCTGACAGCACCAATTGATAAATTAGAAACTAGTGCCACACTAAATACTCATTTTGAAATTTTTTTCAAAGATACCTCCTTATATTAAAGTCAAAATATTTTAACTTTAATATAATGGTAAAACATTAAAGTAACTCTAATGCAATACATTTTTGTACTAAATTAAAAGTTTTTTAAAAATTTCAATTTTATTTTTCAAAAAATTGATCTGTTCATCAATATCTTTTCGCATTTTTATTGCTATTTTTAATTGTTTATCTATTATTTGAAATCTCTCTTTCATTGTAGTTTCACCTTGCTCTATAAGTTGCAAATATCTTTGAATATTTTTTAGACTTAAATTAGTCTTTTTAAGACAAATCACAAGTTCTATAAATCTAAGATCATTTTCTTCTATATAACGATATCCATTAGTATCTCTCTTGAAACAAGTTAAAATATTTTTTTTATCATAATATCTGAGTGTATGTTCAGAAATAGAATACATTTTTGCTAAATTGTTTATATAATACTTTTTATTCATAAAATCACCTATTAAAAATATATCATATAAAATAAAACTTTTAGTTAATATATATTGACTTAGAGTAACTCTAATGATTTATTATATAATTAATTACAATTATGTAATTAGGAGGAAAACTATGAAAAAAATAAAATTAAATGATGGTAATGAAATGCCACTTATATCTTTTGGTACTTATCAAATAACAGATTTAGAATTATGTGAAAAAGCTGTATTAAATGCATTGGAAGTAGGATATCGTGCAATTGATACTGCACAAAGTTATTTCAATGAAGAAGCAATAGGTAATGCACTAGAAAAAACAAATGTTGCAAGAGAGGAAATTTTTTTAACTACAAAAATATGAGTGACTAATTATAATTCCAATAAGACAACTGAGTCATTTTATAATTCTTTAAAAAAATTGAAAACAAATTATGTAGATTTAGTTTTAGTTCATCAACCTTTTGGGTATTATAGAGAAGCATTGTCCGCACTTTTAAAATTAAAAGAGTTAGGTCATATAAAATCAATTGGTATATCAAATTTTTATGATGATAAACTGGCTGATTTATGCTTATTTAATGATAGTGATTTTATTCCAGCTATTAATCAAATTGAAATAAATCCATTTTTTCAAAGAGAAAAAACAATAGAAAATAACATGAAATATGGAGTTAAACCAATGGCATGAGCTCCATTTGCTGAGGGAAAAAATGATATATTTAATAACTTAATATTAAAAGAAATTGCAAACAAACATAACAAATCTGTAGCACAAGTTGTTTTAAGATGATTATATGAAAAAGATATTCCATTTATCACAAAAAGTATTAATATTGAAAGAATGAAAGAGAATATTTCTATATTTGATTTTAGTCTATCTAATGAAGATAAAGAACAAATTAAATCTTTGGATAAAGGTGTTTCACAGTTTTTTAATCATAATGATATTAACGGTGTTGAAATGTTATTTGAGTTAGTAAAAAAGAGGGGTGAAATTAAGTAATTTTAATTCTTATTAAACTAAAACATAATTGAATTGAGGGAAAATAGATCTAGTTAGTTCATTTGAATACAGAGTAATTTATATATAAAAAAATATTTTTAAAATGAAATGCAATTCATCAATTAAATATCATTTTAAATAATTTACATCAGTTACACATTTTATAAAAAATTAGATTAATTTATAAAATCTAATATTTTAATAGTAGAAATAAATTTTATTTTCTAACTTTAGTTGGATCTTATTTTTTAAGATAAGGATATTGAGTTAATTATTATTTAAAGTTTAATTAGTAAATAAAAGTAATAATTTCTCAATTTAATTGTTTTTATTTATTGTAAAATTTACTTATTTATTTTCTTTCATATTAATTAATAAAAATTAATTTTTATTAATTTTTTTTTTTTTTATTCATACATTCTAATGCCAAAATACTTATCTTTAAAAGTTATAATTTAATCTTTAGCACTTTATTCTTTTTTAACTTTAATTTTTTACCAATAGTTTTATTAATAAATAATTATGATTATAGTTAATATTATTTAATTTATCATTTTGTATGTCTTCTATAGACAAAAGTGTTTTATATTGTTTTAATATTATTTAATATAATTGAAAGATATATATTTATGTTCAATTTATTTTATTATTGTGTCTAAAATAATTACTTTTATATAATTATTCATCTTTGAATTATATTTTTGAAATAATTTATATTATTAACAGCTTATTTAAAAGTTTATAAACTTTTAAGTTTAAAGATATTATTTTATGGTAAGATAAACTATGTTAGAAAAGTAAAGGTATATAATGAAAAAAATATTAGGATTGTTAGGAGCTATTAGTATTGGTTCAGTATCAGCTTCAAGTGTTATTTCATGTGGAGATGGAACATCAAGTAAAGAAGTTGGTGAGATTGATAAAGATATTACTTCATTAGATGGTATAAGTAAAGATATTACTCTAAAAAAATCTGAAATACAGGAAGATAAAACGTCAGAAGCTATAATATCAAAAATTATTAAACAGTATTCAAAACCAAGTGAAAATAAGGATGAACCTGTTGATGATGTAATTAGTGGAAAATATTACTATTATTTAGGTTTTAATTATGAATATGTTGCTACCATTGCTCAAAATTATATTAAAGAAAATAAAACTGAAGGATTTGAAGGATATGATTTTAATTTCAAAACTATTCAACAAGTTTATGCATTTGCAAATTTATTCTTTAATAAAGTAGACGCTAAAACATTTATAAGTAAGTTATTTAAAATAGATGAAGTGTCTGAAGATAAAATCGAGCCATTTGTAAATTCAATTTTTAAACATTTATTTTTAGTAGAAGAAAAAACCATTGATAATGTAGTGCAATATGTCCTATATTCAGGAAGTTATAATTATGGTAAAGCAGATAAATCATTGTCTTATAATGGTGGGATGATTCTAAACGTCACAACTCAAGAATAAAAAATACTTATAAAGTATTTTTTTAATTCACGTATATAACATAATAAAATATCATTTTTACAAAAAACATGGGGTGTTATTTGATATGAAAATCTTTAAAAGTAATTATTTAATAGTTTTATTACAATTAACTATATTTTTTTCAACAATATTAATAATTGTACAAGTATTAATTAGTGAACAAATAATTTCTCTTTTACTCTCAAAGTTTTATGTCAGATTAGCTAAAACTGTTGGGTTGAATGATGAAGCCACACAATATTATCTATGAGATTTTTATCCTCATGTTTATTTTGATGGTTTTAGTGTCTACACATATTTATTTAAATATAAAATGTATTGAAATGATTGAATTTGAATCACAATAGTTATAATGGTATTTAATTTCATATTCTTATTTTTATCATTTTCATTATCAAAAAAGTTAGGTGTTTATAAAAGAAACGAGTATAAATATATATACTTGAAAAAACTATATATTGATAATAAATTAACTGGAAAACTATCTAAAGATAATTATAAAAATAAATTAATTGATACACTTGGTCAAGTTGAAGATTATTGAAAAAAAATTCCATTAATTCTTGGTCAAGTTGCTTTTATTTTTGTAGGTTTATCAATTGTGCTATGTTTAAAAAACTTTATGTTATACTTCATAGTTATGTCTTGCTTTTTAATTGTATTAGTACTGTGTTTGATTATTTGAGTTTTAAAGAATAAATATGTATTTAAGCATAAATCAATAGTTAAGAATCTTGACAAAGACTATGTAAATCTATGTGTAAATATAGATGAAATAAAAATAAGCTCATCGATTCAAAGAGAAAAAGATCTATTAATAACCAACAATAAAAATAAAAATAAAAAAATATCAATTATTGAAATATTTAATAATTTAATTAATAGCTTATTAACTTTCTTATGTCCTTTAGCAATGAGTGCATTAATAATAGGTATTGGTTTTGTATTTTCTTCAGATAGTTCAAAGATTGCAATATACTTACCTGTCTTTTTTATATCTATTGGTATGATGTGTATGCCTTTGATGCAACTAATCCGAAATATTAGAAATTTAAAATTATATAAATTAAATAATGATGATTTTAGTCTATTTTTAAATAAATTATCATTTAATGAGTTAATTAATTCAATAAGTCTAATGAATTTTTCAATTATCATAGATGAGAAATGCGTACTAAAAGATATTAATTACTCATTTGAAAAAAACAAAATAAATTATATTACCGGAAAAAATGGTATTGGTAAATCAGTCTTATTAAATTGTATAGCTAGATTAGAACTGAGTTATGAAGGTTTAATTAATTTTAATTCAACGGATTCTAAAACTATCGAAAATAACTTGAGCATTAGTTATATTGGTCAAAATTTAAATTTATTTGATAAATCAATTTTTGATAACCTGACATATGGAGTAAGTATTTTAAATAATGATATGTTGACCAATTTATTAAAAAGATTTAACTTATATAACAAGTTAATGCAACTTGATAATAAATTAGATACTATAATTGACAATGAAAGTATTTGATTATCAAAAGGAGAGTTACAAAAAATATTATTTATTAGAGTAATTTTACAAGACAGAGAAGTGCTATTACTTGATGAATTTGATAGTGCTTTTGACAAGGAATCAAAAGAAGTGGCATATGATATTTTAAATGATTTATCAAAAAATAAAATAATAATAGTTATTAGTCATAATAAAATAAAAAATACAAATTGTTTAAAACTCAGTTAAAGAGTATAAGATAATAAAAATTTTATCCTTATAATAACCTAAAAATTTAATTTAATAAATTCTCATTTGATAACTCAATTTCTTTAATAAACTATTTTTACAAAATAGTTAAAAAAAATTAATTATCTAACCATAATATAATAATATAAACCTTTTATAAAATAGATTACTTTCACCAATATTATAATTTTGAATTTAATTATAATAATTGTATATATTAAATTAAAATATAAGGTTACTAATTAACACTCTTTTAAAAAACCTAAGTAGACCATTTCTATACCATGGTCGTACTTGGTTTTTTTATTTTATGTATAATTAATTAATTTTTTATTAATATACTGTAATATATTTTAGAAAAAAGGAAGCTAAGTAGACCAGTTGTATATACAACTGGTTTTTATATTAGAAAGGAAAATATGCCTAGAAAGTATAGTGAAGATTTAAAAAAGAAAGCCTTAAAAAGGTATTGGTCATGAGAAAATTTAGATAAAATTGCTTTATAAATGAATATACAAACATCGATGATTTGACCGAAGAAATTTATCAATCAATGCTATAATAAAAATAGAATATTTATAATAATGGTAAAATAGAATTGTTAAAAATAAAGGAGAAAAATGAAAAAAATATTATATTATGTAGTGTCTTTTATGTTGGTTTTTCAAAGTTTTGTTACTATATCTTGTTCAGATAATCCCAGCGATATGCATGAAGAGAAAAACCCAGTTACAAAATTAAATTGAAATAATGAGGACGTTTCAGGACAGTTAGGAACTTTAAAAATTTATAATATAAATGAAAATAAATTGAATTTAGTTTCTGACAAATATAAATTTAGTTTTTCAGATAATATGTGAAAAAATAATATTGAAGTTAATAAAATTAACTCTTACTTTACAGATTCTTCAATACTTCAAATGCCTAGTGAAGAAAAACCTTATGATATTGAATTAATGAGTGCCATATCATTAAACATGTCTTCATTAGATAGTTTAATATTGGATGATTACATTAATGAAATGAATTTAAAAAAAGATACAAGGAAAATAGTACCTTCAAACTTATTTGTTAATAACAATGGTAATGGAGAAAAAAATGTGAGTTTTTTTACTTATAATACTTTTGCTATAGATGAAAATGGAAATAAAGTTGATGTATTTGTTAAAATACTTCAGATTAATTACATAATTGGAACTTTTTATTTAGATTTAGACAATATAATAAAAAACTTCAACGGATCCAATGATGCAGATTTTTACCTAAAATCAGATGAAAATAACAATTTAATTTATGAAACTAATAAGTTTAAAATTAATCATCCTACTATATGAGATAAATTGTCTGATTATTTTAGAAAAGTTTACTCAAATATACTAATAAAAGCTTCAGATAATGAAGTTTTAAAAAAAAGATTTAATATAGAACGCAAATCCACATACTATAATGATATTACTTTCAATTTAAATAAAACCTTTGTGCTTGATACTTTACAAATTAAGTCCCAAAAAACTGAATCTACTAATTCCAAATATATTTATTACTATAATAATAAGAATTCGACATTAGAAGCATTAATTTTTTTACCATTAAGTTAATAAAAGTACGCAAAAAAATTATTAAAGATAATAAACTAATATAATAAAATTTAAGTTTAATAAATATTAACGCCGTAACAACCCGGCGTTTTTAATTTGGGCGAGAGAAATAATTAGGGGATTTAAATAAAACCATTTATATAAAAAACTGCTATTAATAAAGCAGTTTTTATTTTGGTTATTAAAGATTAAGAGGGTGAGTAACTATCGCGAAATAATAGCGAATAAATAAATTTATTGATTTTAGATTAATAAAATATTTCATTAATAAATATATAACCGCTTTATTTTCTTAATATCAAGTCATGACATAAATTTAAAAACTTCATAATAAATAAATTATTAAAGTTTCTAGTTTGTTTTTATAATGTAAAAATGAGTAAAGATAACTTAATCTATGATTATAATATATGATTATAATCTATGATTGTTATCTAGAATTTATTCAATTATTAATTATTTTGTTAGTTAATTATTTTTATTTTAATACACTTTTATCTACATAATTATTTTTTAATCTAAGATTATAATCTAAGATTATAACTAGTGTTCTTTGAAAACTTATTAAACTAAACAATTATGGAAAGAGAAAATAACATGAACAAAAAAATATGGTTATTAAATCATTGGTTTAAAGGTTGAAATCCAAATAAAACAGCGTTTGCTATTCAATCACCATGAAATTTGAATGGAACAATATGATTTTATAAATCTTATTATTTGATTAGTAAATTTGATGGCTGATTTGGGATTGAAGTAAATATTAAAAATTATAAAACAAATCAAGATCATTATTATCAAGAGATTATATATGATTTTAGCAGTAAAAAAGTTAACCTAATAAAAGGAGAAGATATAGTAAATCATTTTGAGGATCTTAATAATGAAAAATCTGAAGCTTATAGAAATTTTGTAAAAGAAATAAAAACTGATAAGGAAATTAATTAATACGATTAAACAAAAATTAATATTGATCATGATTTAAGTTATTTAAATTTTAAACCTTATATTGAATTAATTAATAATGGAAAAAATAAGAAAATTAAAGGTATTTATTTGTATGGAATATTTGGAGTAGGTAAAACAGAACTTGTTAAATATTTATACTTAAAAATAAATAAAGCAAATAAAAAAATAATTAATATACAAAAATGAATTGCTAATTATCAATTATCGTGAAAATTTGGAAGTTTTGAAAATATCAATCAAACACCATCTGAAACTTTAAAAAGTAAAGAAGTTTTAATTTTTGATGATTTAGGAGCTGAATTTATACATTTTTCAACAGCACCCTACATATATAAATTATTTGAGTTAAGATATGAAACAACAAGATTACAAAATAATTTTATAACTATCATCACTTTAATCTATAGCATTGATGAGTTAGAAAAATATTATTTAAAAAGTTTAGACAATCAAACTTCTAAAAAAATAATATCGAGAATAAAAGGTATTGTTGATTTAGAAATTCGATTAGACGGTGATGATAAAAGAGATAGTGAAAAAGCAGAACTTATTAATTTTAATAAGGAAATATTTTAATTTTCCGCAGGGAAAAAACTGAAAGGAAAATAACATGAACAAAAGTATTTATTTAATTGGTGTTGGTGGAACGGGTGGTTTATTATCAGGTTAATTAGCAAAGTTCTTAAATAGTAATTATAATTTATTTTTAATCGATGGAGATAAAGTTGAGTTTAAAAATATTGTAATACAACCTTTTTAAATGCATGATGTTGGTTTGTACAAAGCAGAATCTTTATAAAAAAAAATTAATAATGTAAGTCAGTTTAAAAATTGATATAGTATCAATAAATTTTTAAATAGTAATTTGTTGTTGTTTAAAATAATTAACTCATCAGGTAAAATAAAAAATTTTGAAGATATAAATAAGTTAGTAATCATTAGTTGTGTAGATAATCATAAAACAATATTATTTATCGAAGAATCAATTAAACATATGTATTCTATTTGTAAATTAAGTGATTATTATAATATAAAAAATTTTGAGAAGTATGTTTTACATATTGATTCAGCAAATGAAGATTTATATGGAGATATTATTGTAAATTATTTTAGAAGTAATTTATATGTAATAAAACCTGAAAATGAAAAACAATTAGTTATTAGCGAAGAGCATTGTCAAGAATTAATTAATGATGGTGTAATTCAACAGTTTTCTGCCAATGATCAAGCTAGTAATATAATATTAAAAATCTTAAGCAATATTAATAAATGAGAGTATAAAAGTAGTCACATTAAATTTGATAATTTAAACAGTAAGATTGATTTCATAAAAAAAGATTATGACTGGACATAATTAGCTAGTTTTTTATATGGTTATAGAATTATTAAAAAAAGTGATATAGGCAGACTTAAGTATTTACAAAAAAGCATAATTAAGAGAATTTATATTATAATTGACAAAGAAGAAGAATGGTTGAGAATATATTAAGATTTAACATTATTTTTAAAGAGAATGATGAATTTCATATACATGAATCTATTTTATTAAACTTAAATGAAAGTTCTAGTGAACCTAGATTTATATTTAAAAAATATGAAAATAAGATTATAGTAACTAAGAAAAAAGGAAGCTAAGTAGACCAGTTGCGTATACAACTGGTTTTTATATTAGAAAGGAAAATATGCCTAGAAAGTATAGTTAAGATTTAAAAAAGAAAGCCTTAAAAAGGTGATGATCAGGAGAAAATTTAGATAAAATTGCTTTAGAAATGAATATTAAGGCTGGTTCTCAATTAATAAGATTTGAGATAAAAAAAGTAAACTTATTCATTATGATAGTAGAATTAAAACATGCAAAAAAGTCGAAATAATGAGTAAAAAATTAAAAAAAGAATTTGTATCTAAAGATTTAAAAACAAAAGAAAAAGAAAATAAAGTTTTAAAAGAAAAAATTAGACTTTTAAAAAAACAATTAAAGTTCGAAAAAGAAGAAAAGATATTAGCAATGGCAAGTAAAGAAATTTTGGAAAAGTCCATACCTTCTTGAACAACAACTATAATGTTGAACATGTTGAAGATGAGCATGAAGGACAAGATAATGATAATGGCAACAAAAGCTTATAAACATTATGCATGCTGTCAAATATATTATTTTATTGCAAAGCATGGCTTGGGAACTAATAGATTAATTAGTTATTTTAAAATTCATAAAAATACATTTTCTAAGTTTAAACTAAAAAATAATTTAGAGAATCCAATAATTATATTTAAAAATGGTCTATATTTTAATGATTTACCAAATTTTAATAGTCCTAGATATACAATAGCCAAAAAACTAATAATAGATATAATCTAAAAAATAATAGTTTGAAAGCGGCGCAAATTTAATAAGTAAGTGAATTTATGTAAATAAAGGCGTAAAAGTATCTGAAAAAATGATTAGAAAAATTAGAGTAGATCATCCATGAATATTAAATAATCCAAGTAGAAAGAAACGTAGTGTTAAGAAATCAGAATCAAAAAAACATAATATCTATGTTAGAGAAGACTTGGTGGAAATGAATTATAGTCGACCAAATATAATTGGTATGGATGGAACAAACTTTAAGATATTTTTAAATAATGGAAAAAACAGAAGTAAAATTAATTGTTTAATATCATATGATTGAGAAAAAAGAACTATAGTTAGTTATAGTTTTGATAAAAGTGAAAATTCAAATAGTGCATTATCTGTTTTTAAAGAAACAAATAACTATGCCATTGAAAAAGCAAATCAAAAGATAATACAATCTGATAGAGGTTCTGCCTTTGCTAATGAGCTTATTTTTAACTATGTAAATGAAAATGATTTTATAGTTCATTCTATGTCTAAAAAAGGCTTTAAACATAATGCACCAACCGAAAGTCTAAATGGATGAATTAAACAAAAATTTTATAAAACTTTTGGTAATAAATTTGAAAATAAGGAAAATTTTTATTATTATTTTAAGAAGTTCTCAAATATTTACAATAATTTACAACAAATAAAATATAATTTTAATATATAAAAGACCATTTATTATATTTGCAAATGGTCTACTTAACTTCCGTTATTCTAACTTAATTTATTTAACTATACTATAATAAAACAAAGGAGGATAACATGAATAAAAAAGAAACTAAAAAAAGTGATTATTACGAATACTCAGATGATCAATTAAGAGAGCTTCTTGAACAAATAAGAGGTTTAGACGAAGACTGATTTTAATAGCCTGAATTAAGAAAAATAAAGTTATTGGAATCATTATAGATTTTAAAAAAGAACTAGTTTTGATAGTTCTTTTTTAATTTTCTTCTAGATATAAATTTAAATTAAGCAAATATTTTTTTATAAATTAATTGAAAATTAAAAAAAAATTAAACTTTTTGTTGCTATTTTAGATTATTAGTGTTATAAAGAACTTAGAGAAATGCACTGTTTTCAAATGGATTAAAACATCATCGTTTCTATTTAAGTAAATAAGAGCGCTAAGGGTTATAAACAGGCTCGCATATTAAAAATTTCAAGTAAACTCGAGTTATGGTTATAAACATGCTCAAATTTAAAAATTTCAAGTAAACTAAAAGATTAAAATAATATAAGTAAAATAAAAGATTAAAAATTTCAAGTAAACTAAAAGATTAAAAATTTCAAGTAAACTAAAAGATTAAAAATTTCAAGTAAACTAAAAGATTAAAATAATTCAAATAAACACAATTTAAATTAAAAAAATAAAAAACTATTTATTATTAAATAGCTTATTTTGTTATACCAAAAAAACAATTATAAAAAGAGAGGACCTTAAAATGAAAAAGATTTTAAATTTTTTAACATTGCTTGGTGTTATTTTTTCAGCAAGCATAACAGCAGTATCATGTAGTTCACCACAAAGTAGTAATGTGGGAAATAATCAATCTAGTAACAACGATTCACAATACAGTGAGTTTGAAAAACTAAGCAAACACAAAATATTTTTGATTAATTTAGATGATCAAAATGTCAAAGAGTTTTTAAATTATGTATCAAATGATTCAAACAAAATTGGAGCAGAACTTCCACAATATACAATTGATAAAAGCAGTAATACTTTTACATTAAATTTTAGTGAAAATAAAAATATAACTTTTAATGTTGATTATAAAGTACAAGCTTCTAAATTATTAAATACAGACTCAATTGGTGAAATTGACCTTGTTGATAATTTTAATAATTTATACGATACTTTAATTAATAAATATTATTTTCCTAAAGAAATTAAAGAATACAAATTTAAACAAGAAGAAATTATCAATCAAACTTATCACTATGTTGATAAAGTAAATTTTAACTTTGATGAAATCTATGATAAAAGTTCATGAGATGATTATTACTTAAAATATTTTATTAATACTTATGGAAGTGTGACAGTTAATTTTTTACCAGAAAAAAGAATTGATAAACTAGTAGATCAAGAAATTATAAACTCATTTGCAGAAGTTTCAACTAATGATGTTTATGAATATTATTCAAATAAAGAAGGATTTAAAAGTAACTATGAAAAATATAAAATTGATGCAAAAAAATTTACAACTTATTATGATCGTGATTCTCAATTTTGTTTAAAGTATGAACAAGGTTTTTGAGGTTTTGTTAACATAGGTAAAAACAATCAAACACAATATGACTTAAATAAAATTACATTTACAACAGTTTTTAATGATAGTGAGCAAGTTGAAAATCAAAAAGAAATTTGAACAGAAAAAATAAAAAAAATTATTGTACAAAGTTCACAATGTAGTGACGATGATGTAAATAGGTATTTAGAAATAAATATCGACGAAAATTTAAGAAAGTACAGTGTCGCTCCAAAAAGTGATTTACCAAAAATATTCAATCCTTTTAAAAATATTTTAAAAGGAAATCTAACTGGACCTATCAAGGCTCAAACAGTTTTGAAAAATACTTATTTAGGAGTTGTTCCATGAAGTACAATTTATTTTAAAAAGCAAGGTCAAACATATTATAATAAAACTCAAATTATTGAAACAATTTCTAAAGTAAATGATTATGATGTTCAAGAAAATCAAGTCATGTTAGAATCAAATTCTTTTAGTGGTCAGGGGGAACTAAAAGTAAGTTTTGTAAAACCTTTTATGACTAGTGAAGATTATTTATTTGGAACAATTGTTTTTAAATTATCATATATTGGGGATAATAATATTCTTGAAACTGATGAAAATAAGTTTTCTTATGATGTTTGAATAGAAAATTGAAATAAATTTCTGAGTCTATCAGATAAAGCAGATATGTATTTTTATCGAACAATTACAAATACTAAAATTAACAAGTTTTATATTTATAACACTTTAACAAACAAAAAAGTAAATATTGATTTAGAACAAAAACTTAATGTTAAGGCAAATAGTATTAAAAATGTATTTGCTCTAAATGATTATTCAATTCTGGTTAGCTTTGAAGATATAAATCCAATTGTTGTAAATTTAACTGTTGATTCTGATGAAGTTACATTCACTAAACTAGATGCTGATGAATTGCTGATTGATGATGTTCAAGATGTTAAGTTTTCAAATGACAACATGTTAATATTAAATGGAACAAACGTCTTATTTAGTTTTAAAAACTTACAATTTAGTGAAAGAATAGGTGTATCAGGAGATTATGGTGAAATTTCAAATTATGAAATTTATGATGATCAAGTTATTTATGCAACAAACAAAAATTATGTATTTTATACAGTATTAAACTCAAATATTTTGCATAAAGTAAATTTAAGTAGTGCTTTAGGTAATGATGAAAGTAAAAAAATTAAGTTTATTTTAAAAAATAATTCAATTCATATATTTACTAAATCAATGCAAAACACAAGCTTTTGAACTTATTATCGCTATGATATTGATCAAGCTAATTTAAAAGCATCAAATAGTGTAATAGGTTTAGAATATAATCGTGATATTGATTCAGTATTTGTAGATAATTTGGGTAATGTTTTAGTAAGTTCTGTAAGTAGAATTGCAAATAACTATTATATATTTATATCTAGTATAAAAACTGTTGATGATAGTAATAAAGATATTGTCAAGATATTCTATACATTGTCAAAAACACAAATTAAAAATAATACTCATTTATCTGGATCAACTGGGATGGCTTTATTAAAATCAATTATTAGTTATGATAGTGTTGAGAATAAAGTTTATGTTTCAAAAACTATTTTTAATAGGTATGTAGGGGATGTTTATATTTATAAAGTAAATCAAGTTATTGCATATTATTAGTTATTATTTTAAAAAAATTTATAATATACTTTATTTAAATGCAAGTATATAAAATATTCAATAATTTGGCTAGAGTTTTTAAAGTTTATATATAATCTAATTTTGCATACCAAAAAAAGAAAAACCATTTATTAAAATATAAATGGTTTTTTCAAACTTTATTGTTATAAATACATGTTAATATTTAAATTAAATATTAATTTATTCTTCAACTCATTCATCATCATCATTAATTGTAATAGTTTTACTATAATTTTTAAAATTATATATTAAATCTTCTCCTTTATCTGATTTAAATACAAAGTCAAAGTTCATATTTACTTTCAATGGATCTTCATCATAAACATACTTTATAGCATTTATTGATATGCTTGTTTCATTACTAAAGTCTATTTCATAATCATTTTTTTTGACTCCGTTTTGGAATTCAAATGATGTTATATCACTTAGTTTTTTATCAAATTTTAAAACAAGATTTTTTATACTATTAGTATCAATATCTACAGAATAAACTTTTTTTTGAGTTAAATTTAAATTGTTTTTATAATTTTTAAATAAATCAATATTTTTAATACTAAATATATGACTCGCAGTTGTTTTGATACCATCAGCTGTAATTATCGCAACAACACTAGTAGGGTCTTTTCCTTCTCAGGACGCAATGTAATTATTTACATTATCATTATCAAAAAATAAATATCCTGAAACATATAAAACACCATCGTCTAATCTTTTAAAAATATCATACTTTGTTTTAAAGTGAACTTCTTGGTCATTAAATCGATAGAAAAAATCAATTTTTAAATTATTTATTGTAGGACCTCTATCAACAAAAAACTCAAACCTTTGTCCCATATTTGAAGTTTCATTATCGTTTTTTTCGTTTAAAAGAGTTATACTATCAATTTTTTTTGTATAAACTTTAGCTTGTAGAGTTGAACTTCCAAGACTTTCGCTGTTAAGTTTTAATAGTAATAAGACATCTTCTTTTAACTTATTTTCTTGAAATTTTAAGTGTAAATATCCAGCATTTAAATCAACTGAATAACTTTCTAACAAATACGAATATTCATAACTTACAAAACCAATTGTTACATTTTTTAATTTTTCTTTATTAAGTATTTTTAAATCCTTAGTTCCTGCTTCAGTAACGCCTATAAAACCAGTTTCTAATTCTACTCCAGTATGATATACTGATTTTAAAACTTGAAAAGACTGATTTACAAGAGCTTCACTTTTATCTGCTACAAATTTACTATCTTGTTTTTTTATTGCATATAATTTAAAATTAATATTATAATGCAAAGAATCTTCACCAATATTTTCTAATTTAATTAAATATCCTTCTTGATTTGCTTTTGATTCATCTAAAGTAATATAATCATAGTCTGTAAAAGCAGAAAAAACATCTGCTTCAATATCTCTGAAAGTAGAAAATCCGCTCTTTCTATTAACTATTTGTGCTTTAAATATTCTTAATATTTCTTCTTTGTAAATAAAAGGTTTTGTTTGTGGATTTGTGCATGAAGTTAAATACGACGCACTA
Source organism: Spiroplasma helicoides (assembly GCF_001715535.1). Lineage (NCBI taxonomy): Bacteria > Bacillati > Mycoplasmatota > Mollicutes > Entomoplasmatales > Spiroplasmataceae > Spiroplasma > Spiroplasma helicoides. The sequence continues at coordinate 521,538 of NZ_CP017015.1, forward strand.
CTTATTGAAATACTAGACACTGATAATAAGCTTAATAATTTTTTCATATACTTATCCTTTCTTAATTGATTTTGCATAAATTGTTAATTCAGTACCTCAATCAATATTATCACCAGAAATTTCAAAAACTATTTCTATTTCTTTTTCTGTATAATTTGGTGTAAGTTCAATTACAATGCTTTGAGTTTTATTGTCGATTTTAAAACTTTTCAAACATTTAAAATCACTAGGATCATAGCCGCGATATAAACTTATTTTAGGACCAATAATTTTACTGTAGTTTAAAATTTTCTCCTTTATAACACTATCTCCACTAACTTCAAAAACATGTTCTTTAAATTCAACTACTTTAACTAAAGTATTATGCTTTGCTACTTTAAATTCTTTTGATGTTGCTTTATCATCTATAATTTTAAAATTATCATCAATTTTTTGAATTGGTTTAACAATTAATTTGATTGTTAAAGATTCATTATCTTCTGACATCAATTGTGAAGATACAAAATAACCTTCTCTTAGTATTTCAAAGCTGCTACCAAAAACAATGTATAAATCTAAAATAAAAGCATTGTAAATAATTTGATTAATATCATCAATATTATTAATATATAATGTATCATTTTTTAATTGTTGTTCAAACTTATCAAAAATTTGTTTATCTGTCATCATTTCCATATCAGGAAACTTTGACGACATTTTATTGCAACCAATTGCATAACTACTTATAGATGTTGTAATAGTAAAAACACCTATAAGGCTTAACATTCTTTTCATTATTCATTTCCTCATCTCACTCTTTTTCATTTTATCATATAGACTATAAGTTTATAAAAAAAAATTTAAGTATAAAATAACCTTTTTAAATAAAAATCTATTATATCAATTGCCAATTATATGGGTTATAAAACAAAAAATGTTTTATAATAAAGTTATAAAAATAGCTATTTTGTTATTTTTTAAGAAAGTTGGATTTTAAATTCAACCAAGTTTATAGCAATATGATTAGAAATATTGGCTGAAAATAGCATTAAAAATTAATTAAAAAAACACTTTTGAAAGGTATAAAAAGGTAAAAAAATATGAAATGAGAAAGAAATAGTTTAATAACAGACAAAGATTTAGATTTATTTAATGAATATCATACAAAAAAACAAAGTGATTGATATAATAATCAATTTCATTTATCAGGATATTGTGGTTCAATCAATGATCCAAATGGATTAGTATTTTTTGATAGTAAATACTTCATTTTTATGCAAAATTGTCCATTTAGTATTTATCACTATAATAAATCATGAGCTCTATACACAACAAAAGACTTTATTAATTATCAATATGAGGGGATTACTTTAACTCCATCAAACGATTATGATAAACATGGAGTATTTTCAGGGAGTGCAAGAGTTAATGATAAAGGTGAAATGGAAATTTATTATACTGGAAATATTGAATTTAATGATGTAGAAAGAACAAGTTATACTTTAAGAGCTTTAATTGATTTAAAAGAAAAACTAGTTAGTAAAGAATTATTATTTGAATGTGATTTAAAAAAATATACTGGTCATTTTAGAGATCCTGTTGTATTTGAAAAACACAATAAATTATTTATGATAAATGGGGCTCAAACAATCGATAAAAAAGGGGTTTTAGCAGTCCATGAATTTGTTGATAATAAATGAGAGTTTAAAAATCAAGTGGAATTAGATAAAAACTTCGAACAAAATTCATATATGGTTGAATGTCCTAACTATTTTAAAATTGATGAATCAGAATTTGTTTTTGCTTGTTTTGAACAAGACGCTTCATTAAAAGATGGAAGTCATTTTGTGCAATATCGAAAAGTTGATTTTCAAGAGAATGGAAGTTTTTCATTTTTGAGTGATTTGAGAAAAATAGATCTAGGTTTTGACTTTTATGCTCCTCAAGTATTTTCAAATACTGCTGATAGAAAGATAATGCTTGGTTGATTAGGTAATTCAAGATCAAATCCATTTCCTAAAGAGTTAACAACATGAAGTAACAACTTAACTGTCCCAAGAAAGCTAAGTGAAGTTAATAATAATTTATATCAATATCCAATTGAAGAGATGAATAATTTAAGAACAAGTGAAATCAACTCAAAAAGTGGACTTTTTAACTATGAAAATGGAACTGTCGAATTGCTAGCTGATAATATTGCTAACAAGGACTTTGAAATAAAGATAAAAAGTGATAATAAACAAATCATTATTTCCAATAAGAACAAGCAATTTATAGTTGATAGATCAAAAATGGACTATAATGATGAAGTGGAGTTACCTTCAGTTATCAACTTTGAAGACTTAAAAATAAACTCTTTAAGAATATTAATTGACAGAAGTTGTATGGAGATATTTATTAATAATGGAGAACATGCAATTTCAGTTAGAACATTTATAATTAATCATAAAGTAGTAGAATCAGACTTGAAAGAATCACAAGTTTATCAATTAAAAGGCTATAACATAGAGTGAAATAATACTTTATTTAAAAATGTTACAAATAAAAAATAAGCATTATTTATAGTTAGCTTTTGAATATTTTTGGTATAAATTATTAGAATATTTTGTATACATAAATATACATATGAGTTTATTAAACTGGTATTTTAAAAGGATAAAAATGAATACAAATATAGATAAATATTGAAACAAATTTATTAAAGAACAAAATATAGAACAAAATATTGGCTATAAAGAGCATTTCTACTTTGGAAATAATAAAAAATTGGCTAATAATTTAGCCAATTTAGTAATGATTGGAGTTAAAAAAGCTACGTCATCTTAAACTGGGAAAAACAAATTCTACAGTTTTAAATAATAGCGCCGGCAGTAGCTGGCGTTTTTCAATTCAAAATTTTTTGTATTCTTTTATTATTATATCAATCTATATATCAATCTATATGATTATAAATTTCATCAATATTCATTTTGTTTGTATTAATGTGATTTAGATACTCACCTTTTAAACAACTAAAAAAATACTCTATTTCTCTATTATCTAAGGAATTGCCAACTCTGCTCATTGAAGTTTGACAATTCATTTGTTTTACCAATTCTATAACTTCATTACTAGAGTATTGAGAGCCATGATCTGAATGTAATATAAAATTTGATTTATTAATTTTATTTAAAGTATCTATAACTAATTGCGAGTTGTTGTTTTTTGATAAACATCATGATTCAATTTTTTTAGTTTTATGACTAATAGCTGCAGATAAATAGTAATTATTTCCTTCTACCAAACCCGGAATGTAAGAAACATCAGTAGCAATTATATTGTCTATAGTAGGATTATAATTGCGCTTCACTAAATCCTTAAATTTAGTATTAATATTTTTTGATTCTGCTTGTCTTTTTTTAATTCGGGTTTTAATTATAAAACCTCATCTTTTTAGATAGTGCCTTAAAGTTCTATCGTTGATTGACATATGTTTTTCTTTTAATAAAACACTTATTTTTCTGCTACCATATATAAACTTGGACTCCTTTAATATTTCTTCAACTGTGTTTTTTAAATTATTGTATTTATATCTTCTAACTTTTGGTTTTTTGTAAAATGTTGTTCTATGCATTGATATAATTCTTGCTTTCATACTTATGTTTAGAGATTTTATTTTGCTAATCGCATTTCTTTCCTTTTTATCTCTCTGACTTTTTATTCAATCTTCAATTATTTCTATTTTTTGCTCTTCAGTTAGATCACTAATTATTCCTGGAATATCAGAATCATCTCTTTTTTTGTATCTTCCAGAGCCTTTTTTTCTATTTAAACTTTTCATACCATAATTATCTACTAAATAAGTTTTTTGTTTTATTCTTTTTTTAATAAATTGTGAAAATTTAATCTGTTTTGCTTTAATTATACGATATTCTTGTTCTGCAATTTGAATTCCTTGTTTTTTATATATTTGAATTATTTTCATTCATTCTTCTACAGTTAGGTTTTTTGACATAAAAAATTCTACACCTCTTTCTAGTGTAGAATTTATTTTTCCCAGTTTATCTTGCAAAAAACAGTATGAAATTGAAAAAGAAAATTTGCCTTGCATTGGCGATTATGCCATAGTTACTGACTTTTATAATCAACCAAAATGTATAATAAAAACAACCAAAGTTAGTTTTATAAGATATGGTGATATGACATATGAAATTTGCAAATTAGAAGGAGAAGATAAGAATCTAAAGTCATGAAAAAATAATCATAGTAAATTTTTTAGAAGAATAGCAAAAGATAACAATTTTGTTTTTGATGAAGATTTAGTGGTAGTTTTTGAAGAATTTGAACTTGTTTACAAATAAAATCTTAAATATTAATTAAGAAGCAAGGTTTTAATAACTGGTTTTTTTGATTCATTTTTTAAGTTTTTGTTAATAAAAAAATAAGCTAAGTTTTTTTATATATTTCTGAAATTTTCTTAAATAGTATTATAATTTATGTAGTAAAAATACTTTATGTTAAAAATAATTTGAAATTTATTTAAAGGGGTCTTTATTATTTATGAAAAAATTGTTGTTACTTATGTCTAGTTTTATGCTTACGGTCAGTGCTGGAAATTTGGTGTTTTCTTGCTCTCGAAATGAAGTGGAAAAAGTAAATTTATCTTCTTTAAAAGGGGATGATTTATCTATTGATATTGATTCTAACACTAAAACAGCAGCAGAAAGAGCTGTTATTAATAAAATAAACCAAACTTTTTCTATTAAAATAGTTAAAAATAGAGATTTTGACTCTAAGTTTTTTTGATCTGATGGTGATGAGACTGGGAATATTAAAATAATTGCTTCAAACAAGAGTAATTTAATAACTGGAACTGCTACTTTTTCTTTTAAAGCTAAAATTTCAAGCGATAAAAAACAACTTGCACAAATTAAAAATAGTAATCTTGGTAGTATTTCGGGTAAAGATAATCTTCCTTCACTAAAATTGATAATTACAAACTTGAATGATAAAAATGATAACTTAAATTTAACTGAAAGTGATGTTGATTTTTCACAAGATCCAACAATTTCATCTGCAATTATTCAGGCTAAAAGTAGTTCTGCAAGTTTTACAGGCTCATTAAAGGTTACTTTTACTTATACAATAGTTATAGAAAAAAAACGTCTAGGAGAAATTGACAATAAAGATTTAGGTAATATTTCAGATACAGAAGATCTACCATCATTGAAATTACTAGTTTCTAAACTAAATATTATCAATGATAACTTAGATTTAAATGTTAATGAAGTTAAATTTATAGAACAACCTTCAACATCTAGTGCAATTATCAAAGCTAAAAAAGAGTCTACTAATTTTGAAGGATCAGTTACTTTGAGATATGATTATGTAAGAAAATTTGAAAATTTATTCAATTTAAGTAATATAAAAGAAAAAGAAATATCTTCTTCAGATAATGCAGAAACTTCTATTAAAAGAAAAGCTGCTGTTATTATAGAATCTTATGCTAGTCAAGCTATTGAAAATATTGATTATAAATTTGATTCATATAGCCAAGCAACTGCAACATCCGATGGTTCTTTGACAGTTATTGCGCTTCAAAGCAGTCATTATTTAATAAATTCTTTTAAATTTACAATAAAATACAAAACAGATTTAGCAAAAATAATTAATAATATTTTATCTTTTGAAGAAATTTCTTTGGAAAAAGTTAAATCCAAAGTAGACCAAGTCATTTCAAGTTACAATTTATTTGCAAAAGCTGGTGTTGATTATGATTATGGTGATTACAAAGCAGCTAGCAAAACAACAGATGGATCTATCATAGTTAATGCAAAAACAAATAGTAGTTATTTAATAAACTCTGTTAAATTTACTTTAAAATACAAAGTAAATCTTGGTAGTCTTCCAACTAATTCCATAGCGATTAAAAGTGCTTCATTTGATAGTGCAAAATCAGAAGTGCAAAGAATAGTTTCAAGTTATTATAGTTTAGCAAAAATTGATGTGGATTATGTGCTGGAAAATTATAAAGCACCTTCAAATGATGATGATGGTTATGTATTGGTAAAAGCAACTGATAAAAGTTATTATTTTTATAACTTAGCAGTTTTAACAATTAAATATAATAAAAATTTAGCTGATTTAAAAAACATTACTTTAAAACCGAGCGCAAATATAAAAGACGCTGCATCTAATAGTGCAAAATTAGAAATAATTAAGTTTTCTTCTAGAGCAAAAGAAGGAGTTGACTATGAATTTGGTAATTATGTGCAACCAACTCAGGATTCAGATGGTTCATTAGAAATAAAAGCGCTGAAAAGTGATGGTTACTTATACAATACAACAAAATTTATTGTTAAATATAAAACAGAAGAAATTGTAAGAAAATTATCATTATCCGTAATTAAAAATGACGATTTAAAAGTAAGTCCATCTGGAAACTTAGAAAGTGATGTAAAAAAAGCTGTTATTAGTAGAATAGCAAGCGTTTTAAAAATAAATGTAAAAGAAAATGAAGATATTGTATTTAGTGGATTTAAACCTTCAAAAGTTAATGGTAACACTGGCTCAATTACGGTAAACGCAGTACAATCAAGTAAATTAGTTGAAGATGGTGCACAATTTATAACAAATTATTATGGAACTATTTTCAAGAGAGTAAATCTTTCAGCAATAGATACAACAAAAGTCTTGTTTACACCGAGTCGAAATACTGAAAGCATTTATATTCAATTGATAGAAGATTTTTTAGATAAAAATTGCAAAACTCCTGAAAAACCTGTTTATGGAAAAGACTATACTTATCGTGTATCTACAAAACCTAATAGAGTTAAAAAAGAAAAAAATGGTTATACAGCAGAAAACGGAACGATAATTGTTGAAGCTACTTCAAATAGTGATTGATTTGTGGGTTGAATGCGTTTTCAAGTAAAAGGGGAGATCAGAGATCTTTCGGAAATGAATAATGTAGATAAAGCATTAGTTAAAGCAGAAGTTCTCGAAAAATACACAAAAGATAAAGAATTTTATAAAAAATATATGACAAATTACATAGAAAACATTATGAAGGAAAAATATGACATGTTTGCTGTGCTAGGGGTTGATTATAATATCATTATTAAAGATGAAGATATTCCTGCAAAAGGCAAAATGGGATATATATACATACAACCACGCTTAATTCAAGACTCTGACTTATATAGAGTTATAACAAGGTTAAAAGTTAATTTATTAATGTATTGTACTTGCGTATAATTGATAATTATAAAAAAATAGATTAATTCACCAGAATTTATGGTGAATTTTTTTATTATTTAATTAGTTATAACTATTTGTTTATATTTTAAAATAACTATATACTTTAGATTGGACTAGTTATGGAAAATATTGTAAAAAAAGAAGATACCATTTTAAATAAATTAAAAAGTAGATTAGTACAAACTGACAAAAAAACTTTAGTATTTTTTAACAGTTTTAAAGAAAACTCTATGTCAATTGATTTACTTAAAGCATGTAATTCATCGGTTGCTAGTAAAAAAGGGTTTGATTTTACAAAAACTAATTATGAATTTAAAATAGTTGAAAATATCAATGAAACAAAAGACTCTAATAAGATTTTAAAAAATCAATTTAGTAAGATTTCAAAGAAAAATACCTTAATTTTACAAGAAAAAAATATTCATTCTTTATTAAACTGGGAAAAACAAATTCTACAGTTTTAAATAATAGCGCCGGCAGTAGCTGGCGTTTTTCAATTCAAAATTTTTTGTATTCTTTTATTATTATATCAATCTATATATCAATCTATATGATTATAAATTTCATCAATATTCATTTTGTTTGTATTAATGTGATTTAGATACTCACCTTTTAAACAACTAAAAAAATACTCTATTTCTCTATTATCTAAGGAATTGCCAACTCTGCTCATTGAAGTTTGACAATTCATTTGTTTTACCAATTCTATAACTTCATTACTAGAGTATTGAGAGCCATGATCTGAATGTAATATAAAATTTGATTTATTAATTTTATTTAAAGTATCTATAACTAATTGCGAGTTGTTGTTTTTTGATAAACATCATGATTCAATTTTTTTAGTTTTATGACTAATAGCTGCAGATAAATAGTAATTATTTCCTTCTACCAAACCCGGAATGTAAGAAACATCAGTAGCAATTATATTGTCTATAGTAGGATTATAATTGCGCTTCACTAAATCCTTAAATTTAGTATTAATATTTTTTGATTCTGCTTGTCTTTTTTTAATTCGGGTTTTAATTATAAAACCTCATCTTTTTAGATAGTGCCTTAAAGTTCTATCGTTGATTGACATATGTTTTTCTTTTAATAAAACACTTATTTTTCTGCTACCATATATAAACTTGGACTCCTTTAATATTTCTTCAACTGTGTTTTTTAAATTATTGTATTTATATCTTCTAACTTTTGGTTTTTTGTAAAATGTTGTTCTATGCATTGATATAATTCTTGCTTTCATACTTATGTTTAGAGATTTTATTTTGCTAATCGCATTTCTTTCCTTTTTATCTCTCTGACTTTTTATTCAATCTTCAATTATTTCTCTTTTTTGCTCTTCAGTTAGATCACTAATTATTCCTGGAATATCAGAATCATCTCTTTTTTTGTATCTTCCAGAGCCTTTTTTTCTATTTAAACTTTTCATACCATAATTATCTACTAAATAAGTTTTTTGTTTTATTCTTTTTTTAATAAATTGTGAAAATTTAATCTGTTTTGCTTTAATTATACGATATTCTTGTTCTGCAATTTGAATTCCTTGTTTTTTATATATTTGAATTATTTTCATTCATTCTTCTACAGTTAGGTTTTTTGACATAAAAAATTCTACACCTCTTTCTAGTGTAGAATTTATTTTTCCCAGTTTATTATTTGTGGGAACTTTTTTTATTGAAGGAGTTTTAGATAATAATAAATTAAATGTATTTAGAGCTCCATTGATTTTGTATCCAGCAAACATTAGTATTAAAGGAAATATTGTAACGATTTCTGATATCAACTATCATGAACCTCAATTAAATAACTCGATTTTATTATTTATGGCAACTAAAAATAATATTAATTGAGAATTTAGTGAACCCGATGAAGATTTTGATCAAAATAAACTAGCTTATGTTTTAAAAATGATTGAAAAAACAGGGTTTCTTGTCAATAAAGATTCACAACAAAATTTTGATATTAATAAATTAGAACAAGCCACTCATTACACAAAAGAAGAGTTACATAATTATTTTAATAGTGTAAATAAAATTGATAAAAATGAAGTTAGCTTAAAAAACTACATTTCTTTTGGTTTGTATGATATTGCATCATCTTCAATTTTATCTGCTTATAATACAATTGAAGATAATGATCGTTCTGATTTTATTTCTGAAATAATTGCTTCAGAACAAAGTTCAATGATTGAACCTGATGTTGATTGAAGCGAAAAAGAAATTGTACAAATTTCAGATTTAGATGTTACTCAAAAAACCGCAATTGCAAATTCTTTATCAAGAAGTCAATTTATTTGAGGTCCACCAGGTACAGGAAAATCAGAAACAATTGTCAACCTATTGGCAAATATTATTTTTAGAAATCAAAGAGCATTATTTATTACAGAAAAAAAAGTTGCATCTGATGTTGTTTATGATAGAATGAAAGACTTAAAAGACTTTTGTTTGATGTTATTTCATAAAACTGAAGGAGTGCAATTTCATGAACAAGTTAAAAAAATTCATAACAAAATTCAAGAAGAGATTGATAAACAAAACAATCATCTAAGTAATTCTAATCTTAATTTTCAAAATTATGGAGAAAAAATTGATAGTTATATTGATTTAGCAAAAGAATATAAAAATCATTTCACAATCTATACTGGTAAGTATTATTTACTAAGTGTACAACATTTAAAAAATAAGATTGAGAAATTTAGTTTTGAAAATAAATTTGTAATGACAATGGATAGTTATGAATGTTTTGAAGAATTACAATCATTAAATGATAAAAAGTTAAGCGATAAGTTTAATATTATTTTAGAATTATTTAAAGATCTTGATATTAAAAAAATTTGAGAAAAACGACAATATTTAGAAATTTATAACGATGATTACAAGAGAAAAGTTTTTTACTTTAATCACTATACAAAGCAAAAATATAAAACTAAGCTGGGAATTTTCGCTAAAAAGAAATATGAGCAATTTTTAAGTACTCAAATTCAAAATACTAATTATGAAAGTTTTTGTGAAGTTATCAATTTTATTGATAATATTACTTTTAGCCTAATTTTTAAAATGTTATATTGTTTAACAAATCAACTGAGTCAACCTTTGATTAACTATAATTTTGATTATTTATGTGCTATGTATATCAATGATCATAAGAAAAGATTTGCAAGAGTTTTAAATAATGCAAATTCGTGAATTGATGCTATTCGTGAAACTTCAAAAAATAGATTTTTAAATGATTTGAAACTAATTTATCAAACTCATTTAGAGCAAATTGCATTTAAAATTAAGCAAAGTAGTGAAAAGGGTTATGAAGGAGTTGCCTATGCTAAACTATTTAGAAATTTAGGTAATGCTATTGGAATTAGAAAACAAATTAGATTGACAACATATTTTAAAAATTACATTGATTTATTAAAATTAATGTTTCCAATTATTATTACTAACCCAAATAATGCTGCTAACAATAATTTTTTAAAGCTTGTTGAAAAAGAATTTGATTTTACAATTTTTGATGAAGCTTCTCAAATATTTGTTGAAAAATGTATTCCAGCTTTATATAGAGCTAAAAATTATATTATTGTTGGAGATGATAAACAATTACCACCAACTAATTTTTTTAGCGATAAATTAAATAGTGATGAAATTGATATTGAACAAATATATCAAGATCCTGAAGAGCAAAACTTCATTAATACTGAAAGCTTAATTGATTTTGCAAATTCACGATATCCTAAAAACATGCTTCAATATCACTATCGAAGTTTTTATACTGAATTAATAAACTTTTCAAACGCTAAATATTATGAATCTAAATTATTAGTTGTCAATAAAAATCAGAGAAGTTTTTTACCAATTGAAGTTATTTCAACTTCTGGTAATTTTGAAGATGGAGTCAATGTTAAAGAAGCGCATATTGTTGTTAAATTAATTTTAGAGTTACTAAAAGATCAATTGTATCAAAATAAAACAATTGGAGTAATCACATTTAACTCACAACAAAAAAAATTAATTGACTCTTTAATAGAAAAAGAAGCAGAACATTCAACTAGTTTACAAAATATCTTAAATTTACAAAAAGGTGAGGAATTGTTTGTTAAAAACATTGAAAATGTCCAAGGAGATGAACGAGACATTATCATTTTTTCAATTGCTTTTGCCCCAAAAAATGATGGTAAATTCATTAATAACTATGGTCCACTAAATAATGAGGGTGGAGAAAGACGTCTAAATGTTGCAATTACAAGAGCTAAAGAAAAAATGATTATTGTAAAATCTATTCATTCGTCAGTTATGAATCCAAATAAAAAAGGAGCAATCGATCTAAGAGACTTTTTATACTACTCTGAACTTTTACAAAATAAAGAAACTGTTGAGCAAGCAAGTCAAACAATCTTAAAAAATAATTACAATGATCAAGAATTTCAATTAGAACAATTTGACTCAGATTTTGAGGTCGAAGTTTTTAACGAACTGCAAAGATTAATAGCTCCATACTCAAATAGATATGAATTGAGAAATCAAACAAAAACTGCTGGTTATAGAATTGATATTACAGTTTTAGATAAAGAAAAAAATGAGTATGTTCTAGCAATTGAATGTGATGGTTATAAATATCATTCCTCAGATTTTGATAGAAAAAAAGATATTGATCGCCAATATTATTTAGAAAAAAGAGGGTGAAAATTTGCAAGAATTTTATCAACTGATTGATGGAGTAAAGATAAAACAAAAAGAAATGAATTTTTAGAAAAGGTTATGAGTTATTTAAAATAAAAAAAATTTGGCAAACTTTTGAATAACTTTACGATGATATAAAAGGAAAAAAAATAATTTTATTAATATAAAATTATTTTTATTGTTATCTCTATTAAAATAACAATATATTTCGAAAAAGAGGTGGGAGTTATGGAAGAAAACAATTTAATAAATCAACCAGATAACAATTTATTAAATGATATGAAAAATCTAAAAAAATATGAGAAGTTAATAAAAATTTGCTCAATTTTATTAATGATTTTTGGATTTTCAATGATTTTATTTGTTATTCATTATACTTTGAATTATGATGGTCTTATTACAAATATTTGAGATGGGAATTTTATATATTTATATGTAGTTTTATTTATTTTGGGTTTTACATATTTTACTCATAACACGGTTTTGCTAGGATTTACAACTGTACAAGGTAAAAGAATGTATACAACAAATCAAATGAATTTTTATATTAAAGCAACTTTATTTTTATCTTCTTTAGCATTTTTATCTTTTATAAATATATATTTGCTTTTCAAATATTTATCACTACTAAATAAAGTAAGAACCAATGAAGAAGCAGCGGTTTATCTTAAAATTAATCAAACAAGTAAAAGACAAATTAAGACAAAACCTTTACTTTTTGTATATGTATTTTTATTGATAGGATACATTGTATGATTATCATTAACAATCAAATTTGATCTTATTAATCGAGGTTTTTTGTCATTAAATACATACTATTTTTTATTAGTTTTTGCAGCAACTTTTATTTTCGTAATTAGTTACTTTATGTGTGCTTCCCTTTTATCGAATACAAAATATTTTTTGAATAATGAATTAGTAGATAAGAAATGATTTATAATATCAGCGTTTCCATTTATCGGAGCTCTTATCTATGCTGTTTTTTATATCAAAAAAGGTGGATTAAAACATAATTAAAAATAATACATACTTTTAGAGTTATAATTTTTAAAAAGGTGCTAAAAAAATGAAAACACAAAGTAATAGTATGTTTCTAAAGTATGTTGTTTACGTAAGTTTATTTTTGACCACGATAATTTCAATAGCTATTTTTGTTATTTGCTTATCTAATGGAAAAATATTAAGTTTATGGCAGGACGAAACTACAATTGTCCCATGATGAGGTTTTGTTCTATTTTATATAAGTATTGTTGGTTTTGTTTTATCAATTGCTTACATTTATACTTTTTGAAAAGGCTTTGATAAAAAAGAAAATCAGCTTAAAAAAGAAAAAGTTACAATTTTATCAACAATTCCATATACATGTCTTGCAATAATTACAATTCCATCAATGATATTGATTTTTTTATATTTATCTATTTTACAAAAAAAAGACAATTTTATAAAAGAACCAAAAGAACAAAAAAGTAGTAAATTATCTGATGATACTAAAATTTTATTTTCTACAATATTTTTCTTTTTTGTAACTATTCTTATAATAGGTTTAATTTATTTTTATGTAAAAATTAATACAGCTTTTCTAAGTGAAGAAAAAGTCACTCAAAGTGCAATGTTTTCATTTATAATGGTAGTTTTTTGCTTATTTATAAATGGCTTTTCTCTTGTATCAATAGATAGCTTTTTTGGAGAATCTAAGCTTTTTAGCAAAGAGGGTAAAGTAAGTTGACCGTGGTTTATTGTTGCTCAAATTCCCTTATTTGGATATCTAGTTCTATCTATTTCATACATTATCATGTATCTTGTAAGTAACAAAAAATAGTTATATTATCTTATTTATGTCATTAAATAAGTGTTAAGATAATAAAAATACCAATTCCTATTAATTATCAATTTTTTACTAGGAGGGATATTTATGACTAAAAGTCCATATGAATATCTAAGTGAAAAAGACTTAGAAGTCTGAAATAAAAGTAAAGATTGCAATTGTGGTGAACAAGATTGTAAAGAAAAGCACAAGTTATGCGCTTTGTGTAATCATCGAGTATTATTTGAGGCATATATAGAATGTGAAGATGATGACGAAATAAATTGAAATATAGATCACATCATCCCAAAAATAAGATTTGAAGAGCTAATGCATATTGCTACAACTAGAGGAATTCATGATATAGATGATTTAAAAAATTTGCAGCTAACTCATGTACATTGCAATATTATTAAGGCAAATATTTTTAATAATAACTATGAAAATGGTTTTGGATTGATAATTAACCAAAATTATAAGTAGGCTTACTTTAAGTAAAAAAATCAGCATTAATTGCTGATTTTTAAATCTAAGTTTTAATTGCTATTAAGACTTTCATAAAATTTTTGATGTTTTACTTTGTATTGCTCAATAGCTTTTTGTCTATCATAGTTTTTTCCTCAATTTTTAGGATTAAGTCTTAATACAAAATCATTATCATCAATATGAATTCTTGATAATTTAGCCTCATTTATAATAAATGAAATAGCTAGCATTAGGAAGAATATTATTACAAATATTGGTGGTAGCATTTTTCCTATTTGCCCAGTTCCAAGTTGTGAAAAAATGTCATAGTAAATGTACAAAATAAATAGTCCCATCAATGTTGAAGCAACAATGTTATAGTAAACACTTCCTTTAACATTCATTACATCATCAACTTTTCTAGTTTTATGATTTGCCAATGCAGCTAGCATTAGAATTAGGTAAGTAGTAAACGCGATTACAACAACCGCATCAGAGATTTTATCTATCAAATATGTGACTGCTTGTCCCACATAATAATACTCTGCACTAGGGTTTGTCCTTTCGAGCGAGTCTTTGTAAATGATTCATGAAGTTGCGTTTATTGCTACTAAAACTACAGAAATCATTACTGCATTTATGTATCCACTTAATTTATGTGAAATCATTTCTTTACTTTTTTTGTAATAAACAAGTTGAACTCCATCGTTATCTGTTGTACTACTTAAGTTTATAACTCCAAAACTAGTAAATCCTGCAACTGATCCCAAAACAACTAAAGCAATAATTAATTTACATACTAAGGCGCCTTCACTTGGAAGGAAATTAGAAATTAGTGATAGTGAATCTGCATCAGATGTTCCAAAGTATAGTGATAATGCAAACATCATATTAATCATAACCACTAAAATAACTCCAACAACTTGCCCAAAAACAAGCATTCTTTTATGAGTTATTTCTTTTTCGATACTTGATCCATACATAAATCCATCAAGTTCAAACAATAACATTGGTATAACTAAAATAAAGTAACTCATTTTCCATTGTGAAGTATTTGATTCAACAAATGCTGTTGTGCTTAAATGGAATTTTGCATAAAATCCTAGTCCCAATACAAATAATAGGGGAACAAATTTTAAGTTATTGAAAAAAATATGTAAATATTTAAATCACCCATTAGATGCATATCCATTTGATATACACATAAAAAATACAATTATTACAGCTATAAAAATTATTAAAAATGCTTCTAAATCAGGATTCATTCAAACTTCATTATTATAGTAATCATCAACAGATCTAAAAACATAATATGATACTGTTATTGCCATTATTCCAACATAAACAGGAATATATATTATGCAATAAAATAGGGAGAACATGCTTCCTGTCCGCCTTCCAATAAATGTTTCAGCAAATGATGTATGTGTATGATATTTATTTCTTGCACTTGTTCCAAGTTCAATGAAAACGAACACCATTGAAACCCCAATAAACGCCATAACAATTAGCATAATAATTACAATATAGGGGTTATGAGCAGCACCTAGGGCCTGTTTACTTTTCATATAAATACCCACACCAATTGAATTACCAAAAACAACTGAAAATACTCTTCAAAAATCAAATGCAGCTGATTTTCTAACTTTCTTGTTATTCAAATGCATATGAAGTGTTTCTGTTGGATCCAACTTTGGGTTATTTTTACTACTACTATCCATTTTTTTATCCTTTCTCTTTAATAAACTGATAAAAAAGTAAAAAAATATAAATTTAATTCTATTTAAATTTATATTTACTTAAAATTACATTTATAATTTAATAATTTTTAACTATTTTTGATTGAATTAAATTTTCAGATAGTAAAACATTAAAAAATATTTAAAAGTAAATATAATTATTGGTAAATATTAGAATTTTTTTTAGTTTTTTTTATTGATTTATACATTGCTATTTTTCATTCTCATCATTCTTTATCAATTTTAATTATTAGATATTAAATTACTTTTACTAAATTAATTAAAATTTTACACAAATAAATTAATTTAATACCTTTTTTGATTATAACATTATCTTAGTTTATGTACATACTTTAAAAAAATTTACGTATTTAAAAATATATTAGTATATATCTTGATATATAATATTTACAAGAAAGAGTAATGAAAGTATAAATTATAAAAAGAGAGGTTTATTAAAATCTAAATATACTTTTACTCATAGGGAGTAAAAAAATGCTTAAAATAATGTCTTTTAACTGATATAGAAATTTAAAAAATCCGGTGTTTATTAGTACATTATCACTAGCTTTTTTAGCAATTTTTATATCTTTTGGTGTTCTTGTTGGTCTTTCTAATAACGATATTACAACAATAATAACATCAACAACTGCTGTAATTATGCTTGCTTGACTAACAATAATTTGTTATATAAATTTTATATTCATTTCAAATGCAATGATATTAGATTCTAGTAGTGGTTTATTAAATTTAGAGTTATCAAAAGGTTATAGTTACAATGAGTTATTGATGTATAAATTACTTGCAAATAAAATAGTTACTATTGGATTTAATGCTATATTGCTAATTTTGATGTTTTTAGTATTAGAGATTGTTCAACCGATAAATATTGACTATTTTGAAAAATGTACTTTAATTGGTTATTTATCATTTTTTGCGTTTGATTGGCTAACAACAGGAATGTTTATCTTTTTTTGCTCATTTAAAAAGCAAAGGCTGGTATTTTATTTGATTTCATCAATAACTTTACTATTTACAATATCAACATTTACTGGTAATGTTCAACAGCAAGTTGTTGAAAGAAAGTTTCCAATAATTGGTTTTAAAAAAGACTTCTATTTATCTGACTATTATAAAAAACTTGAACAATTATCTTATAGTAGAAATGGAATTGTCTATTCTTTAATGAAAAACATGTATACTTTAAATCAAGATTATGGATACACTCTTGATGTTAAAAATACTGCTTCAAATTCATCTTGTTCATCATTTGGTTATGAATGTTTATATAACAAGCATTCTTCTGAATATAATCCTGATTATACAGTTCTTTTAGGAAGATATGGTTATATAAGTTACTTAGGTATGATGCTTGACTCAGAGTATTTTGTCAATAATAGTCCCACACTAAGTACAAATTATAAATTTAAGCTTATTGATCAGTACAAAGAAAATATAGTTTACAAATTTTTGACAAGTACAATAAAACAATCTAACAGCAATAATTTAAACAGTACATATTACTATAAAGTCTCTGATAAAAATATTAGCGGACCTAATCAATTTGATGAATATTCAAATTATTTATTACAAGATAGTGTTACTGAAAGTTTAATTAAAGCACTAAACATCAATGAATCTAAAGATAGTATCAAACAAGAAATCGATGAATTAAGTCAGCTTTTAAAAAAATACTTTGTAAATATATGAAAAACAAAATTAAATCATCCATATGATGAAGTAATAGACTTACTAGAATGATGAAATTTCGATCATTCTTTAATTTCTAATATTAATTTAAAGTTTGCAGATGAAAAAGATATCTACAATAATGCAACTTTAAAAGATGGAAATAGACTATATATGGCTTTATTATTTGAACTCATAAACAATTATATGCGTGCTGGAAGTAATGGTTTTGGTGAAGACACAAATCAACTATATAATATAATTCAAAAAAATCCATGAGAATATAGAGTTTGATGAATTAGTAATCCCTTATATTATCCAACTTATTTAATGATGTATAGTAATAAAAATATGAGTTTAGCACAAGAAATGATTTCTTTTAAATCAAATCTTTGACAAACATTGTCTATTAGAGCAGTTAATTTTGTTAAAAATGAGAATTTTATTCCTGTTAATTATTTCAACACAAACACTGGAGATGATAGATTTATGTATAACAAATTAGAAAATATATACCTAAAACAAGTCAATATCAGTCCAAGAATTGTTGAACCAGATTTTATTTATCTGGGATATATATTGTTTGGTGGATTTACAGGATTAATTGGATTTTTAATTTATAGAAAAATAAGTATTATTTAAAAAAGAGGTGATGGTATGAAAAAATTATTATGAAAATTAAGTACATGTTTTTCTATTTTGTTAACTCCAGTTCTTTCAATTTCATGTAACTCATCTATAAATGATTATCCTGATTACATGAATCAAAACTCAAACAGATCAATTATGTCAAAGATAACTGATTATTTTAATAATTCTAAAAAGTTATTCAATAATAAAACAGCTGTTTTAGATGAAATTAAAATATTATTTAAAGATAATGAATATATTGTTTTTGATAAAACAAAAACACCTAAGCAAGATGACTATTTGATTGAAATTGAAGACAATCGCATTTTAGAAAAAAATATAATTTTTAATATATTGATTACTAAAGCATCACCTAAAGACAATAATTATTATTTTGATGAAACTTATTGCCAAAAATCTGAACTAAGCGTCAATAGAAAAGTTGAAGACGTTGATGCGGTTCTTATTGATAAAAACGAAATTGCAAATACTCCCGATAGTCCTATAGCATCATTTGTGATTACTAATCTTGATAAACTAGTGGGTGTGGAATTAGTACCCAAAGTCTCAAATCCATTTTATGGCAAATGAGAATATGATAAAGAACAGAAAAATAAAATCAACATTTCAATGCAACAATTTTCTGGAAGTGCAAATTTTGAAATATTTAACTTTGATGTTACCGCAAAAAATGCTACAAAAAGTGCAAGTCTTAGAGTTACTAACTTCTATAAGTATCAAAATAGTGAAATTGTAGTTGATAAAAGTAGTCAAAAAGTAGATTGAGGGCAAAAATTTGCATTTACAATAACTAACTATAAAAAATTAAAAAATGTAAAAGTAAACAGCTCTAATTATAACTTTCAAGAAAATGTTGTTTATGATCAAAAAACCGGAATAATCACAGGATATGCTTTTGGTCAAAAAGAAAATAATAGTTTTAATGAAAATACATATGTTACTTTAATTATTAGTGCTGTTGATTTAGAAGATAGAAAGTTAGATACTAGTGTTTATGTAAATATTAATAAATTAAATTTAATAAAAAACTTAGATGAAAATCAAAATACCTTAACTTTAGTTAATGGTGTTTATAAAAGTTTTGACATAAATGAAAATGTGTATGATTTAAAATTAACAGACAACATTTCTTTAAATGACACATCAAATTATCTTTTTGAAAACGGAAAACAAATAAACAAAAGGTCTTGAACTTTTAGTAATGAAAAAACTCTTAAAGTTCAATCTTGATGATATGCAAATAGAAAACCTGGGGGTAGATTCACTGGGGAAGCAACTTTTAAAACAATAGTTGATGGCATAACTTTTACAGATAAAATTAAAAATTATAGTATTAATATGAGTACATCATATAATAGTGAAGATTACCCAAAAATAAGTGTTTTTGATAATAATTCTGGAGCAAAATTTGAATCATTAGATGAGGATAATACATATTTAGATTTTTCGGCTGATTCTGCAAATAATTGTTTTAATTTATATACATCATCATCTTTAATTGCTTTCAAGTTTAATACTGATTGATATAGAAGGATTAATGAAATAAAAGAATTTTTAAATGACCCAGAAATAGTTGTTGACTCAATATTTAGCCAAATTACACCAGAACAAAATAAAAAACAATATGAGTTAGATATTTCAATTGATATAGAAAAACTAAAAATTGCAAAAAGTACAGTAATGCAATACAATATTGGTGAAAGTAATTTAAATGATTTTAAAATAAATATTTTTTATAAGGAGGGATAGGAATGTTTAGAATTGAAGGTGTAACAAAAAAATTCGATAATAACAAAGGAATTTTTGACATCAATATAACTTTTAATGAAGGAGACATTGTTGGTCTAGTTGGTGATAACGGAGCTGGTAAATCAACTTTACTAAAATGTATGTTCAACAACTATAAAAAAGACTCGGGTCAGTTCTTATATAATGATGAAGAAGTGAATAAAGCCATTATGAAACGTTTCTCATTTTTCCCAGATCAAAGTATTTATCCAAAATCTATTTCAATATTTGATTTTTGTGTATATTCAGGTAAATTATCAGGAATAAAAGCAAAAGAAGCAAAACAAAAAGCTACAAGTTTACTAACTTCTCTTGATTTGATTAGCTATAAGAAAAAAACTTTTAAATCATTATCTGCAGGAATGCAAAAAAGGGCATTGCTAGCTATATGTTTAATAAACAATCCTGACATTATTGTTTTAGATGAACCAACAGCTAATTTAGATGTTAGTTCAAGAATTGAGTTTGTAGCTTTATTACAAAAATTAGCAAGAATGGGTAAAACAATTTTAATAACAAGTCATATTATTGATGAATTACAGAAGTTCATTAATAAACTTGTAATTATCAATGAAGGTGAAGTTGTTTTTGATCGCTACTTAACTCCAGAAGATAATATAGCGAGAATATACTTTAACTTAACAAGTAACACAAGAACAAGTAAAATTAAAATTGATGAGTTAATTAAATAAAAAAGACAAACTAAGTTTGTCTTTTTTATTAAACTATTTTAAAGGAAAATAAACAAACTCACATATAATAAAAATATATAAAATAAATTTTAGAAAGGTAAATATCAATGAATAAAATATTAGCATTTCATTTAAAAAGAACTCTTAAAGATAAATTATTTATTGGTATTGTTTTATCGGTTTCGATTGTTATGATATGTGTAATACTTTGAATGTGTATCATTACTAGTCAAGCCGTTTATACAATTTATGTATGAGGTCCGCTTTTAATAGTTTTTTGAATTCTAAATATTTGTTACATAAATTTAGTATGTATATCAAACGCAATGGTTGAAGATAGACATAATGGTATTTTAGATCTTGAAATATCAAAAGGGTATAATCATGGAAGCATTTTAGTATGTAAGTTGATAACATCTAAAATTATTAGCATTTCATATAATGTAATTATGATTGGTTTTTTTTATCTTAATTTATTAATTATGCAACCAGATAGCAAATATTTTTTTGAAAATGTATTGTTTTACGGCTTTTTATCATTTTTTGCTCTTGATTGATTAACTATGGGTATATTTGTTTTATTTAGCTCTTTTAAAATATCTAGAATTGTATTTTGTTTAGCGGGTATTTACACAGGATTAATGTCGTTATCGCCAATTTTGGGAGGTGTTCAACAAACATTTTCAAGAAATAAGTTTCAAGGAATTAATGAATCAAGAACGACACTATCTGCACAATATTTTCAAATATTGCTTGATTTTGCAAATTCACAAAAAGGAATATTAAATAAGTTACTCAATAATATGTATACTTTAAACGATGATTATCGTTATGATCTCAAATGAAAAACTAATAGCAAAAATAATGATTGTTTATCTTCTGGATATATATGCCTTTACAACTCATACTACAAGGGTGAAGAATTTACTGAATCTGTTAGTAGGTATGGTAAAATTGCTTCTTTGGGGTTGATGCTTGATTCAGAATATTTTTTAAATAATAGTAAATCATCAAATTCAAACTATGAATTTAAATTGTTTGATAGTTATAAACAAAATATTGTTTACAAATTTTTAAAAAGTTCACTAAAAGAGTCAAAAGCAGATAACTTAACAAGTACTTACTTCTATAAAAGGTCGCAAAAAAATATAACAGGGAGTAATCAATATAATGATTATTGCAAATATATTATTCAAGATAATGTAGTTAATAATATTATTAGTTCATTAAACTTAGAGGCTACAAAAGACCAAGTTATAAATGAGATTAAAACTCTAAATGATATTTTGTACTATTATTATCAAGATTTTTGAGTTGTAAATGATAATCGATTTTTAGATATGGATAATAAAAATTGACAATTAATATTTCGTAATTTTAATAATAACTCTACTATAGATAACTCTACAAAGATGTTGTTTGTTTCAGAAAGAGACTTGTATGATAATGCTTTATTAAAAGATGGTAATCGACTATATATGGCTCTATTATTTGATATGATTGATAATTTGATGTATTATCCAGATTTTATTATTAATGGTGGTATATTTTTTGGCTATGATTATGAAACATATCAAAAAAATCCTGGTTCATATAGACAATATTTTTTAAGTAATCCGTTATATTTTCAAACATTTATGCTGATGTATACAAATAAAAATCAATCATTAAAAGAAAATAAATTTGCAATGCAACTTTCACCTTTTGATCATTTACCACTAAAAATAGTGAAATATGAGAAAAATGAAAACTATGAATATATTGATTTATATAACTGAAAATTTGGAGAAAAAAATACATTATATAATAAGTATGAAAATATAGGTATAAAAAATGTTTTTGTAACAGAAAATGTTATTAATGTTGATTATGTGTATATAGGATATTTTGTTTTAGGAGTTTTATTTTTAACTGCTGGATATTTAATTTATAGAAAACTAACATTAATTTAATTTTAAAAGTGTGGTGATTTAAAAATTCATTACGCTTTTTTTATTTTATAAAAGTTATTTTAAAAAATTATTAGTTATATAAATAAAAAAGGTATACAATAAGTGTAAATTAAAAGGAAAAAGGTAGTATGAGACTTAATAAGATATTAATTGCAACGAAGCAAAACTTTTTAAAAAACTGATCATTATTTTTAGTTATTGGATGTGGAAATATATTTTTAACTTTACTTTCAGTTGTGTCTTCTTCTTCAGCAGCAAATATTTTTGAAGGATCATCTTTTTATGAGCAATTCGTTGGTACTTACATTGAAGTGTTTGAGGGGATAACATTTGCATTTTATATTTTGTTTTCTTTGGTTTTAAGTTATCGTATTTATTATTTAGGATTTAAAAAAAATACACATCGGTATTTTCTGGTTTGTGGATTAAATAGAAATGAGATTTATTTTTCAAACAGAGTATTAATATTTTTAGGAATCATAGTTTTATACTTAATTAATCAAATTTTGTATGGTTTACTCTTTGTTTATTATGATAATGTTTTAGATTATAAAATGAGTTATAAAGATGATTTATTTTTAAGTTTTAATTATTTTATTGAAGCATTATTGTTTGCAACATTATTTATAATTTTCTATAGTTTGTTTGTTAAAATGAGAAATAAAAAACTTTTATATTTTTTTCTTGTTATATTTTATGTTTATATTTGATTTATGGTGGTGAGCTTATCGTATTCTGCATTACCAGATGTAGATATTCATAAATCATTTTATTCATTTATACCGCTTACATTCTCAAAAATAACATCAAACTATGAAGGTGTTTATAAATTTATAAACTTGATTTATTTTATTGTTTTATTTCCAATTTTCACTTATTTTGAATATTTATTATCTAAAAAATATAATTATTAGATTTTGAAAGGTGTGTTACTTATGCTTGAAATAATTAATTTGACTAAAATGTTTGATAAACATAGTGGTATAAAAGATGTAAACTTAAAACTTGATAAGGGTGTTTATGGATTACTTGGTAAAAACGGAAGTGGTAAATCAACGCTTTTAAAATTAATAGCAAGTATAATTCATTATAAAAAAGGAGACATTGTTATAAATGGGTTAAGTAATAAAAATAATAAGTTTGATTTAAAAAATATTGCATATATTAGTGCAGAACAAGATTTACCCATGCAATTATCAATTCAAAAGTTTTTTAAATTTGTAAGAGAATTTAATGATGATATAAAAGATACATTTGATGAAGTGGCAGCAGCTCTTAACTTTGACATAAATTCCACAAAACTAATAAGTCAACTATCAACAGGAATGCTACAAAAATTAAAGATTTGTATAGCTTTTGGTTATCCTAGAGAAATATATTTATTAGATGAAATAACTTTGGGTTTAGATCCTGTATCAACAGATCAAATAATTTCATTTATCAAAAATTTTTCAAAAGACGCCTTAGTAATCTATAGTTCTCATAAATTAGAAGAAGTTGAGGCACTATGTAGTAAAGCAATTGTTTTAAGAAATAATAAAGTAGAGACCATTTTTAATGTTGATGAAAACAGTGAAGTTATAACAAATTACCGTAAAGTTTTTAAAAGAGAGGAGTAAATATATGATCAAAATAGAAAATCTTTCAAAAATGTTTGATGATATTAGTGGAGTTAAAAATATTACATACAATTTTGAAAAGGGTTTTTATGGATTACTTGGAAAAAATGGTAGTGGAAAATCAACTTTGTTAAAACTAATATCTGGAATAACTTTTTATAACGATGGAAAAATAATTATAAATGATTTAAACAATAAAGAAAATAATTTTAATCTAGAAAGAATTGCATTAGTTAGTGGTGATAAAGATTTACCTGAAACTATAAAAGTTTTTGAAGTATTTAAATTAGCTAGATTTATAAATAAAGATAGAAAAGATGACTTTGATAAAATTTCAGATTTGCTAGACATAGATATTCATTCAAAAAAGTATATAAAAGAGCTAAGCACTGGAATGTATCAAAAAATAAAATTATGTTTAGCATTTGGTTATCAAAGAGATATATATTTGTTAGATGAAATTACATTAGGATTGGATCCTATTAGTTGTGAAGATATTATAAGTTTTATTAAAAATAATTTGCAAGATAAGTTAATTATTTTTTCATCACATAAGTTAGAAGAAATAAGAGATTTATGTAATGAAGTTATTGTTTTAAATAATAATAGAATAGAAAAAGTATTTAAAGTTAAAGATAGTCAAGTTTTTGAAAAATACGCAGAACTATACAAATAATAGGGGGAATTATGACAAAAAATATTAGATTAAAAAGATTAACATTTAAAAACTTTCTTTCTTTTTTATTGATATTTTTTGTAGTTTACTTTGTAAAAACTGTAATTATTGCAATATCATCGCATAGTTATGTAAGTGGTAGTAATGATAATATATATACAACTAATTTAGTTATAACCATGTTAGATTTATTATTTAGTTATTTTTTAACAATATTTATTCCATTTTTATATTTGATATTGAATACTATAAATTTTAAAAATAGGTTAATAATATTTCTTGGTATTAGTAGAAAGCAATTATTTTGATCTAATTTATTAAATTACTTTGCTTATTGTTTTTTAACTTTGTTATTAAATTTCTTTTATCTTTTTATCTTTTTCATTATTAGTAAAAATAAAGTTTTTGTAAATGAGTATTTTATTTTAAATTTAAATTTATTTATTTATGCTGCTTTTGTAGGTGTTTTATTTTACAACATATTTTATCTTTATTATAGAATGAAAAGTAGATTTTGAGCTAAAGCAATTTTATGTTTAATAATTTTATTACATGTTGTTGCATTTTTCGTTCAAATAACTTTAGTTATGTTTTCATCAGCTAAAAATAAATTTACATTTAATTTTAACTATTTTTCATTGCTTATCTTATTTTGTTCTCATATATCAGTTTGTTATAATGGTTTTTATAAATATATAAACATAATTTATGGTTTGATCTCGATTCCACCATTATCTTATTTGTTGTATAAAAACTTTAATAAACTAAATTTTTAAAGAAAGGGAAAAACTGTGAAAACTTTACAAAAAAAATTATATCTAATACAAAAAAAATTACTTATTTTATTAATGACTTTTTTTGTGATATTTTTTATAAAAGATTTGACTCTATATAGCATTTTTGAATTAATAGGATTTCATAATACTGGTGGTTTTTATTTAACTTATTCTATTGTTAATTATGCAGTTTATCTGTTCGCAGCTTTTTTCTCTGCATATTATTTTTATTATTATTTAATAGTTACAAATTACAATAGAATGTTAATGTTATTGGGTGTTACCAAAAAAGAAATAGCAACTATTAGTTTTATAAGTTTTATTATATTTCATTTAACAATTCTATGTTTGGGTTTATTTTCTAATTATGTTTTTTACATTATTTTTAAAGAAAACGATTTCATAACAAACTATATGTTTTTAGGTTTTAATATATTCATCTTAACTTTTGCTTTATCGGGAATTTTTGGTTTAATAAATTTATCAATAATAAACTATACTGGTAGTAGAAATAAAAACTTATTTATATGATTGGAATTAATTTTTATAATTATTATTTATATTATTTTTTTTATTGTTATATCATTTGATTCAGCCAAATCTTTTATTAATATAAATAATTATTATTCATTTGTTATATTTATATATTCTTTTTTAACTTTCTTATATAATGGTTTTTACAAATATGTGAATATAATTTATAGTTTATTAGTTCTTATTCCTACTTTAACATATTTATTTTTAAGAGCAAAGATAATTAGTTATTAAAAAAATGCATTTTGTTGATGCATTTTTATTTTTAATCTCATTTGAAATATTTTATAGCTAAAAAAGCAAATAATGCTGTATAAATAATCGATGTAACATAAACTCACCATATCTGAGTTGTATCTAAACCATTTGCAATATACTCCATAAGTAAAACAGCGTTTCCTGTTGGTAAAATATATTGAAAGTATTTAAATCAAACATCATTAGTATCAATAGCTAAACCTGGAACTGTTGCACCTGAGAAAAATAAGCTTATCATTAAAATAAAAAATGACATTGAAGTAATAAAGTTAATTGATTTACCAAAGTTAGCCATTGTAACAGACATCATAAAATGAACTATAAAAATAGGAATTGGTAAAAACAACAAAGTTGAAATCATAGTTGCTGAAGTACTTAAATTAAATGCTGCAATTGCTGTGATTAAACAAATCATAAATTCAACAAAATACATTGTGTAATATGTAGCCACTAAAGAAAATATATATTTTAATTTAGTAATATTTGCTAATGCTATTATTTTTATTCTTTTGTCAATTCTGTTGGCGCACATTGTTATTGGTATTGATGATATTGAAAAGGACAATATAGCCATAATTGATAATGGGGGGAATAAATAATTCATTAGTAATGACCCTTGAACATCTTCTTTTCCTCAAACCATACCATAAATTATTGTTCATGAAATTGGAAATCCAAAACCAAAAACGATGCCAAAAGGGTTTTTAGCATATTTTATAAACTCTTGTTTAATTATCTGTAGCATAAACAACCTCTTTTTCTAAAATATCTAAATTTTTTTTAAAGTCATCAGTTAAATTTAGATCATTTACTATTGAACCATTATCTAAAAGAATAACACGGTTACAAATTTTAGCGATTTCGTTGACATCGTGAGAAACCAATAAAACTGTTGTTGGGTTATTTTTAACATAGTCAATAATAATTTTGTGAATCTTTTCTCTTCACACATAATCTAGAGAAGTTGTTAACTCATCTAATAATAATAAATTAGGTCTATTTATAAATGCTACTAATAGTTTAAATTTTTGTTTTTGCCCACCTGATAGTCTATTAAATCTTTTACGTTTCAAATTTTCTAGATCAAACCTTTTAAAAAGTTCATCAGTATCCTCTTTTGATTTAAAAAGACCTTTATAAAATTTAACTATTGATTTTAAACTCAAATCAGGTTCAAACTGACATTCTTGAAAAACAGCATTTTTAGATATATTTTCAATTTCTAGTTTTATTTCACCGCTACTTTGTTTTTTAGAACCCATAATAATTTCTGATAAAGTTGTTTTACCAGAACCGTTTTGGCCCATTATTCCTAAGCACTGATTTGATTCAATCTTTAAATTACTAATATTTAAAACTTCATTTTTGCTATATGATTTTTTTAAATTAATAATTTCTATCATTTCGTTTACTCCTTTTTATAAAAGTATACTATAAGTTTTATTCTATTTTTAACTATAAATGGTTTCTTTTTCTAAGATAGACATGTTTTTTTCATAATCATTGGTTAATAAAAAGTCTTTTTTAATTTGACCCTTGTTTAGCATAACTACTCTATTGCACATTTGAGCAATAGCTGGAATATCATGAGATATAAAAATAACTGTGGCCTTATTTTCTTTTATATATTCTATTATGTAATTAAGTATTTTATCTCTTCATTTATCATCCATATTTGTTGTTAGTTCATCAAGTAGTTGTAAACTTGGTTTGTTTGAGAGGCTATTAATAACTTGAATTTTTGCTTTTCTCCTTCAGATAATTTATTGTACTTATGTGTTTTAAAATCATTTAAATCTAAATTTTCAAATATGGGTTTAAGATCTTCTTTTGAGTTGAAAATATCTCTATAAAAATTAGCTATTTTCAGTAATTTATAATTATAGGGTATTAGAAAATTTTGAAAAACTGCATTTCTAATTATTGAATTATCCTCAAAAATAACCTCACCCGAATTTTGCCTTAAAACACCAATTAATATCTCACCTAGTGTTGTTTTACCTGAACCATTATGACCAATAATCCCTAAGCATTGATTTTCTTCTAATTTAAAATATTCAATATCTAAAATAGCTCTTTTTTTATAGGATTTAACTACATTTTTGAGTTCTACCATCATTAAAAACTCCATTCAATTAATATGATTATAATAAAATAAGGCGTTTTTTATTAAAAGTTTTTCAAAGGTCTAAAATTTTTTTAATTTATAATTAAAATTTAGAAATTATTGTTAATTTTGACTATTATATTAAAATTTTATAAATAACAAGTTTAAGGGATTTGTTATTTAAAAAGGGAGATTGTTAATATGAAAAAACTACTATATACATTAGCAAGCTTAGCATTTGTAAGTTCGCCAATTGTTAGTGTTGTTGCATGTAATAAAAATGCAGCGCCAAGTGATGAAGGAAACAAAGATAACAACGATAAACCGGGAACAAATACACCCGGAACTAATGAACCTGGTACAGATTTACCAGACTTAAGCTCACCTGCAGCCGATTTAGCAGACTATAACTGAAATACAAAGCTTTCATCTGAACAAAACGAAATGAAAGCAGGAGCAGAAGTAATTTCAAGACTAATTCTTGCAAGTAGACATGAAAATCTTAACTATAATGCAAATGAAATACTATCAAATTATTTAGCACCATATCCAACAACTTTAGGATTACCAACTGGATATACATACAAAAATAGACAAGTTAATATGGGTGCTGCTATTGATAGATATAAAAGTTTATTAGCTCCAGAATTAATAAAAAATATGAATGGTGAAGGTTATGCAGGTATATATTCTAGCTATATTATGGGTATGTACAATGATGACTTTTATAAAAACCTTATTAAAAATGGATATTTTGCAGATTCATTTAATGACAAGGGTGGGTTGGAAATAATAAAAGTGATAAAAATAACGCCACTGGAATTCTTGCAGGACTTAATAAAGACTTAAAATTATCTGAAGATCAAGCTAGAAGAAATCTTGCTTGAGGTGTTCAAGACACTGGAGCACTATCTAACTACTTATTAAGTAATGGATTTGACGGTGGTTATCCTGGAGGAACTGCAGGAACTTCAAATCCACAATCTGGAGCTAGAGTAGATAATGGTGGAACTAATGGTGCAGGTTACTTGTACTATAATTCAATTCTTTCTAAAGGATCTTCAAACGCTGGAACAAAAACTGATATTTCCAGCAAAATGAAAAATGTTAAATATGAGCCTGGAAAAAATGGTGGAGCACCAAAAGTTGACTCTAAAGAATTTAATAAAGTAGGTAGCCAATTGATGATGGCAACAAATAGCTTATCAAAAAAATCTTATATAGATTGATTTGCATCTGTAAAAGATAGTGTTGCAGAAAGTGATTTTGGGGCAGAAGAAACATTTAGATTAGCAAACTGATTAATGCCAATGCTTACAAAATCTGGAAATACAACAGAATTAAGAGTGCAAGGAGCAGCTTCAATGCTTATATACAACGCTCAAAGTGCTATAAATCAAATTCAAGATGAAAACAAAAGTGCTGATATTCAAGAGTTTTTAAAAACTAATGGATTTAGTGAAGAAATTTTATCTAAAAAAATTAATAAAGTTGATGCATTAGGTGTGCCTTCACTGGCTTTCCCAGGTGCAAAAGATGTTACAATAAAAAATATTTATAAAGCTGGGGATAATATTGCAGATCCACTTGAAAATTTAAAACAAGTTTCTATCTTTTTAAAAGAATTGAGTAAATTTCATAAAAATTTAAAAACAGAAGATTTGAAGAAAAAATTTGTAGATTTACTATTTTATTGTGATCCAAGCCAATTGGGTTTAATGGGAAATCAAAAGACACCTTTTGCTAAAAGTTATAGTTTATTAATTAGAGCTAATGCAATGATATTAGACCTAGGGGGTTTAGGTGCTGATGGGTGATCAAATATAATCAAAGCAGATGGTTCTGGTGGAGCTGACTTTGCTGATTGACTTGCTAATTCTTATGATTTATTAGGATCAACAGATATGAAAACAATGATTGATTCACTATTAGAAAATTATGATAACACATCAATTAATGATTTAACTGTTTCTAAAAAAGCAGAGCTTATTGATAAAGTTGGATATGATTATTCAAAACACAAATTTAAAGACAATTCACTACTAAAAAGATTATATGATTTATTTGCAAATCAAGATGCGGCTGGAACTAAAAAATTCCAAGAATTTATGGATACATTCAAAGCATTTACAGATAAAGATATGGCACCTCTACATGAAAATGCTTTACAATACATCAATAATAAAGAATATTGAAAAGAATCAGATGTAAAAGTTAATGCAAAAACTGCTAGTGAAGTTGGTGGAACTATGGAATTCACTTTAGAATACTCAGGAATTGGTGATACTGAATCAACAGCAAGTAAACAAACTACAAAAGTTGATGTGCCTGAAAACTTTAATCCATATCAAACAATAGTTGCGAACCAAAAAGATGCTGCAGAAAGTGATGCTTTAAAAGATAAAATCGATACATCAAGAAAATCTGGAGTTATTTTAGGAAAAGAACAATTGAGCATGGATGATGAAGCTCTTAAAAAATATGATGGTTATGGAAATACATTTGGAAATGTTAAACATAAATATAAAGTTGTGTGAAAAAATATAAGTGATGATAAAGATAAACCATATTGAGTAATAGCTGATGTACAGTCATTTAATGATAGTGGAACACAATTCTACAATATTTATTAAAAAAAACTACTTAATTAGTATTTTGGATATATATTTAAAATACTGAAAAAAATTTTTATAGATAAATGTTAAAATATAAGTGTTTATTATATATTTTTATAATAAACCATATGAATGAGGAAGGAGAATAAGTTATGAATTCAAACAACAACAACAACAATAATAACAATAATGATAATAATTCATGTAATTGTAACAACAACAATAACAACAACAACAACAACTAATTAGTTTTAATTGGTTATAATAAAAACACCTTGATGCAAAATGTGTGATGTACATTTGCAAAGGTGTTTTTTTATCCCTTATTATTTGAACCAAAAGCTTGAATTTTTTTCTTTGCCACAAGCTTTACGTATTCAACTCCTTTTCTTCCATATTTTCTTGCATCATAACCATTGGTATTTTTTTCAAATCAATCCTTGATACCTTGTGCACAAGCTATTTTTAAATCTGTTCCGATGTTTATTTTTGTTATTCCAAGACTAATAGCTTTTTGTAAATCTTCTAGAGGGACTTGACTTGACCCATGAAGTACAAGAGGGGTTTTGATTTTTTCATTTAATTCTTTTAATAAATCAAATTGCAATTTGATTTCTCCTTTAAATAAACCGTGACTAGTACCAATTGCAATTGCTAATGCATCTATTTGCGTTTGTTTTTCAAACTCTAATGCCTCATTAACATCTGTATAACCATTTGAAGCTGAGTTTCTATCATCTTCTTTTCCTCCAACATGACCAATTTCTGATTCAACATCAACACCTTTACTTCTTGCATAATTTACTATTTCTAAGGTTTCTTTTACATTTTCTTCAAATGGTTTTAAAGATGAATCTAGCATTACACTCGAAAATCCAGCATCAATCGCTCTTTTGATTAATTCAATATCAAATCCATGATCTCAATGTAATACTACTGGAACAGATGCATTTTGAGTTGCTGTCATTGCAAAGGAAAATACATAGTCTAACCCCATATATTTGGCAGCACTTTCAGTTACCATCAGAATAACTGGTGACTTTTCTTCTTCTGCGGCTTCAATAATTCCTTTCATCATTTCTAAATTGTCAAAGTTAAATGCAGGAACGGCATATTTACCATTTCTTGCTTTAATTAGTTCTTCTTTTAAACTTGCTTTCATTATTTTCTCCTTATAATATAAATATATATTTATAATACATCTATTTTATAAACTTTTATAAAGTTTTTTAAATAATTATAAAGTTTTATAAACTTTTATAAAATATATGTTATTATTGAGTTAGGAGGATGTTTCTTTGTTAAAAGATGAAAGAAGACAAAAAATAGTTGAGACAATCAATGATAAGGGTTTTGTTAAAAATATAACGCTTGCCAAGTTAACAAATTCTACTATTGCTACAATAATTACTGATGTAAATGAGTTACATGAAGAAGGAAAAATAATTAAAGTATATGGTGGAGCAAAATCTTTAAAACATCAAACAAAGCCCATGCAAGAGCATTTTGATGAAGAAAAACAACTAATCAACACTGATTCTAAAGATAGAATTGCTAAAAAAGCGGTTGATCTAATCGAAGATGGTGATTTAGTTTTTATCGATACTGGTTCTTCAACTAAACAAATGATTAAATATTTAGAAAATAAAAATATAAGTATAGTAACCAATGGATATTCAATAGCTTTAGAACTAATTGAACTTGATTTTGAAGTTTGCCTAGTTGGGGGTACAATAATCCCTTCAACTCATGCAACAGTTGGTGAACTATCACTTAAGTTTATAGATAATTTTTATTTTGATAAATCTTTTATTGGTATGAACAATTACGATAATAAAAATTTTTACACAACAAATATACCAGAGGCAATGATCAAAGAAAAAGTAATCAAAAACTCTGAAAAATCATTTATTTTAATGGATTCAAGTAAGTTTAATTCAAAAAATAGAGTTAAAGTAGAAACTGATAAAAATATAACTCTAATTTGTGAAGAAAGTCCTTCAATTTTTATAGGAAATATAATTGTCGCATAATAATTTTAAAGTTTAGATATGAATCTATCATAATTTTAAAGTTTTATGATAGAAAGGACTTATGCTTATGAACAAAAGTGAAAGACAAGAGCTTATGGTTCAAAATATTTTGGAAAAAGTTGGTGGCAGCGATAATGTAAAAGATGTTTATAATTGTGCAACAAGAATGAGACTTACATTAGTAAACCCTGATTTAGCCAAAATTAATGAATTAAAGATCATTACAAACATAAGAGGTGCTTTGTGAGCTAATGGTGAATTACAATTAATCATTGGAGCAGAAGTATCAAGTATTACAGAATTGTTAAAATCAAAATTAAACAATAATAATACTAAAAAAGAAATAGCAAATACAGATTTTAATACTAAAAAAGTTGTTGCTGAGCAAAATGTATCTTTATGAAGAAGATTTTTAAAATCTGTATCAGCATTTTTTGGACCTTTAATCCCATTCTTAATTGGAGTTGGACTAATTATGGCGTTCCAACAATTCTTAATAAGAACTCATTTAGGGTCAGATCCAAGTAAAGGAACACTTGGTGTTGACTATAACATGTTTGATTATGTATTAAATGTAATTTCATCTAATGGATTTAAAATGATGGGTGTAATTGCAATGTGATCAGTTGTTAGATATTTAGGGGGTAAAGTACCAACCGCTTTAGCTTTAGCTTTATTGATGGTTTCACCAATAATACCAGAAGCAGGAATTGACTTATTTAAATTAGGTGACTGACAAATATCAATCAAACCTTTCTATTCAACAATACTAGTATTTATTGTAATGGGTGTTATTATTGCTTACTCACAAAAAGCTATGGAAAAACATTTCCATCCAGTAGCAAACTTTATTTTAAACCCATTCTTAACTATTTTAATTGGAGGTTTCTTAGCATTCTTTGTTATGGGACCAATTATGGGAATTGTTGAAAACGCTTTATTAAAAGCATTTAACTGATTTATGAATTTACCAATTGGAATTGGAGCATTAATTGTTGGATTAACTTGACAACCATTAGTTGTTCTTGGGGTACACAACATATTATTCTTTGCAGCAGTTGCAGATCTAAGTGTAAATAATAATCCATCAATTTTCCTTGCAGCAGCATTTGCAGCAGCATGAGCACAAATGGGAGCAACAATTGCAGTTGGACTAAAAACTAAAAAAACTATTGATAAATCAGCAGCTTTCTTAGCAGCATTACCTGGAATTATTTCAGGACCAACAGAATCATGTATATATGGTGTAAACTTACCAAAAGGATTGCCATTCTTAACAGGGGTTTTAGCTGGAGGTATTGGGGGTTGAATGATTGGAATATTCAAAGTAACTCTTGATAATCTAGCTGGACTTGGTGGAATAGTTGGATTCCTAGCATATACAGATGACTTAGTATTAGCTATTGTAATAGATTTAGCTTCACTAGGATTAGGAATTTTAATAACATACTTCTTATGAAAAGAAGAAAAAACTGAAAAAACTTTAACTCTAAAAACTACAAGTAAATTTGCAAAACTAGA
This sequence comes from Spiroplasma helicoides, assembly GCF_001715535.1. NCBI lineage: Bacteria > Bacillati > Mycoplasmatota > Mollicutes > Entomoplasmatales > Spiroplasmataceae > Spiroplasma > Spiroplasma helicoides. The sequence continues at coordinate 556,345 of NZ_CP017015.1, forward strand.
GCACTTAAAAGGATTAAACGATTATTCAGCACAAGAGTTAATTAGATTAGTTAGAAAATCAAATAAAAAAAGTATTGATAAAGAGTGATTATTAAATAATATTGAAATTTCTAAAAATGAAATAATTAAAATAAATAAAGAAATCGAAAAAGATATCTTAACTTTAATTGAAAATATTAAAGGTGATAAACAAGACAAAGTGTTTAATAATGAACTTATTAAAAAATTAAAAGTTATCAACTCTGATAGACAAGTTCAATTAAATAATGTGTACAATGAGTTAAAAAAATCATTAGCAGATCTTAAAAAACTAAATGTATTTACAAAAAAACATTATAAATTAAGTGTTAAAAAATCAAACTTAGAATACACAATCAATCGATTTACTCAATTAAGAGAAGATAAAAATGCATCATTATTTAACAAAGGTCAAAAGTTATTGGGAATGAATAATAAAGAAAAAATGGAAAAAGGTAGACAACTTGTAGAAGTTTCTAATACATCAAATTATAAATTAGCAAAAATAGAAGCTTTAAAAAGCAAAGTAGTAGAATTAGAAAAACTATTATCTGTAAGTGAAAAAGATTTAAGTGGTGAAACATTAAAATACTATTCAAACATTGAAGGATATGTAAATAAAGTTGAATCAATTAAAAATAAAGATTTAACAATAATTAAATATTTATACTACAATGATATCCATAGTTTAGAAATTAAAGAAAATCTTTTAAAACCAAGAATAATTCAAGTTGCTTAAAAATTACAAAGGAGAGAATTATGGCAAATAATATATATGTAATATCACTCAGTCCAGCAATTGACTACATCTTAAAGTTTGATGACTTTATAAAAGATAAAACCAATAGACCGTATTATACAGAAATGTATGCTGCTGGGAAGGGGATTCACATTTCCATGTTACTTAATAATTTAGGTTTAAAAAATGAGTCCATAATTTTTTCAAACGGAAGTTTTGAAGAATACTTTTATAAAGATTTAGATTCACTTAATATTAATTATAAAAAGTTTAAAGCAAATGGTGATATAAGAATTAATTTAAAACTAATAGATAGTAATCAAACAGAATGTAGTGTAAAAAGTCCATCAATAGATGATCAAGAGATAGAAAAAATGTTTGAATATCTTGAAAAAAATGTTCAAAAAAATGATTATATTATTGCAACAGGAAGTATTCCAAAAGGAGTAGATGAAAATATCTACTCAAAAATTGCAAAATTAGCACAAAAATTAGAAGCTTATTGTGTAGTTGATGCATTTGGTAAAGCTTTGCTAGATAGTTTAAATCACAAACCATTTTTGATAAAACCTAATAAAGATGAATTATCACTAACATTTAACAAACCAATAAACACTCAAGAAGATGCTATTGGTGCTGCAAAAAAATTAATAGAATTAGGAGCGCAAAATGTTATCGTTTCGATGGGAAGCGAAGGAGCTATTCTAATTAATAAAGATAAAATTATTAAATCAAGTATTGGTAAGTGAAATAAATCACTTGTTAATGCTGCGGGCGCTGGAGATAGTATGCTTGGAGGATTTATTTATAATTATATAAAAACTCAAAAGTTAGAAGATTCATTAAAAATGGGTATAACATGCGGAAGTGCAACAGCATTTTCAAACAAAATAGCTTCTAAAGAATTGATTGATGAATTACTATTAAATATAGATACAATTAAAATCGAAAATTTATTATAAAAAAATAAGACATTTTTCTAACAAATAAATAAAACATCTTTATAAGCATTTATATTAATGTTTTTGAGGGTGTTTTTTAATATGTAAAAAAATTTTTGTTTTTAAAATTATTTTTATAAAAAAGTTTTTCAAATTAACAGAGTTAAAATATAAATGTTTACTATAAGTTTGATTGTAGTAAACCTTATAAGGGGGTGTGTTAAATGAGTAAAAATAATAACGCAAATAACCAAAAATCAAATGCTAACAATAGCAATAACACAACATTAAACCATAATAACAAAACTTATAAATCAAATACAGACAATCATGCAAATCAAAAAAACACAAATAACAAATAATTATATGATTTGCTTTAAAAAAACTAAACTGATTGATAGTTTAGTTTTTTTATTTTGTACTATGTTTAATGCTTTTGAAGCTAAAAAAGGAAGAAATGAATATTTTAAAAAATATAAAAAATGAATTTGAAGAGTTATCCGGTGGTTTATCAGGTAAAAAAGTATATAAAAAAGGGAATAAGATATACAAACAAGTTGTAAAAGAACAAATATCTTTTGACATTATAAGAAAAATTCAACCTAAATATTGTCCTGTATTTTATGGAAAGCAGGGAGATTTTAATGTATTGCAATACATTAGAGGCTCTGTTGACACCAATTATGACTTCTTTGGTTACAAAACACGTAAGAAAATGCTTAATATTTTGTTCAAAATGTATCAAAAAGCAAAGATAATATATGGAAAAACCATTATTCATGGGGATATTTCACCATTTAATGTGGTATTTTCATATAAATTTAAGCAAATTAAAGGCTTTATTGATTGAGATCATTGTAGATTTGATGAAATTTATTATGATATTATGTACATTTTTATAATGTGAGGAAATATTTTATCTAATAAAAAACCTGAATCTTATAAAATAAAAGTTTTAAATAAAGTTTATAAATATGTTCTTAAAAAAGAACCACAATTTAATCCTTCTAAGTTGAATGAATATGTTTTAGATTTTTTAGACTATTCTAAAAAGAATTTAAAAACAAATATATACAAATCAAGTACAGAAATTAAAAAGTGACATGAAGATTGTACTAAATGATGAATAAAAAACTTTAAAAAAATAACAACATAAGTGTTATTTTTTTGTATTATTGGCTATAATCTAAAAAAATGAAGGAGTTATATGAAAAATATTAAATTAGATTTTAAAAGTATAGATTGAAAACTTTTTCTTTCTTTTTTAGTTTTTTCTCTTGTGCCAGCAATTTGAACACTAGTAAGAACATTTGTAATTACAAATGTTGCTAAGGCCGATATTAATACAATGGCACAATGAGAATTTGTCAATTCTGCTCTTGAGATGCTACAAGAGGGTTTTGTTTTACCTTTGTTTTGATGATTTGGTGTATCTTTAAAATCTAATAAAAAATCAGAATTTCAAGATAGAGTTAAGTGAAGTTATTTTATAAATTTTATTATTTATACATCAATAATTATAATTTTATCTTTCTTTGTATCTGATTTTGTTCAATTAACTACAGGAAGTAATGAGGGATCTTTACAAAAAACCTATTTTTTATTAGAATTATGAGCAAAAATACCAAATATTTTATTTTTAATATCAATTACAGTTCTTAGTTCTTTGAATAAATGAAAATGAGTTCTTATTATAGCTCTTGTTAAACTACTTCTTGGTATTACATTTGACTTCACACTAGTTAATGCAAGTGTTGTTGGACAAGAAAATGGATATGTTGGAATTGGTTTAAGTACTTTAATAACTGGACTCTTCCTATTTTTAGCAAGCTTTTTACTTATATTAAAAGAAATAGGTTATAAAAAGTTTTTCATATTTAAAAAAATACAGTTTTCAAAAGAAATTATTTTAAATGTTACATATAGTTTTTTAGAATCATTTGTAAGAAATATTTTTTACTTAATGATGGTTGCAAAAATGGTTAATACAATTCAAAGTGCAGGAACTTACTGACTTGCAAATTCAATTATCTGAAATTGAATTTTATTGCCTTTAAGTATGATGGGTTATATACAAAAAGCAGCTGTCAGTCAAAATATTGAAGATAAAAAAGAGCAACTAAAAATACTTTTTAATTATTTAGCTATAAATTTAAGCTTATTTTTAGGTGTAACATTCGTTTTTATTGGTTTATGAAAGCCCTTAGCTAGTGTAATTAATAACAATGAATATCAAGTAAATGTTTCATATTATATTTTTATTAATATTATTTGATTTTATATTGCGTATGTTGTTTCTGACACAATTAACTCTTCACTATATGGTCAAGGAAAAATTCAATATATACTAATTCAATCAATAATTGTCAATTTTATTGTTTATACACCTCTATATATTTTTTACAAAAACAACACACTTTCATTTGATTTATATTCAATTGTAATTATGTTTGGTTTTACTTTTGTTGTAGGAGCAATATTTACGATTATTTTATTTATTTTCAACATGAGCTATTATAAAAAACCTATAAGTACAAATATTGAAATTAAAAAAGTGTATGATAAAAAAACTTCAAAAAAAGCTTAATAAATCTAGGTTATAAAATAACATTTATATCATAATTAACTTGTTTTTTTACCAACTATTTGCTATTATTTTTTTAGGCATGGAGGTGCTAAAAATGAACAAGTTATTTAAGAAAAATTGACTACTTTCAACAGTTTCATTTTTAGTATCTTCTTTGTCATTAGAAAATAAGTTTTTTAATGCTTCTTTTGCGTACTCAATTAAAACGCCATTACGCGGCGCTTCTATTTATGGCGCATACAAAAATATTAATATGGAGAGAAATTCCTAAGTATTTTATAAGTTAAAAAAACTATTTGATTACATTTGCTCATATACATTGTGTAAAATGAGAATGTTTACTTGAATAATTATTAATTCATTTAATTTATAGAGTGCAATTTCTTCAAAAGAATTATATCTATAAATTAAATGAATTTTTTTTTGGAAAAGTGAGTAAAAAACAAGAAAAACAGTCGAGACAAGTTATTAAGACTAACAGAAGATAAAAAAATAAAACTAAAAGAGCAATTAGCAAAATTATTGTAAAATAATAAAGGTGCTTTTTTAAAAAATCAATACAGCATTTATAAGTGGTTATCACTTTAAAAAGCTAACTAGAAAGGAATTATTATGGAAAACAGGTCAAATGATTTAACTGAGGCTTCACAAATAGATCAATTATTTAACGAAGTTTCACTTGATCATGAAGTCAAAAAAACAAACAAGTCATTTTTTGAAAAGTTCAAATATTTTTTATTAAAAGTGAATGAATCAAGACTTGAATTTGTGCAAAAAGTTCCATTATTTAGTTATTCATTAAAAAGAATAATTTATGCTTTTATTACGCTTTATGTTGCAATTATTGTTTCATATGCTTTATTAAGGGCGGTTACAACAGATACTACATATATTATGGATTTAAATCTTGATAAGTTAGGTATCAAATATGGATCACCTGAGTATAACAACTTAGTAAATAATAGGAAAAAACTTTATGGAGCAGATGGTCCATTGTTAAAACAAATATTTATATATTTGCGAAACGTGACACCAATTATTCCAAAGGATATTATTAGAGATCCAATCATTAACTCAAGCGGAGAAATTCAAGGTAGAACAGAAAGAATGTGATTCTATTTAGGAGTTGTATTTGGAAGATCATCTGGATTAGTTCCAGGTTCACTTGTACAAGATGCATTTAAAACTGCAATGCCAGTATCGTTTATGCTTGGGGGAACAGCTGTAGCGCTATCTTATATTTTAGGAGTACCACTTGGTATTATTGCTGCTAGAAATAAAGAAAAATGAAAAGACAGTACAATTAATGGTACAAGTTTAGCTATTACAGCTATTCCAGCGTTGGTACTTATTAAATTACTATATCAAATGGCAATATATGTCTTTGGTGCAGGAGCCAGATGGACTGATTCAACTTTATATACAAAGATGTTTCCGGTCATAGGGATTATGTTGATGATAATGCCAATTGTTATTATTGAAACTAGAAGGTATGTTATTGATGAAATGACATCAGACTATACTAAGTTTGCTGTATCTAAAGGACTATCGGGTTCATATGTATTCTTTGTCCATGTCTTTAGAAATGCAGGAATAAGAATTGTAAAATACATACCAGAAATATTTATTTTAACAATGTTTGGTTCAAGTATTTTAGTAGAAAGACATTGAACAGTTAATGGTATGAGTAGGTTTATTCTAGATGGGGTGTCTGATAAAGATACATTCCTTGTTCTAGGTTATATCTTCTGTTCAGCATCAGCTGGAGTATTTGCAACATTAATAGGAGACTTACTATTGGCTGTATTAGACCCAAGAGTAAAACTAACAACAAAATAAGAAGGGAGATTATTATGGAAATGCAAAAACATTTTGATCCAAGTAGTTTAGACTTGGAATCATTTGAAAATTTAGACTTACAAAATCTTGATAAATCTCTTTTTGAGGTTGTTGGGGCAAGTCCAGAAATGGCTGAAAGAATTACTTCAAAGCCATATAGTTATTGAAAATCAGTTTTTAAAAGAATGTCTAAAAGTCCGACTTTTATTATTTCATCTATATTGTTAACAATTATTATTTTTATGGCAGCTTTTTTAGCGAGAGGAATACCTGCTGTTCCTACATATCCAGATGGTCCAACAAATGCAGCACCAAGTGCAGAACATTTTTTTGGAATTGGACTATATGGAGAAGATTTGTGAAATAAAATTTGAATTGGTACAAGAACAACGTTAATCTTTACTGCAATGATTGCAGGTATTCAAATTGTTTTAGGAATTATTATTGGAGCAATTTGAGGATACTATTCAAAATTTGATATTTTATTTATCGAAATTACAAGGTTTTTAACATTAATACCTTCATTAATTTTATGATTGATAATTATATTCTTGTTTGGTGGAGACAAAAGTGTTGGTGTTATTACATTTGCAATATCAATTACAAGTTGAGTTGGATTATCTTCAGTTATTAGGGTACAAATCTTATTAACAAAAAACACTGAATATAATATTGCTTCAAAAGTTTTAGGATCTAAAGGACCAAAAATTATTAGAAAAAATATTATGCCAAAAATTTTACCAATTGTAATTCAAACATCAACATTTGCAATTCCAAATGCAATTTCAATCGATTCACTACTAGCGTACTATGGATTTGGTTTTGTTCCAACAACAACAAATAAAGAAGCTTCATTAGGATCAATCCTTAATGAATTGTTATCAGGATCACAATGACAACTATCACCGCACTTATTAATTGTGCCAGTTGCATTTGTTGGAGGAATTTCATTGATATTCTTCTTAGCAGGTAAAGTATTTGCCGACTCATTAGATCCAAAAACACATAGATAGGTTGGAAACAGATAATGGAAAACAAAGAAAATAGACTTTTATCAGTACGTAACTTAGAAGTAAGATTCCAAGTTAGAGGAAGATACTTAACAGCGATTAGAAATGTTTCTTTTGATGTTTACGATCAAGAAATTTTAGCAATCGTTGGTGAATCTGGTAGTGGTAAATCTGTTGTAACAAAAACATTTACAGGAATGTTAGAAGATAACGGATGAATAAGTGATGGTTCAATAATTTATAGACCTAACGAAGCTTCTAAAGAAGATCCTAATGCATATTTTAAAAAAGCAGTTGACTTAGTTAACTTACAAAAACCTTTGATTTCAAAAGATGTTATTAAATTTATTTCTAAAAGAAATAAAAAACAAGTCAGAAAATTAAAATCAGAAATAAAAAAATATTTTTTATTAAATCCAAGTTTGGTTGAAGAAGATCAAAAAAGAGGAATTGATGAAGCAACTTATAAAGCAACAATTAAAAAAAATAATTTAGTTATTGATCAAAAAATTTCTCAAGCTCAAGAAACTTTAAATAAAATGAAAGAGTCACAAACTTTTTCAAATTCAAATAGAGTATTTAAAAAAGTTACAAAAGCAGAACATCAACTTGAGAAGTTAGAAGAACAAAAGAAAATTATCAATGATAAAGAATATCGTCAAAAAAAAGTGGATTTAGCAACAAAAGAAATACAAAATTTATATTCAGATACTTCAAAAGTTAAACCTTTAAATATTTTGCAAAGATTTGCTTTGAAAAAAATTGTTAAATGAGTTGCAACATTTATAACTAATAAAGTTCCTTTTAATGAACAACAAATAAATATTACACAAAATTATTTTGATTCAAGAAAACATTTGATTAGATTTGAATCTGAATTAAAAGATATTGTTAATGAAATTATAAATTCACAAACAGTTGATGTTGATCACTTTGAAAATATTTTATCTGACTGAAGTAAAATATCTAATTTTGATATTTTAAATAAAATGAAAGCTATTAGACAAATTAGACATTTAAGAGGGAAAACTGTAGCAACAATATTCCAAGATCCTATGACTTCTTTAAACCCATTGTTAACAGTTGGGCATCAAATTACAGAAGTTTTAAGAAAACAATTAAAAATGTCAAAGTCTGAAGCAAAAAAAGAAGCGATAGAATTATTAAGAAAAGTTGGAATACCTGAACCTGAAAAACGTTTTAAAGATATTCCTGGAAGATATTCTGGAGGTATGAGACAAAGAGTTGTTATTGCAATTGCTCTTGCTTGTCGTCCAAAAGTTTTAATTTGTGATGAACCAACAACAGCTTTAGATGTTACAATTCAAGCACAAATATTAGAATTAATTAAAGATTTACAAAAAGAATTAAAGTTCTCAGTAATTTTTATTACTCATGACTTAGGAGTTGTTGCTTCTATTGCTGATAGAATTGCTGTTATGTATGCTGGACAAATAGTGGAAGTAGGAACTGCAAAAGATATTTTCTATGATCCAAGACACCCATATACTTGAGCATTACTTTCATCACTTCCTCAATTAGGAACAAAAGGTGAAGAACTTTATTCTATAGCAGGAACACCACCATCATTATTTTCAAATATAAAAGGTGATGCTTTTGCACCAAGAAATAAACATGCTATGAAAATTGATTACATAGCTGAACCACCAATGTTTAAAGTTTCAGAAACACATTATGCAAAAACATGATTGTTACATGAAAATGCACCAAAGATTACAAAACCAGAACAATTAAAAGAACTAAAAAGTATCATCAAAGAAAGTCAGGAAGGAAATTAAATTATGTCTAACTCAAAAGCAGAAAACTTTTTGAATGTAAGAGATTTAGTTATCGAATTTAGAAATAGAGGTAAAAAGTTTCAAGCCGTTAAAGGAGCTAACTTTGATATTTTTAAAGGAGAGATTTTTGGTTTAGTTGGTGAATCTGGTAGTGGTAAAACAACAATTGGTAGAGCAATAGTTGGTGTTCAACCTTTAAAGGATGGATCAGTTTTTTTAGAAAATAATTTAGTTGCTGGAAAGCCAACGAGCTTATATACTTTAAATAAAGAAATTTATAAAAGATTAAAAAATATTGATGTTAAATTATCTATGACAACAAGTTATATAAATAATTTAATTAAAGATTTAAAAAAAGTTTATGAAAACTTTTCACAAAGTAATTCTGATATAGATGCAAAACAAGCTTCTAAAATGTTGAAAAAAAATAAATTAACTTTTGTAGAAGACATTGTTTTAAATAACTTAAAATATGTAAACACAATAATTAAATACTTTGATAGAATTAATAAATTTACAAATGGGATAAATGAATACAATCCTGAAATTTCTGTGCAACTAGAAAAAGCAATTATTTTAAAAAATAATAAAACAAAAGAATCTGTAATGGGAATTAAAGAATCTTTTGAAATAATTTATAAATCAATTAGCAAAGTTAAAAGCATTATAAAAAAATTTAACAAAAAAGAAGAAACCAATATTTCAAAATTAATGATTGATGTTTTTAGTGAACTTAAAATAGCAGTTGCAGAACAAAAAACGGTTTTAGAAGAAATTAAAAAAACAATTCAATATGAATTTCAAAACCTAGCTTTATCTGCTCCAACAACTAAAAGAGATAAGTTCAAACATTATTATTGAAAAATGGTTTACATCGATAGAGATGAATTCTTTTTAGAATCAAAAAAACAATTAGAAATTGAATTAAATAATCCTTCTAAAAATAAAGAATTGATTTTAAAAATTCAAGATTTTATTAGTGATTTTTGATCTAAAAGTAATATTAATTTAAAGTCATGTGAAGAATTACTTGACTATATTTCAAATAAAGACAAAAAACAAAATGTTAATGTATCTGCACTTTTAGAAACTTTAAAAAATACCCATTTTGAAAATGATTTGAAAAAAATTATTAATGAGCAAAAAGTTTTGTCGCAAAAAGAGATAGATGATTTAAATAAAGAATTTAAAAGTATTAAAAAAATAGTTAAACAAAATATTGTTAAAGATGAAGAATCTATTCAGTATTTTTATAAATGAAGAAATATTGAAATTGATTATTCACTAGAATCTAGAGAATCGATTATTGAGTTATGTGAATTTTTAGAGTTACCATCAATTGATGAACTTGTTAAGTCTTCTTACTTGTTTGAAAACCAAACCAGAAAACAAAAAAGACTAAATAGAAAAAATATTCAAATGATTTTCCAAGATCCAGGTAGCTCACTAAATGATAGAATGGCTATTGAAGAAATTATTGCAGAAGGTTTAGAAAACTTTACAGAATTATTTAAATCTCAAGAAGCAATGCAAAGATATATCAATGAACATAATGAAGAATTTCCAGATTCAATGATATCTTTTGAGGATGTAAAATCAAAAGATGTAAAAAAACATATTATTTTAAAATTAATTAGTTCAGTTGGTTTACTTCCTGAACACTTGTCAAGATATCCTCATGAATTTTCTGGAGGACAAAGACAAAGAGTTGGTATTGCTAGAAGTTTAGCAATGAGACCAAAGATTATTATTGCAGATGAACCAATATCTGCACTTGACGTTTCAATACGTGCTCAAGTTTTAAACTTGTTTAAAAAATTTAAAGAAGAATATGATTTAACATATTTATTTATTACTCATGACTTGTCAGTTGTAAGATTTATTGCAGATAGAATTGCTGTTATATATCATGGACAAATAGTTGAGTTAGCAGAAGCGGAGGAATTATTTAAAAATCCTCTGCATCAATATACAAAATCTCTTTTAAGTGCAATTCCGATTCCAGATCCAGAACTATCTTCTAAAAAAGATTTAGTAGTCTATGATGCACAAAAAGAACATTTTGATTATGATTTTGATTTACCAAGTTTTGTTGAAGTTAAACAAGGTCATTATGTTCATGCAAATAAAAGAGAATTAAAAATTATCAAAAAAAGTTTAATTTAAAAAAGTATAAATGAATGAATGAATAGTGAATAAAAGGAGAAAATAAAAAAAATGTCAATATCTAGTAAAAGATTATTGTCTACACTTTCTGCAATGAGTGCAGTTGCTTTAACTGCGTCTAGTGTTGTAGCTTGTCGTGGATTTGATCTTAGTCAAATAATTAGTAGAGAAAGAGCTACTAATGAATATGTATTAACTTATCAATATCCAGTTCAATCTTGAAACAGCTCATATACTTTTAAAGTTTATGATCATAGAGTTTTAGCAAATACAAATGCTACTCCACTTGGTGTAGATGAATATGGAAGAGTTTATGGCGATATTTTTGCACCTAATGATGATGTTAAATCTGAAACAGTAGGTAAAAAAATAGATGAACAAACTTGAAATTATAAAATTAGATCTAGTTTGCATTGATATTCATATGATGGAACTAAACTTGGAGATATAACAGAAAAAGATTTTCAAAGTGCAGCAGAATTTATTTTAAAAGCAAAAACAACACAATCACAATTATTTAACCTTTGAGTTAGTTTTATAGTTGGTGCTAAAGAAATGTATACATATTTTAATTCTGATGCATCAAAGGGAAAATATAGCTGAGAAGATGGTTTGTCAGCTGTTCGAAAAGGTTTTAGTTATACAGGTAGTGATGGTAAAAAAGTGGAAGTTAAAGGAGTTAGTGAAGGTTTTGGTTTAGATACATCTAAATCAGGGGAAATAACATATCATTTAACAAAACCAGCTCCATACTTTGAATCATTATTATGTTATGCAGTATTTTCACCACTTTTTCTTAAAAATGGTGAAACTGTAGAGCAAGTTGGTAGAGTAGATGATTTTAAAAACGGAAGATATTCAGGAGCATATTTACCAAAAAATGTTACTGGGGATGAAATGGTTTTACAAAAAAACGAAAACTATTGATTTAGTGACATGGTTAGCATAAAATCAATTAAATATGTAAACACTTCTGCAAATACTTCAACAAAAGATAGAGAATTTTTTGAATCTGGAAGTACTTCTGGATTTAGTCTTGCAAGTGATGATAATGTAGGATGAAGTAGATATGTAGGAAGTAATATTGATGAACCTAGTTTTGATTACATATATGATGTAACAACAAGTGATTCTTTATATACACGTACATTATTTTTCAACATGTATAATTCTGATATCGATGCTGGTGGAGATGAATCAGTAAGAGCGGCTAAAGCAAGTAAGTTGTTACAAAACAAACTAGCAAGAGCGTTTATTTCTACTGGTTTAGATAGAAGTGTTTTTGTTAAATTCTTTTCAGATAAGTTTGATGGTGGATCTAGTGTTTCTAAAATGCTTAGAAACGTTTATACAGCTCCAGGGGTAGCACAAGATAACTCTGGAAAAGATTATTCTTCATATGTAGAAGATTCTGTTAAAAATTTAGATTCTGTAAAAAAAAGTGGGGTTTCCCTTCAATTAGCAGATGGTAATGATGCATTAAAAGATAATGTAAAAGTTTATACTGGAGAAGACCAAGCAAGTATTATTTCAAAGTTAAGAACTTATATGAAAGATGAACATATCTTGGGTGATGGTGAATCTACTTTTGAAATTAGAACAATTCAAAACCCAGATGAAAACCATGGAGCTAACCCATTGATGAACCAAATGTTTGACAGATTTAATGCAATTCCAGATAATCCAATTAAAATAGTTTCTATTTCAGGATCAACTAAAGAAGATTTTCAAGAAAAAGAAAACAAAGGACAATTTGACTTTGATATAGCAGGATGAGGACCAGATTATGCTGACCCAGGTACATATTTGAACACTACAAGAATTAATGGTGATATGAATACATTTACTGGTTCAGCTAAAATAATGAATGTTTTATCAAGTGGTAGTGGACAAAAATATGATTCACTATTTGCAAAATCATCTGATGTTTCTAAAAATTATATGGATAGTTACAAAGTTTATGATGAAGCAGTTGGAAAAACAGATGTTGATGCATCAGGAAGTGAAAGATATAAACAATTTGCTGATGAAGAAGCTTCATATATTTATGAAAACTTTTTCATAATGCCTTTTTATAAAAGAGCAGCACCTAAAAATTATACTGTAAGTTATGTTTTACCATATACATCAAACTATGCTTGATCATATGGTATAGCAGGATATAAAGATTGATCAAAAATATTAAGTAACAAAATTGTTTCTAAACAAGAAGCAGAAACTCAAAAATTAAGAGTTGAAGAATATGCAAAACAAATATCACAATCATCAACTCATAAAAAAGATGATGAAAATGATAGAAACTATATTTTATTTAAAAAATAAAAATTTACTAATCAAAAAAGTTGATTTAAAATATTTTTCATATATAATCAAATTGGAAATAAATAGTTTATATTGTTGATTTCCACATTAAAAAATTTTTATGAGATGAATGAATAAAAAAATTAAGGAGAAAGAAAAAAAATGGCAATAACAAGCAAAAGGTTACTGTCTGCATTGTCAGCTATAAGTGCTGTTGGTTTAACAGCATCAAGTGTAGTTGCATGTGGTACTTTTGACCTTTCAAAAATTATTAATAGGGTAAGATCTGATGAAGAATACTTTACAACTTATCAATATCCAGTTGAGTCTTGAAACTCATCATATACATTTAAAGCAGAAGATCATAAAGTTCTTGCAAATACTAATGCAACCGCATTGGGTGTTGATGAATATGGAAGAGTTTATGGTGATATTTTTGCACCTAACCCAGACCTTTCAAAAAGTCAAGTTGGTGAATCTTCAGATGGAGGAAAAACTTGAAAATACTCTGTTAGAAAAAATATTAGCTGATATAAATCTGATGGAACTAAAGCAGGAGATATAAAAGCTAGTGATTTTGAAAAAGCAGCTGAGTATATTTTAAGAGCTAAAACAACAGGGTCACAATTAGTTAGTTTATGATCTAGCTTTATTGTTGGTGCAAGAGAAATTTATCTTTACTTAAGTAACTATAATAGTGTTCAAGGAAGTAAAGGTGATGGTTCATGAACAGATGCTAAAGCTGCAATTAAAAAGGGATTTAGTTATAAAACTGGTACTGGGTCTGATGAAAAAGTAGTAGAGGTTAAAGCGGTTGAAGCAGGTTTTGGTCTAATAATTGGTGATGACAATACTGTAACTTATAAATTAACAAAAGCTGCACCATACTTTGAATCATTACTATGTTATGCAGTGTTTTCACCGCTTTATGTTCCTGAGGGAGAAGTTAAAGATGTTGATAAAAGAGCTGACTTTACAAAAGGTTATTACTCAGGAGCATATTTACCAAAAATAAACGATGGAAACCAAATAGTTTTAGAAAAAAATGAAAATTATTGATTTAAAGATATGGTTTCAATTAAAAAAATAACTTATGTAAATGCATCAGGAGGTACTTCTTCTAAGGGTAGAGAGTTATTTGAGTCAGGGGAAACATCAGGTTTCTTAGTAAATAACGATGACTCACAAGGTTGAAACAGATATGTTGGTAGCGACATAGAAAAACCAGTGTTTGATTATGTGTATGACGCCCCAACAAGTGATGCATTGGCTTCATTTGTACTATTTTTTAATATGTATCATTCTGATATTGATGGAGGAGAAGATACAAAAAAAGAAAGAGCTGTTAAAGCAAGTAAATTATTACAAAATCAATTAGCAAGACTTTTAATATCTACAGGTATTGATAGAAGTGTTTTTGTAAAATACTTTTCAGAAAAATTTGATGGTGGTTCAACAACTTCAAAAATGCTAAGAAACGTTTATACAGCACCTGGTGTTGCAGCTGATGACACAGGTAAAGATTTTTCATCATATGTTGAAGATGCAGTTAAAGAATTGGCCAATGTAAAAGCTAATGATGGATCTTCATCTATAAATTTATCTGATGGTCAAGACCCATTACTAGGTAAAGCAAAACTATATTCAGGTAAAGAACAAAGTGCTTTAATGGAAGAATTAAGAACGTGAATGAAAGCACAAGGCATTTTGAGTGATTCACAAAGTTACTTTGAATTACATTTGTTACAAAACCCAGATCAAAACCAATCATTAAACCCAAAAATTAATCAAATGTTTGAAAGATTTAATCAAATTCAAAACAACCCAATTCACTTAGTTGCAGTAGACGCTGCATCAAAAGAAGACTATCAAGCAAAAACAAATAAAGGTGAATTTGATTTAGATATATCAGGGTGAAGTCCAGATTATGCAGACCCAGGAACTTTCTTAAATACTCTTAGAGTTGAAGGAGATATGAACACATACACTGGTTCAGCAAAAATTATGGAAGTGTTAAATGATAAAGGTAATAAAAATTACAGTGCATTACATACAGATGTATCAGATGATTTTGTTAAAGATTATCAAGAATTTGATAAAAATGTTGCTAAAACAGACTCAACAACAACTGATAATAAAGTAGAAAGATTTAAAGAATTTGCACAACAAGAAGCAAGTTACATGTATAAAGATTTCTTTATGATGCCTTTCTATATTAGATCTGCACCAAAAAACTACTCAGTTAGTTATGTTGTACCATATAGCACAAACTATGCTTGATCATATGGTATTGCAGGTTTCAAAGATTGATCAAAACAATTGAGTTCACATATTGTTTCTACTGTAGAAGCAGAAGCTCAAAAACAAAGAGTAAAAGATTATGTTGCTTCATTTAAAAATGATTCAAACATGAAAAAAGATGATGTAAATGAAAGAAACCATATTTTATTTGCACCACAAAAATAACTCATAAAAATCTTATTAAATACTATTTACAATTTGTAGATAGTATTTTTTTTTCATTTTGTACAAAGAAAAAATATTTCACACACTATAAGATAATATAAAATTGTTGCAAAATGATATTATATTTTTTAAAGAAATTCAAATTGTAACAATTTTGAAAATAATTTTAAAAAATACGGAAAAAAAATAGAACAATATAGGAGAAAACAAAATGGCAATTACAAGTAAAAAATTATTAACTACATTAGCTGCAGTTGCTGGAATGACATTAACTGCATCAAGCGTAGTGGCATGTGGTTTTAGTTTACAAAAAATTATTAATAGAGAAAAGTCATCAGATGAACTAATAAAAACATTTGGTGGAACTATAACATCATGAAATACAGCTCAGACTTATATGTCAAATGATCATAAAGTATTGGCAAATACAAATGCATCATTACTTGGTGTTGATGAATATGGAAGAGTTTATGGTGATATTTTTGAATCAAATAGTGATACAAATAATCCTTCAAAATACGTTGGAAAACCAAATAAAGAATTTACAGAATGAACATATAAAATAAGAGATAATATAAATTGATATAAATGAGATGGTAGTGAAGAGGCTAAAATTACTACTGATGATTTTATAACAGCTGTTGACTATATAATGCGAAGCTCAACTAATACTTCTCAAGTTACTGGTTTTTGAAATAGTTTTATTAGAGGAGCAAAAGAGTTAAATTTATATTTAACTAAAAATCCTAAAAAAACTATAAAAGAGGCTTTTGCAGCGATTGAAAATGATTGAGATTACCCTGGAACTGATGGTAAACCAATAACTGTTCAAGGTGTTAAAGATGGTTTTGGAATGACAGTTGATAAAGATACACGTACTGTAAAGTATTCTCTTATTAAAAGTGCAGAGTATTTTGAGACTTTATTATGTCATCTATCATATGCTCCAATTCACTTAGATAATGGTAAAAAAGCTAAGGACATAAGTGCAGACATATCTTATAAAGATGTTTATTATTCAGGAGCATATTTACCAAAATCATTTGATTCAACTGAAATTGACTTAGTTAAAAATGAAAATTATTGATTTAAAGATATGGTTACAATTAAATCTATCAAATACTTACAAGCTAATGGAGCAACTAAAGCAAGAGAATTATTTGAAGCTGGAGATTCATCAGGTTTTCAAATAAATAGTGCTGATAATTTTGGTTGAGAAAGATATATAGGTGATGATGTATATAATCCAACATTTGATCACTTATATGATACACCTGTAAGAAATTCATTAGCATCATCATTTTTCTTCTTTAATCCATATAATGGCAATATTGATCCTGATAACCCAATGGGTACTGAAAAAAGTAGAAGATCTGTTAAAGCAAGTAAACTTTTACAAAATAAACTAGTAAAAGGATTTATAGCTACAAGTATTCAAAGAAGCGCATTAGTTAAATACTATTCTGAAAAATTTGATGGTGATTCAAATGTTTCAAAAATGTTAAGAAATATTTATACACCAGCAAATTTTGCTTATGATGAAAACAACAAAGACTACATTGATTATATTAAAGAAGCATTTGTTAATGTAAATCCAGATAAAAAAGAAGAGTTATCTAAAATAGATTTATCTGATGGAGTGGATGTTCTTGGTAATAATTCAGAGCTATTTTTTAATAAAACAACTGAGCAAATTATTAAAGAGATAACTGATTTTATGCTAGATGAAGGAATCATTAGTAGCCGTGATGAAAAGTTTGAAATTGACACAATTCAATCACCTTCAAATGATGCAGCTTTAAATGCAGCAAGAAATAATATGTTTGAAAGATTTAATGAAATACCTGGTAATCCAATTAAATTGGGCGCTGAAAAAGTGAATAGTGGAACAGAGGCATATGCTAAATCTTGAAAAGGAGACATTGATTTTGGTTGAACTGATTGAACCCCTGATTATCAAGATCCTGGATGTTATTTATACAGTTTAACAGTTGATGGGGATATGAAAACTATTACTGGAACAAGTAGAGCATTTGATGAAAAAGTAAATGATGATGGTACAAAAACGTATTCAATCAAAAATGCCGCAAAAACCAAGTCAAGTGTTTCAGAAGATTTTGCTGATGCCTATACAACATTTAATAATGAGATTATCAAAGCAGATGTTGCAAAATTACCAAATAGTCAAAGATTTAAAGAATTTGCAAAGCAAGAAGTAGATTATATGTATAAAAACTTTATAATCTTCCCATTCTTTATTGATTCATCACCTGTTAACTATAGCGTTTCTCAAGAAATACCTTATACAAATAATTATGCATTTGCATATGGAACAGCTTCATACAAAGATTTTACAAAAATGCTAAAAAATAAAATTGTTTCAAGAGATGAAGCAAATGCTCAAAAACAAAGAGTTCAAGATTATGCTAATTCTTTAACTTTTGAAAATAATTATAAAAAAGATGATCAAAACGATAGAAACTATATCTTATATAAAAAATAATAATTTATGAAAAACATTCTTAAAGAATGTTTTTTTTATTTAGTTTTATCTAATAGTTTATTGTAAATTTATTGTCTTCTATATATACTAAATAAGGGAAAAATTTTTGCAATCCAAACGTTTTTTAGAAAAGAGGAATAAAAAATGAAAATTACAAGTAAAAAATTGCTATCAACACTATCGGCATTTGCTGGAGTAGGATTAGCAAGTTCAAGTGTTGTGGCTTGTGGATTCAATATTCAAAAAATTATTGATAGAGAAGCAGCAACTGATACATACATTAAAACTTTTTCTTATGCAATGACTTCATGAAATACTGCATATACAATGCAAGCTGAAGATCACAAGGTTTTAGCTAACACAAACGCAACTCCATTAGGAGTAGATGAATATGGAAGAGTTTATGGAGATATATTTGAATCAGGGGATATAAAAGAACAATACATAGGTAAACCACAAGATGATTACAAAACATGAACATATAAAATAAGAGATAATGCACATTGATATAAATATGATGGAACAGATGCTGGAAAAATAAAAGCAAGTGATTTTGAAAAAGCAGCAGAATTTATTATGAGAGCATCTCAAACTGGATCACAAGTTGCCAATTTATGAAAAGGATTTATTGTTGGCGCTCAAGAAGTGAGTGAATATTTATCAAAAAATCCAACAGCAAGCTGAAGTGAGGCTAAATCAAAAGCTGGAACAAGTGGTTTTGGACTAACTGTTAATGATGATAATGGAACAGTTACATATAAATTAAAAAAATCAGCACCTTATTTTGAATCATTATTATGTTATGCTGTGTTTTCACCAATGCATTCAGAAAGTGAAAATGTAGCAGATGTAGGTCAAATTAGTGATTTTACAAAAGGTTATTATTCAGGAGCTTATTTACCAACTAAGGTTGACTCACAAACAGAGATGGTTTTAGAAAAAAATCAAAATTATTGATTTAAAGATTTAGTAACAATTAATAAAATTAAATATTTAAATGCTGCTAAAGGAACTACTTCATTAGGAAGAACTTTATTTGAAGCAGGAGATACTTCAGAATTTAAAATAAGTAGTTCAGATAATCAAGGATGAGAAAGATACATTGGTTCTGATATTGATAATCCAACTTTTAACTATTTATATGATGCACCATCAGCAGATAGTGTATCAACATATGTTTTATATATGAATACATATAATAGTTTAATTGATGATAATAATCAAAATAAAATTAAAGCAAGTAAACTTTTACAAAATAAATTGGCTAGAGCTTTAATAGCAACTGGAATTGATAGAAGTGTTTTTGTTAAACTTTATTCTGAAAAATTTGATGGTGATTCTGATAAATCAAAAATGTTAAGAAATGTGTATACAGCACCGGGAGTTGCTTCATTTGAAAATGAAGATTATTCAAAAACTGTTGAAAAGGCAGTTAATAAAATAGCTGGAAAAACAGATCTTAGTTTATCAGATGGTTCAGATCCTTTAAAAGACAATGTTAAACTTTACACTAAAAAGGATTTAGATTCATTAATTAAAGAATTAAGAAAATATATGAAAAATGAAGGTATTATTGATAATGAACAAGATACTTTTACAATAAATTATCTACAAAATCCAGATCATGTAGCAAGTCTTAATCCAAAATTAAACATAATGTTTGAGAGATTTAATGCTATTCCAAATAATCCAATTAAAATAGAATCAATTGCAGCAACTTCTTCAGATGAATATATAGCTAGTGCTCAAAAAGGTAACTACGACCTATATATTGGTGGTTGAGGGCCTGATTACGCTGACCCAGCCACATATTTAAATACAATTGCTATCAATGGTGATTTAAGCACATATACAGGTGTCTCAAGATTACTTACAAAAAATAGCTCAGGAAGTTATGATGCGAAAGTAAAAACTACATCTGCTGATGGAACTGCTGATTACATTAAACAATATACTTCATTTGATGAAGCAATTACAAAAATAGATAATGAAGAAACTTCAGATATTAAAAAAAGATATGCTGATTTTGCAGAGCAAGAAGCAAATTATCTATACAAAGATTTCTTTATGATACCATTCTATACAATGTCAGCACCAAAAAACTACTCAATAAGTTATGTTTTACCATATACTACAAATTACTCATTTACATATGGTATAGCTGCATATAAAGATTGAAGCAAAATTATGCAAAATAGAATCGTTAGTCTAGATCAAGCTAACGAACAAAAACAAAGAGTAGAAAATTATAAAGAAGAAATTAAAAACGATGCAAATAAGAAAAAAAATGACATGACTGATAGAAATCACATATTATTTGATAAATAAAATTATTATTTTTTTAAAAAAGGTTAAATATAACCTTTTTTTATTTTAAAAATATAAATTGAAATTTATGTTATAAGTGTCTATAATAACTATATGTGTGAATGAATGAGTAAATATTATTAATAATTAATATTATTAATTAGAATAGTCGGAGGACCTATAAAATGTCTAGTAAAAACAAGAAAATACTATCATCTTTGATAGGTTTTTCAAGTATTCCATTATTATCTGCAAGTGTGATGAGTTGTGGATTTAATATTCAAAAAGTTATAGATAGAGAGATGCCAGACGATACTTTTATATCTTCTTTTCAATATGCACCTAACTCTTGAACAACAGCCTATACATTTCAACCGATAAATCATAAAATTCTTTCTAACACAAATGCGACTTTATTAAATGTTGATGAATATGGTCGTTTATATGGAGATATTGTTGAATCTAATCCTGATTTAAGTCAATCTATGGTTGGTGATCTTGAAGGGCAAAGTGGGTTTAAACATTTTGCTTATACAATCAGAAAAAATGCAACATGATGTAAGTGGGATGGAAGTGGACAAATTCCAATTACAGCAGATGATTTTGATACTACAGCTGAATTTGTCATGCGGTCAAGTGTTACACAATCACAACTAACAACTATATGAAATAGTTTTATTAGAGGTGCTGAAGAACTTAATACATACTTAAAATTTAACCCAACTTCTAAATGAGAAGATGCTAAGGAAAAGATAAAAAATGATTGAAGTTATATAGCATATGATGGTAGCCAAAAAACTGTTAAAGGAGTAAAAGAAGGTTTTGGACTAAGTTTTGATAAAGCAAAACGGAAGGTAATTTATGATTTATCAAAAGCGGCCCCTTATTTTGAATCGCTTTTATGCTATGCAGTTTTTTCTCCAATACACTTAGATAGTAGAGAAAACATGGCTAACGTAACTGATTATAAAGAATCATATTATTCTGGGGCTTTTTTACCAAATCAAATTAATTTTCAAGATGTTATTATATTGAAAAAAAATCCAAACTATTGATTCAAAGATTTAGTTTCAATAAATACTATAAAATACTTATACACAACAGCAAACGCAACTCCCTCAACAGAAAGAGAATTGTTTGAGGCTGGAAACTCATCAGGTTTTTTAATTAACAACGGAGATGACCAAGGGTGATATCGATATGTTGGAAAAAACATTGATAAGCCGGTTTTTGATTATGTATATGATGCACCAACAGTTGATCAAGTTGCAACTTCATCATTGTATATCAATACTTATAATACTTACATTGATAAAGGAACTAATAGTCAAAGAGAAAGAGCTATTAAAGCAAGTAAGTTACTACAAAACAAACTTGTGAGAGCATGAATTTCAACTAAACTGGACAGAAGTGTTTTTATAAAATACTATTCAGAAAAGTTTGATGGTGGAAATAACATTTCTAAAATGATTAGAAACGTTTATACAGCACCAGGTGTTGGAATTGACAATAATGGTAAAGATTATTATCGGTATGTTGAAGATGAAGTTAAAAAAATGGTGCCAAGCAACCAAGCAAGCGAAATACAATTATCTGATGGAAATGATATGTACCGAGATAAAACACAATTATTTACAGGTTCAAATGACCAAGAAATAATGAGTCTAATAAAGCAATTTATGATAAGTGAAGATATTATAAAAAAAGATGGAGATAAATTTTCTTTAGAAGTTTTATTAAATCCTGAAGATTTGGGAACTGTCAATCCCAGAGCTATGATGATGTATGGACGATTTAATGAAATTGAAGGTAATCCTATTGAAATAAATGTTATGGAAAATGTTACAACTGCAGATGATTATATGACAAAATCTACAGAAGGTAATTTTGATTTATTTAATGGAATATGATGACCAGATTATGCTGACCCAGCAACTTTTTTAAATACTCTAATAATCAATGGTGATGATAGTGCGAAAACTGGGACGCAAAGAATTTTTGATTATGATCCAATTAATAATAAATATAATGTGAAATCATTAGTTCATACCAAAACAAGTATTTCTGAAGAATATGCTAATACTTATCAATCTTTTAATGATAATGTTATTGATATTGATCATAACCAAGATGATTTAGAAAAACGATATCAATTATTTGCACAACAAGAGGCTAAATACCTTTATAAGGATTTTTTAGTTATGCCTTTTTACATTAAAGCAGCACCAAAAAACTATTCAGTTAGTTATGTGATTCCATATACTACAAATTATGCTTTGAGTTATGGTAATGCAGCAAGAAAAGATGTTACTAAAATTTTGAGTAAAAAAATAGTTTCATTTGAAGAAGCAAACAGACAAAAAGAAAGAGTAGAAAATTATAAAACAGAAATTAGTAATGATAAAAAAACACAAAAAAAATTAGATAAAAACGATAGAAATCATATATTATTTGAAAATTAATTATTAAGATAAATAATTAAATGAAAGGAAAAAGAAAATGTTTTTAACAAGCAAAAGATTACTCGCATCTTTGAGTGCGATTTCAGGTTTAAGTCTTGTTTCTGCAAGTGTTATTTCATGTGGTTTTAGTTTAGACAAAATCTTAAACAAAGAAATGCCAATAGATACTTATATAACAACCTACAAAGCAACCCCAACATCATGAAACACTGCTTATACGTTTGAACCAATTAATCAAAATATATTAGCTAATACAAGTGCAACTTCATTAGGAGTAGATGAGTATGGAAGAGTTTATGGAGATATTTATGAATCTAATCTGAATTTAAGTAGCGATAGAGTTGCTATTAATGAAGATACAAAAAATGATACTGTATTTACTTATAAAATTAGAGATAATGCAAAATGATACAAATGAGATGGTGGTGGTGAAACACCTATAACAGTTGATGATTTTGATACAGCTGCAGAATTTATTATGAGATCTGCTACCACTCAATCACAAGTTACAACTTTATGATTAAACTTCATAAAAGGAGCAAAAGAAATTAATGATTATTTAAAAGAGCATACAGATGCGTCATGATATGAAGCCAAAACACATGCTGGTAATGGAGGATTTGGTTTAACTTTTGATAAAAATAAAAAAACTGTTACCTATACATTAAATAAATCTGCGCCATATTTTGAATCATTATTGTGTTATGCAGCATTTTCTCCAATTCATGTGGATGGTGATAGAAAAACTATGTCAAACACAGGAGACTTTAAAGTTCCTTACTATTCAGGAGCATATTTACCAAAAGAAGTTATAAGTCAAAACTCAATGGTTTTAGAAAAAAATGAAAATTATTGATTTAAAGATTTAGTAACAATTAAGAAAATTAAATACTTATATACATCAACAAAAGCAACGACATCAACAGACAGAGAACTGTTTGAAGCAGGAAATTTATCTGGGTTCTTAGTTAATAACGGAGATAATCAAGGATGAGATAGATATATTGGTTCAGATATATATCACCCAACATTTAGTCACGTTTATGATACACCTGTAATTGACTCTGTTTCTACATCATCATTATTTTTTAATACATATAACACTTTGATTGACACGGGTAGTGAAGAAGAAAAACAAACCGCTATAAAAGCAAGTAAGTTATTACAAAATTTAAACACAAGATTATGAATATCTACAAAACTAGATAGAAGTGTACTTATAAAATATTATTCTGAAAAATTTGATGGTGGTTCAGATGTATCAAAAATGTTGAGAAATGTATTTACAGCACCAGGTGTTGGAATTGATAGTGATGGTACAGATTACTATAAATATGTAGAAAAACAATTACAAAAAACAATTTCAAGTAACTCGGGAAATGCAGAAACTAAAATAGATTTATCAGATGGTGTTGATGCTTACAAAGATAAAGCTCAAATGTACACTGGAAAAACTGATGAGGAAATTTTAAAACAGTTAAAAGAATATATGTTAAAAGAAAAAATAATAACAAATGAAAGTGATAAATTTACTTTAAGAGTACTTTTAAATCCTGCAGACAATTTAACATTAAATCCAAAAGCTATTAATATGTATGATAGATTTAATCAAATAGAAGGTAACCCAATTCAGATTAAACCAGTAGAAAATGTTTTTGAAGCAGACCAATATGTTGATTTATCTAATAAAGGTTCATTTGATTTATATAATGGTAACTGATGACCAGATTATGCAGACCCAGGAACTTTTTTAAACACATTGTTAGTTAATGGTGATAATAGTTACACAACTGGAACTCTAAGAACTTTTGATTATGATGCATCACAAAAAAAATATAGTGTTAAAAATATAATCAAATCAAGTGCTTCTGATGAGTATGCAAAAAATTATCAATCATATAACGACTCAATAATAAGTATTGATCAAAATGAATCTAATATAAAAAAAAGATATGAAAAATTTGCAGAACAAGAAGCAAATTATTTATACAAAAATTTCTTTTTGATGCCATTTTACATTAGATCTGCACCAAAAAATTATTCTGTAAGTTATGTAGTGCCATACACAACTAACTATGCATTTACATACGGAAGTTCTGCATTAAAAGATTGATCAAAAATATTAAACAATAAAGTAGTTTCATTAGAAGAATCTGAAAAACAAAAACAAAGAGGTCTAGATTACAAACAAGAAATCCTAAATGATAAAGATAAAAGAAAAAAAGATGACATTAACGAAAGAAATCATATTTTATTTAAAAATTCTTAATAAAAAAGTTTACGCTAGTAAGCATTTTTGTGATGAAAATAAATAATTTGTTGAAAGAAATTTATGTCAAATAAGTTAAAAAAACTTTTATCTTTAAAAATAGGATTTGCAGCAACTCTAGTAGTTTCTTCATTTTCTATATCTTGTGGATTTAGTATCGATAAGATATTAAATAGGGAATGAAATTCTAAAACGTATGTAGCAACTTATCAATATGCAGTAACATCATGAAACACAGCTTATACTTTCCAAGCTACTAATTATAATATTTTAGCAAACACTAACGCAAACCCTTTAGGTGTCGATGAGTATGGAAGAACATTTGGAGATATTTTTGAATCTGGTAAGAAAGATTCAACATATGTTGGAGAACATAATGAAGATTTTACAGAATGAACATATCAAATAAGAGATGAAGCTAAGTGAAGTAGTTGAGATGGAACAAATGTTTTTTCTATTACAACAGATGATTTTGATACTACAGCAGAATTTGTAATGAGATCTTCAATAACTAATTCTGAAATTACAAATCTTTGAAATACTTTTATTAAAGGTGCTGAAGGTTTAAATAAATATTTGATTGATAATGAAAATGCAAGTTGAAGTGATGCAAAAAATAATAATCATGATTTTGGTTTGATTCTGGATAAATCAAGTAAAACAGTTAAATTTAAATTAAGAAAATCAGTTCCATATTTTGAGTCACTTTTATGTTTTGGTGCTTTTGCACCAATACACTTAGATAGTAGAAAAAATATGGCAAATATAACAAACTTTAAAGAAGCTTATTATTCAGGTGCATTTTTACCAAAAGAAATAAAAAATCAAGATGAAATGATTTTAGAAAAAAGTCAAAGTTATTGATTTAAAGATATGGTAAGTATTGATAAAATCAAATACTTATACATAATATCAAAGCCAACACCTTCAACAGAAAGAGAATTGTTTGAAGCAGGTAACTCATCGGGATTTGTTATTAATAATAAAGACGATCAAGGTTGAAATAGATACATTGGTTCAGATATTAATAAACCAACATTCGACCACACATATGATACACCAACAATTGATTCAGTTGCATCATCTGCTTTGTATTTTAATTTGTATAATTCAACTATTGATGACAGTGATAACATAGAAAAACAAAGAGCTATTAAAGCAAGTAAGTTATTACAAAATAAATATGCAAGAGCGTGAATTTCAACTAAAATTGATAGAAGTGTATTTTTGAAATATTACACAGATAAATTTGATAACAATCAACCAACTTCACAAATGATCAGAAACACTTACACAGCAGCAAAAGTAGGGGTGGACAAAAATAATAAAGACTACACAAAGTACATTGAAGATGAAGTTAAAAATATTGTTGGTACTGAAAAAGCAAATGAAGTAGATTTATCAGCAGGTGTAGATGCTTACAAAGATAAAACACAATTATATACAGATAAAACTGACCAACAAATTTTAAGTGATTTAAAAAAATATATGGTTCAAGAAAAAATAATTAATAGTGAGAATGAAAAGTTTAATTTACAGGTTTTATTAAATCCTGAAGATATTGCAACATTAAATCCTAGAGCAATAAATATGTATGATAGATTTAATGAAATTGATGGTAATCCAATTCAAATTAAAGTTAAAGAAAATGTAACAACAGCGGATGAATATTTATCTTTATGAACTCAAGGTAAGTTTGACTTATGCAATGGTAATTGATGACCAGATTATGCAGATCCAGCAACTTTTTTAAATACACTTACAATAAATGGTGATGCAAGTACAAGAACAGGTACTGCAAAACTATTTCAATACAATACTAAGGATAATCACTATTATGTAAAAGATTTTTTAAAAACTTCAATATCAGATGATTTTGCAAGAAAATATGAAAAATATAACAATGAGATTATTAAAGCAGATCAAACTCAGGTTGATTTGAAAAATAGATATACAGAATTTGCAAAGCAAGAAGCAAGCTATTTATATAAAGATTTTTTAGCTTTACCATTTTACATTAAAGCCGCTCCAAAAAGCTACTATATTGGTTATGTAATTCCATATACAGCTAGTTATGCATTCACTTATGGAGTTTCAGGTTTAAAAGATTTTTCTAAGGTTTTAAGTAATAAACTAGTATCATATGAAGAGTCTGAAACACAAAGACAAAGAGTGGAAGACTATAAAAAATTGATACTTAATGACAAAAACATGAAAAAAGAAGATAGTGAAGACAGAAACTATATTTTATTTAAATAACAAAATACAACACTTATCAAAAGTGTTGTATTTTTAATCAAGATAAATATAAAATGATTTGCTTTATTATTTTAAGAATATTATACTAAGTTTGAGATAAAATTTTTGGGCAAGGGAATGATTTTATATGTACAGAGAAAATAATTTAAAATACTATAATAAATATGAGTTTTTAAATGAACTTATGGTTGAGAACTTCAATTGTATTTTGATTAATGACTTAAATATTCAAGTTCAAGAAGTTGATGAATATGATGAAGTGAAAACGATCGATGAATTTTCAATTGATTATACAAGTGATCAACAATTAACTATTAAAGCTTCTAATTTGAGATCTTTATATTATGCAAGTAATTACATCAAAGAGAACTTAGAGACTAATTTTAATAAAAAGTTAAAAAGCTCATTATTAGTAAGATCATATTTATTAGATATAAGTAGGGGAAAAATACCAAAAGAAAATTTTATTAGAAACTTATTATTTTATTTATCAAGTCAAAGAATTAATCAAGTTTATTTTTATATAGAACCAAATAGTATAGTTGATGGGGAGGTATGATTAGCAGGATTTGAAAAAATTCTGATTAGAAAAATAATTGAGTTTGCATCAAAATTTGCTATTGAAATAATTCCTGCTGTTTCATCTTTTAGTCATTTATATGATTTAACTACTAAATATAAAGAAATCCAAGATACTACAGCTGTAAAGTACTTAAATAGAGAGTTTTACTTTTTAGATAGACTTAATCACTACACATTAGACCCATTGAACGATAACTCATGAAAATACACAAAAGCAATCTTGGATTTTGCAACGGAAAATTTTAAATCAAAAATTATTAATATTGGTTGCGATGAACCTTATGATTTATATACTAAGGAGTTTATTAGAAAAGTTAAGTTTGCAGACATTGGAGAAATTTATTTTAATTATGTTAATAAAATAATTAATTATATATTAGAAAAAAATAAAGAACCAATGATTTGAGGCCATGCGATCGTTGATAATGAGGATAATTATTTTATATTAGAGAAATTAGATAAAAAAGTCAAAATAGCTAATTGCAACTATCACTCTTATCCTGAATTAAAACAGTTTGAACTAGTTGATAGAAATGGATTTGAACAAATTTTATGTGGAAGTGATTTAACTTTTGAAAATATATTTTCAAGCTATTCCAATGCAAGCTTAAATATATTATCCCTTTATAATCTCTCTAAAAGATTAAGTTTTTGCAAAGGACTTATGGTAACCCATTGAGGCGATTTTGGTCACATCAACAGTATAATTCAAGGATTACTAGTTGTTAAAAAATTTAATTTATTAGCTTTTAATCAAGAAAGACCTAAAATTAATGATGAGTCTTGGTTAATTTATTTATCACTTTGTCACGATGAAGTTATTCCATACAGTGAAATTATAAGATGGTGAGAAGAAGAAAAATTAGAACCAGAATATACAATTAATAAAGAAAAAAGAACTAAACTTTTTAAAGAATTATCTTCATATGATTCTGCACAATCAATTAGTGAAAATTCTGATAAAGTTGATTGACTTATAAAAAATAAATACAAAATAAACTGATTACCTAAATATTTTGTAGGGGTTTTGTTAGAAGAGCTAGATATTTATAAAGAATTCTTATATCTAAACAATATCTTAATATTAAAAATCAAAAAACACTATTATAGTTTAAAACATGTTATTGAAGAAACTGATTTTATAAATTTAAGAAAAATGGTTAATGACACTTTTGATAAATTTGAAAGTAAACTCGATAACTACTATAATTGTGGAGAACTAGGTAATCTTAGATGAGCTTATTTAAAACTTATAAATACAATTGAAAAAATAGGTTAGAAAAATAACCTATTTTTTTATTTTTATGGCATAAACACTTATTTAAATACGATATTCATATATGGAGGTGCTTATGCCAAAACTTGAAATCAGAGGTTTTATGCTTAAAAAGTCTAAATTAGCTAAAATATACTCTAAGGAACTTGAAAATTCGTATTTTGATCTTAAAAAGAGGTTTACCAATTATATGATTGATGCTTTTCCTAATATGTTAAAGGTGTGTAAAAAAGACCCTTCGTGATTTTGCTTAAATAAAAAATATATTAAATTAAATAAAAATAATGATATTTTTTTGTATGTAATGTGTGAAAGAATTAACTCATTGATAGAAGAATTTAATGAAGAAGCAGAAACATTACACCAAATCTATGCGAGCCGAGATAATAATTTATATAAAAACTAATTTTTTATACAAAAAAAGGTTTTTTTGTAAAATATAAGTGTATAATTTAAATAGTTCATTATAGTATGAACAATAAGTATTTGCAATATTTATACAAGTGCTACTAAATGTCATTACTGCCAATCTTGACATTAAAAATTACAATTTATATTGTAATTTTTTTTATTTTAAAATTATCAAAGATATAATTAATTTATCTAGAAATGAGGCTTATTTTATGGCATTAGAGATAAGAAACTTATTGATTGACAGCGAAGATATCAAAGACTTTAAAGATTATTGTGATTTGAGAGGATTAAAAACATATTTATATATTGCAAATATATTAAAAGAAATAACTCAAAAAGAGTTTATTAATTATAAAGAAGTTAGGTCTATTATAATTTATGATAAAAGAATCAAAAACATTTTATATCGTTTTTTTGCAAATATAGAAGATTCATTAAAAGCTCTTATTTTGGATCATTATGTAATTAAAAATAAAAAATATGTAAAAAATTATGATTTAAATGATTTTTCAGTATTTGAAAAATTTAACATAATAAAAAAAGGTGAAAATAAAGATAGTTGATCACATATTCTTTATATAATTTTCAAAAATAAAATTTTAGAAGCAAATAAGAAAGATGAATTATATGAATTAAAAGATTTTAGAAATAAAGTTATGCATTTTAACTTTGTTTTATTAGAAGAATTAAATTCGGGAGAATATAATTTTGCTTGATTAAATGATAATTTACATTTATTTTTAAAGTTTTTGCCCCAAAAATTTCATGATAGTTTCAAAACAAAAATAAATAACGCAAAAAATGACTTAGAAATACAAAAAGAATTTAAAATAGATCATCTTTAATATAGTTAAAGTCCCATTTTATAGGTATTTTTTTATATTTAATAGTGTAAAATATTATAGTTAGAAATATAGGTGGTTGTAATGATTAAAAAACCAAGAGGAACTGAAGATTTATTTGAAAAAAAAGCAAAGGAATACTTCGCATTAGAAATGATTTTTAGAAATATTGCTGATTTATATAATTATAATGAAATAAGAACACCATTATTTGAGGATGCTAATTTATTTTTAAGAGGTGTTGGGGAACAAACGGATATTGTTAATAAAGAAATGTATATATTTAGTGATAAAAAAGATCGTCAATTAGCATTAAGACCAGAAGGTACAGCACCAGTTGTCAGAGCAGTTTTAGAAAATAAATTGTATATAAATGAAAACCTACCACTTAAGTTATTTTATTTTGGAAGCATGTTTAGATACGAAAGACCCCAAAAAGGTAGGCAAAGAGAATTTACTACCTTTGGAGTTGAAACACTTGGATCAAAATCTCCTGAATCAGACAGCGAAATTGTTTGTTTGGCTGTAAATATCTTAAACTCAGTTGGAATTAAAAATTACAATTTATATATAAATCATTTGGTTAACGGTGATAAAAGAAAAGAGTATATAAAAGAATTAAAAAAACAACTGCAAAACATTGAATTATGTGATGATTGTAAAATTAGAATTGAAAAAAATCCATTAAGAGTGCTTGATTGTAAAATAGATCAAAATGAATTTGACGATATTATTGATATGAAAGATTATTTAAATGACGAGGAAAAAACTTATTATAGGAATTTTAAACAAAATTTGAAAAATCTAGGTATTACATTTATCGAAGATAAAAAGCTTGTAAGAGGTTTGGACTACTACACTGGCTTTGTATTTGAAATAAAAGATAAAAATAATTTAACTCTTATTGCTGGGGGTAGGTATGATAATCTAGTTAATGAATTGGGGCAAGTTGATTTACCAGCTTCAGGTTGAGGTTTAGGTGTTGAAAGAATTATTGTAAATTTAAAAGAAAATGAAATATTTTTAAGTGAAGAAGTTTGTTTGGATGCATATATTATAGGTTTAAGCGAAAAAGCTAAACAATTTTGCAATATTTTGTTGTTAATGTTAAGATCCGCAAATTTAAAAGTTGATTTTGATTTTATGGGTAGAAGTTTAAAATCTGCATTTAAACAATCAGAAAAATATAATTCAAAAAATATCATAATAATTGGTAATAATGAATTAAAAGAGAATGTTGTAATATTGAAAAAACAAAATAATAAAACAGAAAAAAAAGTTAAATTTGAAAATATAGTAGATGAAATTATGAGAGGTAATTAGAAAATGAAAAGAACACATACATGTGGAGAACTTAATTTAACAGACTTAAATAAAAAAGTTTTACTTCAAGGATGAGTTGCAAAAATAAGAAAAATGGGAGCAATTAACTTTGTAGATTTAAGAGATGTATACGGAATAACTCAACTTGTTATTGATGAAAAATTAAGTAAAAAATATGATTTTCTAAAAAACGAATATGTTATTGAAGTAGAAGGTAAAGTTATTGAAAGAAAATCTAAAAATAAAGATTTAAAAACAGGAGAAATTGAAGTTGAAGTTTCAACTATCAAATTGATTAATAAATCTGATTTAACACCTTTTGAAATTAAAGATAATATAGAAACCCAAGAAGACACTAGATTGACTTATAGATATTTAGATTTAAGAAGATCTATTATGCAAAAAAATATTATTTTGAGAAGTAAAATAAATCATATAATAAGAAATTTTTTTATTGATAACAACTTTATAGAAATAGAAACGCCAGTTTTTGGTAAATCAACACCTGAAGGGGCAAGAGATTTTCTGGTACCATCAAGATTAAATCCAAAAAAATTTTATGCTTTACCACAATCACCGCAATTATATAAACAATTATTTATGATATCTGGATTTGATAGATATTTTCAAATTGTTAAATGTTTTAGGGATGAAGATTTAAGAATTGACAGACAGCCAGAATTTATGCAACTGGATATGGAAATGAGTTTTGCTGAAGATAAAGACATTATGGAAATAATAGAAGCAGTTATTAAAAAAATACTTTTTGAAGTAAAAGGTTTAGATATAAAAGAACCATTTTTAAAAATGAGTTTTGCTGAAGCATTTGATAAGTTTGGTAATGATAAACCAGATTTAAGATTTGGATATGAAATTAAAACTGTGGATAGTATATTTAAAAATACAGAAATACCCTTATTCTCAAATCTTGATAACAAAACTATAAGATCTATATGTGTTAATGGTTTATTAAATAAAAAACAATTAGAAGAATTAACTGAAAGTGCAAATCAAAATGGAGTTAATATACTAGCTTTTACAAAATTTGATAAAAATGAGTGAAGCGGTTCAATAGCCTCAAAATTATCACAAAAAGAAAAAAAAGAGTTAGTAGATTTTTTTAATATTTCAAATGAAAGCACTATTTTATTTATTGTCGATGATTATCATAAAGCAACCAAAGCTATGGGTGCTGTTAGAAGCTCGTTAGGAAAAATTCAACAATTATGTAATCCAAATGATTTTAAAATATTATGAGTAGTAGATTTCCCGCTTTTTGAATTTTCAGAAGAAGAAAATAGATTTGTTGCAGCTCATCACCCATTTACTATGCCATCTGATGATTGTTTAAATACCTTTGATAAAGAAATGAAAAAAGCAAAAGCAAAAGCATATGATATTGTAATGAATGGTTTTGAAATCGGTGGTGGAAGTCAGAGAATAACCGATCTAAAAATTCAAGAAAGAATGTTTGAGGCTTTAAAATTAAGTAAAGAAGTAATTGATAAAAACTTTGGATGATTTATAAATGCATATAAATATGGGGCTCCTTATCATTCAGGATGTGCATTGGGATTAGATAGAATTAATATGATTTTATCTAATTCTGAAAATATAAGAGAGGTTATTGCCTTTCCAAAAAACTCATCAGGAATAGACCCAATGACTTACGCACCTGATTTGGTTACCGAATCTCAATTGAATGAATTGAATATAAAAATTAAAGAATAGGGATTTAAGATGCAAAGAAAGCATGCAAAAAATATTTATAAGTGAAATTTAAATAAAATTTATAAAGGCAAAAAAAGATTTAACAAAAACTTAAATTGAGTTATAAAAGAAAATAAAAAACTTATTTTTTATAAAAATCGCTTAAATAATTTTAAAATTTTTAAAAAGTTTTTTGCAAAAAATGAAAAAATTAACAAAGTTGAAGATAAAATATTGCATTACTTAAAAATTTTAGAAGTTGATAATAATGATAAACAAGCTCAAGAATTCGAGTCCATTTACTTTAATAAAATGAGACAATTAGATGGAATGTTTACATGAGTAGATGAAGAAATAAAAAATTTTGATAGAGAGCATTTTTTGAAATTAGTTATTAATGATAAAACTTTAAAACCTTTTTATAAAACATATCTTGACTTTTATGAAAATATAAAATATTTGTTACCAATGCATAAAAGACAACTACTTTCAAAAGTCTCTAATTCATCAAATATTTTATATGAAATGTATGACACCTTGATGTACAAAGATAATGAGTTTAAGGAAATATTTATTGGTGAAAATAAATATGAATTGAATAATAATAAATATAATGATATCATGACAAATAGTAGACCATTAGAAGATCAAATATTTAGAACGAATGTTGAGTTACTTTTCAAAGAAAATTTAAAAAATAATAAAACAACTTTTTTAAAAATCTATGAATCTATAATAAAAAACAATATTGAATATTCTAAAATGATTAATCAAGAGCATTACTTTGATTTTTATTTTGATAAAAAAGATTTTTATAAGTCTCAACTTAACATTCTTTTTGATGTAGCTGATAAAAATAAACATTTGATAGATAGATATTTAAAAATATACAAAAATTACTTTGGCTTTACAGATAAATTCTATTATACAGATACATCACTTAGATTTGCTACGACAAATAAACACTTGTATTCTGTTGAATTTGGTAAAAAAGTTGTCAAAAAATCACTTAAAGTTTTAGGTAAAAATTACTTAAAATATTTAAAGAAATCATTAAAATGTAATTTAATTGATTTTTATGAAGATGAAAATAAAAGCTCTGAAGCTTTTACAATTTCTTCATCAAATTTTGACAGTTTAATTTCTATGAATTGAACAGATGATATTGAGTCTATTTATACTCTTGCTCATGAAGTTGGCCATTCTGTACATTCAAAGTTTTCGAACAAGTATCAACCTAAACCACTTAATTTGTTTAGCAATTTGATTGCAGAAATTAGTTCAACTTTAAATGAACATATACTTAGTGATTATCTTTTGAAAAAATTAGAAAGTAATCAAAAAATTAATGTTTTACAAAATAGCATTGATTTTATAATAATAAATTTTTTTAGTTCCATTAGAAATACTAAGTTTGAATTAAAAGCTCATGATTTAGTAAACGCACAACAACCATTAACTTTTAAAAATATAAAAAAAATATTAAATGAAATAGATATTAAAAGAGATTATTTAAGTGATTTTGATAATCAAATAAAATACTATAATTGGTTTGATTTATCTCATATCTTTGATGAGCCGTTTTATATGTATAAATATTCTGTCTCAATTGCTGTTTCCTATTATTTATATAATGACTTTAAAAAAACAAAAAATAGTCAAAAAATAATTAGTTTTTTAAAAGAAGGTGGAAATTTAAGACCCTTAGAATTATTTGAAAAATATGGTTTTAATTGTAATGATTCCAAATCATATGAACCTATTTTGAAACACTTGAAAGACCTTATATCTAATCTTGAGGTCTTACTTAATATAAATAGAAATTAAGATACAAAAAATTATTTAATTAATATTTAAATATTGTTTTTTTACTTATTTTGTTATATTCTATAAGTATCTGTTGTTTATTTAATTGTGTAAAATAGTGTTTACAATTATAAGCAAAAGATAACTAATTTTAGCAATTTTTAATTAAAAATACTAATTTTTATAAAAATATTAAGTTTATACAAAATATTTAATGTAATTATTAAAAACGAAAGGTGATAAATATGAAAAAGTTATTAAGTCTTTTAACAAGTATAAGTCTAATAGCGGCATCATCTAGCTTAGCTGTGGCTTGTCCTGCTAAAAATGAAGCTGCTGAAGATAATAAAAACGATGGTGGAGATTCTAATGGTACAGGGGAAGGGGTAAAAGACCCAGAACCATCTGTTAATTATGAATCTGTTCTTAACGAATTTAAAAAAGAAGTTTCAAATATTATTGATAAACAATTAAAAAGCTCGCATTCATTATGATTTGAAAATATTGATAAAAGCCAAAATAAATTTTTTGATAAAAATTTTAAAAATAAGCTAAGTGGCGTAAATGCTTTAGAAAAAAATACATATAAAATATCAGAAATTTTGAAAAAAAATAATGATGAAAATAGTAAAAATGCATTTTTAGCTGACGTTAAAAGTCATTTAAATTATGATGCAATGAAAAATGAAATAGACAACTTAAAGAAAAATGCTAAATATAATATTGTTGTGGGAAGCCTTACAGCGGAAAAAATTTTAGATATTGATTTTAGCAAATTCATGGATGACAGTGACCAAAACAAAGTAGTTTTTAGTGATGAAGTGGAAACTGGAGATGCAAATGTTAGAGATGGTTCTGACCAAAACCTAAGCAAATATGTACTAAATCTTAGTTTAGATGTAAATTTCAAATTAACATATGTTTCTAATAACCAAAGTTCTGAAAATTCAACATCAAATGATCCAAAAATAGCAACTGTAAAATTTGGTTATACTCTAACAGGTTCAGAAAAAGTTGAAAAAGCTGTTAAAGAAGCTGCAAAAACTCTTAAATATAAATATATTACAGATTCTAAATTTAGTAGTTTGATAAAACCTGACTCATCAATAAATGGTGATGATAAATTTATAAATGACAGCACAAAAATTAATTCTGCTATTCAAAAAGTTTTTGATAAAGATGAATTTTTACCTGAACTTACAAAGACTTTAAATGATTTATTTTCATCACAAGGCACAACTTTTAAAGTTGATGCTAGTGCTGTAGACTCAGCATCATTAGTGGACGATGTTTCCGATAAAAATCCAAATGAAGTATGAGACTATAATTTATATGCTAATAGTCAATCAAGATATAAATGAAAAGATAAAGATAAAGGAACAACTCCTAATTACTACAATGAAGAGGGTTTAGCGAAAAATCAAAGTTTGTATGATTATATTTTTAAAAATATCGAAAAAGGAGAACAAGAAGGTGCTGTTAATTATGATGAAGCCATAAAAAATTACATTCTAGAAAATATCGGTAATTGAACTAAAACTTATAGTGAAAGCATAATTAATGCTGCTGAAGATTTAAATGACCAGACTACAGTTTCTAATAAAGATGATTTATTAAAAGCTATAAAAAGATCGGTTAGTTACAAAATTTTTAAAATTGAAAATTTAAAATTAGAAGTTTCGGGTGGATTTAAAATTGATTTAAATCAATTGTTTATTGCTGCAGGTTACACAGTTTCTAATAAAGAGGAAGATATAACTGCCATTAACAAAGAAAACTATGAAAGTTCTCAAACATTTAAATCAATCAAAGCAAATATCATTAATGGTATTAAAAAATATCATGAAGTTTACGGTATCGGTAACACAACAGAAAGTTATTCAATAGCTGGTATGAAAGGTGGAGAAAATAGTTTATTTGACTCAATTGATATAAAATTTATATCTAATTATGAATATCAAGGAAGTTATCAGGCTATTATGTACTGGGATTCAACTAGAAAAAGATTTAATAGTGTCTTATCATTAAACAAGGACTTTGATGATTCAAAACTACAATTTAAAAATACAGGTAAAGATGCTCAAGCTCTAGCAAGACATAAATTACTTAGTGAAGGTAATCAATCATACTTTGGATGAGAGATGGCTGAAAAATCAACTCCTCCTTTACATTTAAGATTGGCAAATGCTTCTTGACTGAGTGGAGATAAAGTAACTAGAAAACCTGGATTATATATAAATTCCTATAATGGAGATCAGAAAGCTAAAACAGTAGAATTCAATTTTACATTAAATTTTGTCAACATAAGATTTGTTACAGATGGAATTTGAACTCATGAACCTACTGATTCTTTCAGATATAAACCAGTAATAGAAAAAATATAATGATAAATTTAACAAAAAATCATAACTAAAATCAAACTTTTGATAATGAATTTCTCTACACATTTTGTGTAGAGTTTTTTATGTTTTTAATTAATTTTGAAATAATTATGAAAATCGATAAAGAGAAAAAAACT
Organism: Spiroplasma helicoides; assembly: GCF_001715535.1. Taxonomy (NCBI): domain Bacteria; kingdom Bacillati; phylum Mycoplasmatota; class Mollicutes; order Entomoplasmatales; family Spiroplasmataceae; genus Spiroplasma; species Spiroplasma helicoides. Next base: position 594,482 of record NZ_CP017015.1, read on the forward strand.
AAGTAGACCAGTGATATATACAACTAGTTTTTATATTAGAAAGGAAAATATGCTTAAAAAGTATAATGAATATTTAAAAAAGAAAGTCTTAAAAAGGTATTAATTAGGAGAAAATTTAGATAAAATTGATTCAACATAACCTTCCACACCATTTATTTGGCCAGCAAAAAGTTAAAAAAAGAATTTGTATCTAAAGATTCAAAAACAAAAGAAAAAGAAAATAAAGTTTTAAAAGAAAATTAGACTTTTAGAAAAACAATTAAAGTTTGAAAAAGAAGAAAAGCTATTAGCAATGGCAAGTAAAGAAATTTTGTAAAAGTTCATACCTTCTTGCACAATGACTATAATTTTGAACATGTTGAAGACGATCGAGAAGGACAAGATAATGATAATGGCAACAAAAGCTTATAAACATTATGCGTGTTGTCAAATATATTGTTTTATTGCAAAGCATGTCTTGAGAACTAATAGATTAATTAGTTATTTTAAAATTCATATAAATACATTTTCTAAGTTTAACTAAAAAATAATTTAGAAAACCCAATAATTATATTTAAAAATGGTCTATATTTTAATGATTTACCAAATTTTAATAGTCCTATATACAATAGATAATAAACTAATAATAGACTATAATCTAAAAAATAGTAGTTTATCAAGTTGCGCAAATTTAATAAGTAAGTAAATTTATGTAAATAAAGGCGTAAAAGTATCTGAAAAAAGGATTAGAAAAATTAGAGTAGATCATCCATGAATATTAAATAATCCAAGTAGAAAGAAACGTAGTGTTAAGAAATCAGAATCAAAAAAACATAATATTTATGTTAGAGAAGGCTTGTTGGAAATGAATTATAGTCGACCAAATATAATCGGTATGGATGGAATAAACTTTAATATATTTTTAAATAATGGAAAAAATGAAGTAAAATTAATTGTTTAATATCATATGATTGAGAAAAAAGAACTATAGTTAGTTATAGTTTTGATAAAAGTGAAAATTCAAATAGTGCATTATCTGTTTTTAAAGAAACAAATAACTATTCCATTGAAAAAGCAAATCAAAGATAATATAATCTGATAGAGGTTCGACTTTGCTAATGAGCTCATTTTTAACTATGTAAATGAAAATGATTTTATAGTTTATTCAATGTCTAAAAAAGGATTTAAACATAATGCACCAATAGAAAGTCTAAATAGATGAATTAAAAAAAATTTTATAAAATTTTTTGGTAATAAGTTTGAAAATAAAGAAAATTTTTATTATTATTTTAAGAAGTTCGCAAACATTTGAATAATTTACATAAAATAAAATATAATTTTAATATATAAAAGATCTTTTATTATATTTGCAAATGGTCTACTTAAATTCCGTTATTCTATATGATTTAAAGTCTAGTTATGTTATAATAAAATAAATGAGGGGTAAAAAATGGAAAAAAAAGTAGGTAAAATAACTTTATTTAATTTACTAAAATTTAATTTTAGAACGCTTTTTTTCGAAAAGACATTTGTAATATTTACTATTATTACTAATATTTTTAGTTTAGTTGTAGCTTTAGTGTTTTCTTTGGTTAGTTCAGGTCAAATGATAAATGAGTTATTTGATTTTTATGCTATTATTTTTATTAATGTTTTTATTTTTCTTTTGATTATAAGAGTTTTAAACTTTTTTTTTGTTAGAAAAATTGATGATAAAACAATTTTTATAACTTTGGCAAACCAAATTTCAAGAAGAAAGATATTTTTTGTTATTTATTTAACAGTTATTTTTACGGTCTTTTCATCTTTGTTTTTTTCTTATGGAATATTTAATTTTACTTATTTAGCATTGAATAAATTTGTTTTAAAAGAATATGTTTTAACAAAAACAACTTATTTTTTGATTTTTACTTTAGCGGTTGCTTTTTGTTTAATTAATTTTATAATATTTCTAATTATTTTTTTAGGAAGTCAACCCACTCTTGTAATATCAACTTTGCTAATGTCTTTATCATTTATTGCAAATATACCTATGAAGTTAATGCAACAACAAAATAACGTAATTAGGTTAACTGTAAAAACTGGAATTGATAATCAAACAAGTGGTGTATTGACAACTGTTAAAGATATATATGATGCTATTGATTTACAAAAAATAGTATCAAAAGGAAAAATAAAATATAAATACTTATCAAAAGCTATAAATGAATTTTTAACAACACCTTATTCTACAGACGATTCAGGTAATAATTTATACATGACTAAGTCTAGCTTTGATAATAATAGCATCATTAAAAAAAGGTACCAAAGTTTTTGAGATGAAAAATTAGGCTTGATAGATAAAGATGATAAAAAAAACTTATCAATAACATATAATGCAGATGATGAAAACTCACCTTCAATACCTATTCCGGTTATTGTTAAGGGAGAAAATATGAAAGAATCTTGAATAGGAAAAAAAGTAATAATCAAGTTTACTTTAGAAAGTCATTTTATTTCTATGAACCAATTAAGTGAAAAGATTGAATCAATGAGTGATTCAGATGAAACAAAAAATATTTTAAATGATTTTTATAATTTTACAAATGAATTAAAAACTACTTTCCCAAATTTAAAAAAAGAAAAAAGTAAACTTTTTAATTCTTTTATATCATTTGTTGATAACTCAAATGTGACCAACCCAAACGAATTAGAAACTAATTATATACAAGATGTTGAAACAAAAGAAAAGGTTAGAATGACAACAAATGATTTAAATTCATTATTTATAAAAAGAATGAATGATATCAATTTGTCAAACAGTACGCTAGCATTGTCAAATGATTCACCTTATAAAGATTACATAGATGACTTTATCAACAAAAACTTAGATTTTGAATTAATGTTTGCAGCTAGAGTTTTTGAAAATTATTTTATTAATTATACAACCAATTGATTATACGCTACTTACAACTCTGGAGTTCCAGAAGTAATTGTTAATGATGAAAATTTTCAAAAATACCAAAAAAGTATGAATACTCTTAACTACATAACATATGTAAATCCATTTTATGGAACATGAGACTTTTATACCAAATACACTGGTTTTTACGATGATGATGTATGATTTGAAGTTTATAGTGATTCTTCTATTGACATGCACAAACAAGAAAACACTTTTTTACCTTATACTGTTTATAATCTAAGTTTAGGTAATGAAAGACAAATTTCACAAAATACTTATGAAAATTTCTTTGATCCTATTTATTATATTGGCGCATTATTGATAATAACTTTTTTTCTAATAATTACTGCTGGTTATAGATTTTGTATAATAAGCATAAATTAATTTTAAATTGTGATTAATTTTATATATATTAAAAAAGCTTTAATAATAACTTATTAAAGCTTTTTTAATTAAATCTTAATTTATTAAAAAAAGTCAAAATATTATTTTTGAATGTTTCTGTAAATGTGTAAAACTCTGTGGTTTCTGCAATAACTTTAGTATAAATTTGTTCATTTATTTTATTTTTTTTAACAGATAATAATGAGAATTTAGTTATTTTACCAACTATATCATTTACTTCAATTATTTTATTTTTAAAAATTATTTTATTTTTAAAAATCATTTCTAAATAATCAAAATCATTAAAAAGTACTTCTAATTGATTTTTATATAGTGTTAAATAATTGCTAATAGTTTCATTTGTCAAGTCAATTATAAGACTTTTAAAATCCGAAAAATCTTCTTCGTTTATTACTTTATAAAAATTGCAAATTATTTCTATAGATTTACAAATTCCAAGTATTTTGCAATAATCATTGATAAATTTGTAAAACTTTTTTAATAATTTTATATTTTGTTTTATAATTTTATATTTTTGATTTAAAAAGTTTTTGAAATTATCAATCATTTTAAACATTTTTGGATAATATTCATAATCTTCATAAAACTCCAATCTGAAATCAATGCTACTTTTACCGAACTTTGAAAGTCATTTTGATAATCTCTTAATACTATTATTTAAACTTTTACTTCAATAAGGTGTTAAATTTTTCAAATATTCTATATTTTCTAAGTTTAATTTGATAGGTTTAAAATAATTTATCATTGTATCATCTTTTCTATTTACAATAATTATTATATATTAATACTATAAAGGATATATGGTTAATGATTGGAAAATACGAATTTGATAAATCTGTTATAGAAAAAGTTTTAAAATACTTCGAACCAGCATTTTCAACTATTTTAGTTTGAATAGATTACATAAAAAAAACTTTTCGCAAAAATAAGATAGAGTTTCCTTATTATGAAGACATAGAAACTAAAATAAAGACAATAAAGTATTTAGATGAATTTCAAGAAATAAAGGACATGTTTTTAAATTCCTATGAGTTAGTTCAATTATATTTACTTGAATTAGATGTACAGAATATAAACTATGATGTCGATATTATAAAACCTAAGATAAGCTCTTTAAGAGAAAGTGTTTTATTAACAGATGAAATAGTAAAATATTGCAATGATTTTTATAAATTAAATAATAAAATACCAAATTATAATGAGCTTTGTGTTTATTTCTTAAACAAGTTAAAAAAATATAGTGAAATTATATATTTTTACAAAAGTAAAATGGATAATATTTTAGATAAGCAACAAAATGAAATAATTTTAAATTTACAGAATTTAAAAGATATAAAAAAATGAGAACAAGGATTAGATCTGATTATTGGAATATATGATGAATTGTATTTAGAAACTAAAGGTGCTGAAAACATATTTATGGATGGAGTAAAAAGCTTTTGAAAAGTATATAATATTTTTATACAAATGCAAACAATTTGTGAAATAGCTATAAATATAGAAATATATTTACAAAATGAATTAGATACTTAATTTTTTTATCAATATATTTACCATTATTAATAAAAAAAATATTAATATTAATAAAATATATGGAAATTTTTTTTAATTTATAATATTATTAATTTGTTATAAAAAATTTAAATATTTTTTATAACATTTAATTGCCTATTTAATAATAAAGGTAAATTGTTCTAAACAAGCTTTTTGCTTGTTTTTTTATATTATTATTTAAAATATTATATTAGTAATAGACTAAAAAAATCTTATTAAATGATAAAATAAATAAGGTGATATTATGGAATGAGTAATTAAGATTAAAGATAAAATATACGATTTTGATTCACGCTTTAATACAGCTACAAAAAGAAACTTGTTATACAAAAGTGTTTATGATAAAAATGGGAATAATTTTATAAATATAACATGCGCTAGATGTTATAAAGATGATTTATGCGGGGCAAAACTGGATTTAAACTTTAGCAATAAAGAAAGGCTTAATTATTACATTTCAACCTCCAAAAATAATGAACATAAACAATGATGTGTAAACTATATAAACGATAAAATAATTAGTAAAAGATTCAAAAACATAATATCAGTAGATTTAATTAATAATTTTTATAAAAATAATATTATACAAATAAGAGAAAAAAAAGAAGATAATATCTTTTTGCTAACTTTAAATTATGAAAAAGATGATATTTTCTTAATAAAGAATAAAATTTGCTCAAAAAATGTGAAAAGAATCACTATCGATTCAGCACAAGCTTATTTTTTTGAAGTATTCAAAAAAAACATTTTAAAAAAGGGTTTATCAATGTTTGAAGACGATTATAAACATAATTGTTATGATGTTTATAATAACAAAAATAAATCTATAAATATAAATTTGATAGCTGAAAAATTAAAAAAAATACCTATAAAATTTAATATTGTAGATTTTACTTCAAGTAATTATGATTCTTTTGATGAAAATGGAAATTTAATTATAACGATCAAATATGTAGATTTTTTCCGTTTGGAAAAAAATAAAGAAATTAATACTAAACTTTTATTCAAAAAGATAAAACCGGATGTAAAAGAATCTAAATTGGTTTTAAAAATAACCAATAAATATTTAATTGATAAAATTATAAAATTAAAAAATATAGCTAAAATTGAAAATTCAAATAGCAAATTAAATAATGAAATAAAATATGGGTTAAGTTTTTTAACAAATAAAGAAAGACATATAGATATAAAAGAAAATGAATTGATATTGAGTTTAGATGTATTGGAATATGAACAATTTTTTGCTGTTACAAAAAATAATAAGTATCAAATTTTAGATGAATTTATTGATTCTAGACAAATTAAATAGAAAGAAGGTTACTCTAAATTGGAAGCGAATAAAATATTTGATTTTTTAAAAAACTTATTTGAATCAATACAAAAATTTACTATAGATAATAAATTTTTTGTTTGCAATAATTCTTTTAAGTTTATGTCAGAGATTAGAGAATTACTTGCCAACAAGGAAAACTTGAGCTTTGAAATAGTTGAAGAAAATGTAAAAAAGAAAATTATTGATTTTAATAAATTAAGAATGAATAAACAAGAATCCGATGAAATTGAGTTATTATCAAGATCTTATTTTCAAACAATCGATTTAATAATAAGGCTTGTAAACCCTAAGAAAAAAATATCTATACCCAACGACATTCGTCAATTGGTTTCAGACATGTCAAGTTTGAAATATGAAATTCATATTTTTCAATTAGTGTGTGCAACTTTTGTAAAGGAATCAAACTCTTTTATTAACTTTCCTCATTTAAATAATTGGCCTGAAGCTATTGAGTTTGTTGTTAAATCAGGCGGAACAATGCATTTATCTCTGCAAAAAGTTATAGATAAGCAAAGTGCATTAGAAAAAAAAGAAATTATAAATAATATAAGCAAAGAGTTAGATAAAATTTTTAATGATGGGGTTGAGGACTTTGTTGTATTTTTAAATACTTATCAAAAAATGCTTAAAGTTTATGTTATCTTAATAAATTCGTTGACAGAAATTATTGTAAGAAATTTTTAAGTTTTTTTGTTTTTTTGACTTGCATTAACCCAAGGTTAATGTTTTATAATTTTAAAAAGGAGACAAAATGAAAAAAAGAGTTTTAGGAAAAGATTTAAAAGTATCAGAAATTGGTTATGGAGCCATGGGTTTAAGTTTTGCATCCCCACCATTCCCTACAAAAAAAGAAGCTATTTTATTTCTAAAAGAAGCTAAAAAAAAGGGAGTTACTTTTTTTGATACAGCTGAAATATATGGACCCTTTAAAAATGAAGAGATAATGGGAGAAGCATTCAAGGACTGTAGAGAAGAAGTTGTTATAGCAACTAAATTTGGATTTAAGTATGATGGTGATAAAGTTATTGGTTTAGACTCATCAAGAGAAAACATTCTTAGAGCTGTGGAAGGTAGTTTAAAAAGATTACAAACAAATTACATTGACCTTTTATATCAGCATAGAGTTGATCCTAGTGTTCCAATTGAAGAAGTTGCATTAGTAATGAAAGAACTAAAAGAACAAGGAAAAATAAGACACTGAGGTCTTAGTGAAGCTAGTGCTACAACTATTAAAAAAGCACATGCTGTGTTTCCAGTAACTGCTTTACAAAGTGAATACTCAATGTTTTGAAGAGAGCCAGAAGAAAAAATATTACCATTACTAGAAGAGTTAAAAATTGGTTTTGTTCCATTTTCTCCGTTAGGTAGAGGATTTTTAACAGGAACTATAAAACCAGGTCATGTATTTGAAGAAGGTGACTTTAGAAATACTATACCTAGATTTAATAACCCTGAGTTTTTAAAAGAGAATATGAAACTTGTAGATTATTTAACAGATATTGCAAAACAAAAAAATACAACTCCTGCTGCAATCGCAATTGCATGATTATTGGCGCAAAAAGATTTTATAGTTCCTATTCCAGGAACAAAAAATTTAGATAGGTTAGATCAAAATTTGAGTGGTTCTAATGTTACATTTACAAAAGAAGAACTACAAAAAATTAAAGAATATCTTGATAGAATTGAAATTATGGGCCATAGATATAGCGAGGCAACTGAAAAAGCAATTGACAAAGATTAAGACATTGGTTTTTTAAAAAGATTTAGTATATTCTAAGTCTTTTTTTTAACTAATAATTAAGGTATAATTATTTTATAAATTTACTTAATATATTAATAAAGAAGATTGAGAGGTTATTATGAGTTTTAATAAGTCTAAAAAACCAACAAAATCAAGATATGCAAGAGTCGTTGCCCCACAAAGAAGTAATGCTAAATCAAATGATAAGGCAAATTACATAAGTGGTGTTTTTAAGAAAGAACAACAGTTTATAGCAGATAAAGCGCCTCATATAGAAGAAGATCCAAGATATTCATGAGTTCAAGATTCTGGATTAGAAGATTCAAATCCTGTATTAAATATATGAACATCATCAAAGGAACAAGCTGTTGACGATAAAGAAAACGGCATATCTGGAAAAGAAATTAACTATGTAAATACTGATGAATTGCATAAAAAAACAATGATAAAATGAGAAAAAGTAAAAACTAAGGTTGAAACTAAATTAGCAAATAAGAAAAAATAGGGTTAACTTATTTTTTTATTTGTAAGCTTATTAGAAGAGAGAAAATTAATGGAAAACAAAAATATTGTAGTTATTACAATTGTTATTTTATGAATAATTAGTTTAATGATTACTGGTTTTTTGGCACTTTTATATAATGAAAAAATTCGTGTATATAAAAATATTAATGTTAAATATTTAGAAAGTGTAAACGAACAAGAAAATAATTATCAATTAAAAGAACAAAAAATAGATTATGAACTTCCATTGGGTGAAATATGTTATTTTTTTAAAAAAGGTATTTCTCTTTATAAAAAAACAAAAGAGTATAATGGAAAAAAAGATAAACAATGATCGCATGATTACAAATTTTATTATAAAAATAATGTTCTAACAAAAATAAATGCAGATATTTATCTTACTAATAAAAATGTTTTAATAGAATATGAAAATAAGTATTTAAAAATAGATATAAAAAAAATATTTTCTTTAATTGCATTTACTTTTTATGGCAACAAAGAATGAGTGACTGGTGTTGAAATAATATTTGATGATAATAAGGTTCTATTAAATCCAGAAACCAATGACTTGGTTTTGGCTTATAGAGCCATCAAAAAAGGGGAATTAACGGATGACTAAAATATTAACAGGAATAGTATTAATATCATTTTGCACAGTACTTTTTTCAGCTGTTTTAGTATATATAAATCTTAAGTTTTATAAATTAAAAAAAATGGATATAAAAAGAGCTTATATAAATAAACCTGTTTTTATTTGATTTAATGTGATTTGTTATTTGATTACACCAGTTTTATTTATTTTATCTTTAGGACTTGGAGTTTATTGCTATATAGGAGATGAAAATATAGTAGAGAAATTTGTTTTGCCCTTTAATATTTTGTATATAACATATGTTGTTTTTGTTCTTCTGATGATTCTATTTGGAGATAAAGTTTATAAAACAATGTATATAATTGAATCAAACGAGGTATATTATTTTTTATTTGATTTAAAAATAGATAAAAACTCAATAAGATCAATTTCTTCAACTTTAAGAAGAAACTATTTAGTAATTAGCTATTTAGATAGTCATAATTCAGTAAATACAGCACAATTAAAGTACAATTGAAGATTAAAGGACTTTTTTAGTGATAATTTAGAATCAAAAGAAAAAGATTTAAAAAATAAAGGTAAATAAGCGTTTTTTAAAAAACTTTTATTTTCATTAAAAACCTATTATTTAAAGGACTTTTATGAACTATTACATTTTGCTATTTTTCTTAATTACCTTATAATTTAGTTGTTGAATAAGGAGTGAATTCATATGTTAGAAAAATTCTTAAATAAAGAAGAAAAAAGGCTTTTTTCAAAGAAAAATCTTAAAAAGATTCGAAAAGAGGATTTTTTTGCTTATCTAGAAATGGAAGAATCTCTTTTACAGTCATTAAAACAAAAATACAATGAAGATAATTTTGAAAATCCTATTGTTGAAGATGAAATAGTTCGTCAAGAACAATATGTAAAATGATTAAATGAGTACTATTTTGAGTACGTGTTAGTTGATCCAAACAAAGGCAAAGTTCCAAATACTTTAGAAGAAGAGTTTGATAAACTAATAAAACCAATAGAAAAAATTCAAAAAAAATAAATGATTAAGCAAGCAAAATTTATTAAGTCTGCAGCAGCAAAAAAGGATTGAATCAATGATGAAATACCAGAAATTTGCTTTATTGGCAGAAGTAATGTTGGAAAATCGACCTTTATAAATTCTTTAACAAATCAAAATAAGTTAGCAAAAACTAGTTCAACACCTGGTAAAACAAGGTTATTGAACTTTTTTGATATTAATAATTCATCTTTTAGAATAGTTGATGCACCTGGTTATGGATATGCAAGAGTTAGTCAAGATCAAAAGTTAGCATTTGCAGATATGATGGAAGATTATTTACAAAATAGAAAAAATCTTAAAGGAGTTTGTCAGTTGGTTGACCTAAGACATAAGCCAACCAATGATGACAAAGATATGTATGACTTTTTTAAAAAGCAAAATATTAGAGTTTTAATAATTGCTACTAAAAAAGATAAATGTAAGAAAAATGAAATAATAAAAAATGAAAAACTTGTTAAAACAACTTTAAATTTAGATAAAAGGGATTTATTTTTATCTATATCTTCAAAAGATAAAAGCAATTTCGATAAAGCTTATGAACTGATTTATGAAATAGTAAGTCATAATATTACTTTTTAATTAAATTATTTTCTATTAAATCATCATACAAAACTTTTATAAATTCTTCACCATTTATTGTATTAAAACCAGGATTAGAACTGTGAAGTAATGTAACAGTTATTTTATTTTTTGGATCACACATACCAAAAGAACCTAATATACCTTCTCAACCAAATTCACCAATTTCTGTCTTGGGTTCAATTTCATTTTTAATTCTTACTCTTCCACCATAACAATAACTATAGTCATCATTATATCTTCAATAAAATTGTTCAAGTCTTTTATCTAAAACATCTTTTGAAATTAATTGCAATATATTCTTACTAATTATTTGTTTTCCATCAACAAATCCATCAATTAAAACATCTAAAAACTTTTGGTAGTCTAGGGCAGTTGTTACTAAGTTTGAACCACCTAGAATACAATTTGACATTTTATAAACTTCTTGAAAGTGTCCTTTATAGTTATCATCTTGAGCTATTTTGTGATAACCATTTTTACAAGTGTTTATTTGAACTTTTACTTCTCTTTTTTTGTCAAATATATAAAAGTTTGAGTCTCTCATGTTTAAAGGTTCAAAAACATTTTTTTGCATAAAATCTTCAAATTTAATTTTTGATACAACTTCGATAATTGCCGCTAAAACTTCTAAATTAAGTCCATATACTCAATCTTTTCCTGGTTTAAATTTTAAGGGTACTTTTGCTAATTCATTTGCAAAATCCATAGTACTTAGGTTTTCCTTTTCATATTTTTCTCAAATACTTTTTATTAAATTATCTCTAAAATCATCTTCTCACCCATAAGTTAAACCACTTTGCATTGATAACAAATGATGAAGTGTTAATTCATCGGTATAAGTTATTTTACTACCTTCAAAATAGTTCATATTTTTAAAACTTGGTAAATATTTTGACACTTTTTCATCAAGATTGATATTATATTTTTCACATAAAATTAAAAAAGCCAACGCTGTTACTGGTTTTGTCATTGAATAAACTCTAAATAAATCATTTGTTTCAACATCGATTTTTTTATTTGAGTCTTTATAACCCAATGTTTTAGTATAAATAACTTCTTTATTTTTACTTACAACAACAACACTACAATTATAAATATTTTTATCGTGTATGTCTTTGATTCAATTGCTTATATTTTTAAACTCAATATTTTTACTCATTTTAAAACTCCTCATTATTGTAAAAATTATATAATAAAGATACTAAATTTTATTAAATACTAACAAACAATAAGTTTAATAAAATTATAAATAGGTTTAAAATAATAAATAAAGGAGTATTAAAAATGAGTTCTTATAAAAAGCTAGCTGTTTCTGACATGGATGGAACGATTATAACTAAGGATAATGTATTGATTGAAGAAACTAAAAAATCAATAAAAAATTTTATGCAGCAAACTAATAATGCTTTTAGTATAGTGACAGGAAGACAATTTTTTGTAGCTGAGAGACATATAAAAGATTTAAATATTACTTTACCTATCTTAACAGCAAATGGTTCTACTTTAATTGATCCTACTAATAAAAAAATTTTAAAAGCGAAACATTTTGAAAAAGAAGAGTTTTTAAATAACTTAGCTATTCTTGTCAAAAATCAAATTAAGTTTAGTGTTGTTAATGATTTTCAAGTTTTTGGATTAAAGTCAACTGTATGAAATAAACATTTTAGAAGAGACAAATTTACTTTAGACAGTTTTGATGAAAGTATTTTTAACTTATATGATACTCTTGAAGAATTATTTGAAGCAGTTAAAAGCGACTGCAAATATTTTGGATCATTTTTTATTGAATACAACGACGAAAGTGAATTTCAAAAAATCATTAATTTATTTCCATTAGAAAAATTTTCAACTCTTATTTATTGTTACTTCCATCACAACACAATTGAGTATTTTAAAAAAGGTGTTAATAAATACACTGGATTAGAAATGCTAGCTGATTATTTAAATATGAAAGTTGATGATTTCTTTATTTTTGGAGATCAAACAAATGATATAGTAATGTTTGAAAATGCTAAAAATACATACGCAGTTAAAAATGCAGTTCCGCAATTAAAGTTGATTGCAAAAGAAGTCATTGGTTCAGTTGAGAATGATGGTGTTGGGAAAAAGGCTCAAGAATTAATAAAATATTTTTAATTAATAAATAGGTTGGTTTAAAATATAGTTAAAGTGAGGAATAAAAATGAATAAATATAAAAAAGTAGTAGCATCTGATCTAGATGGAACAATTGTTAAAAAAGGTAATATAATTTCTGAATCTTGTAAAGAGATGATTAAAGATTTTATGAAAAAAACCAACAATTCATTTACTATTGTAACCGGGCGTAATTATTTTTCAGCTGTTCAACATATTGTTGATCTTGGGATTACACTACCTGTTATTGCGACAAATGGTACAAGTGTGATAAATCCTGTAACCAATGAATATGTGGCACAATTACATTTTTCTAATGAAGAGGGTAATAAAATATTAGATGTAATTTACGAAACTAATTTAGAATTTTATTTACTAAATGATTTTAAAATTTATACTTTAAGAAATAATCGTTTTGCAGATGAAGATAAAAACAAAGAGCATGGATTTAGAATACTTTTAGAAGATTGTATGAATTTTTATGATTCTAGAGAAAAATTATATCATGCAATAAAAACTGAAGTTAAAGGAACATTTTGTTCATTGAATATTACTTGTTATGATAACAAAGAAAAAGAATATGCTTTAAATTTATTAAAACAATTTGATGTGGAAATACTAGAGTTTTTCTGGGATAACCATTGAACATTAGAAATTTATAAAAAAGGAGCTGGAAAAGATTGAGGTTTAAGAGCATTGGCCAAGTATTTAAATATTAGTGAAGATGATTTATATGTCTTTGGTGATGAATTTAATGATTATCCAATGTTTAAAAACTTTAAAAACACTTATGCAATGGGTAATGCGATTGAAGGTATAAAAAAACTCGCAAAAGAAGTTATATTACCAATTGATGAAGATGGAGTTGGAGTAAAAATTCACCAACTATTAAAAGAATTTTAATAAATAAAAAATAAATTTTTTTTAATAAAAGACTTGCATTAACCTTGGGTTAATGTTTTATTATTTAATTGGTATTAATACCAAGGAGGAAATATGAGTATATTTGATAAAAAAATAAAATTTAATAACGAAGAATTTATTCCTCAATTTGGATTAGGAACATATGAATTAACTAATACAAATGAAATTGATGAGTCGATAATGGCAGCTCTAAAATTAGGATATCGCCACATTGATACAGCACAAATTTATGGAAATCATAAGCAAATTGCTAAAACTATCAAAAAAAGTGGAGTTAAAAGAGAAGAATTATTTATTACTTCTAAAATTTGAAATAAAGATCATGGATATGAAAATGCTGTAAAAGCAGTGGACAGAATCTTAGAGGAGTTGGAGCTTGATTATATCGATTTAATTTTAATTCACTGACCAACACCACAAAGATTGGAATGTTGAAAAGCACTTGAAGAAGCAGTTGAAGCAGGAAAAGTTAAATCAATCGGAATAAGCAATTTTTTAGAAGAACATATTGATGAACTTATGAAGGTGGCTAAAATAAAACCTGTAATCAATCAATTTGAATTACATCCAGCACTGCCTTGTCATAGTCTTGTTGAACATTGTAGAAAAAACAATATAGTAGTTGAATCATGAGGTACATTGATTAGAGGTAAGTGTTTTGAAGTTGAGCAAATAGTAGAATTAGCTAAAAAATACAACAAAACACCTGCACAAATTTGTTTAAGATGAGCATATCAATTAGGATATGTAATTATACCAAAATCATCAAAACCTGAAAGAGTTGTTGATAATGCAAATTTTGATGACTTTGAATTAACACAAGAAGACATGAATTATATTGCAACCGTTAAAGAACAACGTGATGGTCCTGACCCAAGTAACTTTAATTTTTAATATCAATTTTTAAAATTGATATTTTTTTTTACTTTATATAATTTAGTATATAAGTGGGTATAAACCCAAAAAAGTAATTATTTTACTTATAAAGAAGGAAGATTGAATGAAGGTTTTAGACAAAAAAATAGAATTTAACGATGGTAATTTCATCCCACAAGTAGGATTGGGAACATCAAAACTTACTAAACAAAGTGGAATTGTTGATTCGATTGCAGCAGCAATAAAAGAAGGTTATCGTCACATCGATACAGCACAGATTTATGGAAATCAAAATCAATTAGCTGAGGCTATTAAAAAAACAAATATAAACAGAAAAGAGTTGTTTATAACTTCAAAAATCTGAAATAGCGATCATGCTTATAGTGATGCTGTAAAAGCAATTGATAGAATTTTAGAAGAATTAGAACTTGATTATATTGATTTGCTATTAGTTCACTGACCAACACCAAAAAGATTGGAGTGTTGAAAAGCACTTGAAGAAGCGGTTGAAGCAGGAAAAGTTAAATCAATCGGAATAAGCAATTTTTTAGAAGAACATATTGATGAACTTATGAAGGTGGCTAAAATAAAACCTGTAATAAATCAATTTGAATTACATCCAGCATTACCTTGTCATAGTCTTGTAGAGCATTGTAGAAAAAACAATATAGTAGTTGAATCATGAGGAACTTTAATTAGAGGAAAATGTTTTGAAGTTGAGCAAATAGTAGAATTAGCTAAAAAATACAACAAAACACCAGCTCAAATTTGTTTAAGATGGGCTTATCAATTAGGATATGTTGTTATACCAAAATCATCAAAACCTGAAAGAGTTGTTGATAATTCAAATTTTGGGGATTTTGAATTAACTAAAGAAGATATGGACTATATATCAACAATTAAAGAATATCGTGATGGTCCTGATCCAAATAATTTTGAATTTTAATAAGATAAAAAAGAAGAGGAAAAATAATATGAATGTTTTAGAAAAAAGAATAAAATTTAATGATGGAAATTTTATTCCACAAGTAGGTATTGGAACATACAAACTAGATAGTGAAAATGGGATAGACGAATCTATCTTGGCAGCATTAAAAGCGGGATATCGTCATATTGATACCGCTCAATACTATGGGAATCACAAACAAATTGCAAAAGCAATTAAAGAAAGCAAAGTAAAAAGAGAAGATTTATTTGTAACTTCAAAAATATGAAATAATGACCATGCTTATGAAAAAGCAGTAAAAGCAATTGATAGAATTTTAGAAGAATTAGAATTAGATTATATTGATTTAATTCTAATTCATTGACCAACACCAGAAAGATTAGAGTGTTGAAAAGCACTTGAAGAAGCGGTTGAAGCAGGAAAAGTTAAATCAATCGGTATCAGTAACTTTTTAGAGGGTCACATTGATGAACTAATGAAATTTGCTAAAATCAAACCTGTAATAAATCAATTTGAACTTCACCCAGCATTACCATGTAATAGACTAGTAAATCACTGTTTAAAAAATGGAATAATTGTTGAATCATGAGGAACTTTAATTAGAGGTAAATGCTTTGAAATTGAACAATTAGTTGAACTAGCTAAAAAGTATAATAAAAATCCAGCTCAAATATGTTTAAGATGAGCCTATCAATTAGGATATGTTGTTATACCAAAATCATCAAAACCACAAAGAGTTATTGATAACATAAATTTTGGAGATTTTGAATTAACACAAGAAGACATGGATTATATTGCAACTATTAAAGAGCATCGTGATGGTCCTGACCCAAATAAATTTGAAATTTAAGCAATTTTATTTGACAACTCGGTCAAAGACTATATAATATATAAATATAAACGAAACTATTCTATATATAAGAGAGGGAAAGAGTTTTAATGGACGAGTATTTGTCGAAAGACAATAAACAATTACAAGCTGCACTAGAAACTGATATAAAAAAAGGTTTGACAGATGCACAAGTAAAAGAAAAAACTGAAAAATATGGAAAAAATGCACTACCCCAAGGTAAAGTAACACCTTGGTATATGGTATTTCTTCATTCTTTATTTGAACCAATTCAAATAATTTTAATGATAGCTGCAATTATAAGTGTTTTAGCACCACTTTTAGGTAAAGGTGAATGAACTGTAACAATTGATGATTTCATAGACTTTATAGTGATTTTTTTAATAGTTATTATTGATGCAATATTAGAAACAGTTCAAACTATCAAAGCTAGAAAGTCGATGGATGCTTTAAAAGATCTATCAAAACCAAAGGCGGTTGTTATTAGAAATAATATGCAACAAGAAATTGATGCTACTGAATTAGTTCCTGGTGATATTGTTGTTTTAGAAGCTGGTAAATATGTGCCTGCTGAACTAAGAATTGTGGAATCGAGTGAATTAATGATTGATGAATCAATTTTAACTGGTGAATCTGTACCGGTTGAAAAAACTCATAAACCAATTAAAAGTACTACAATTTTAGCAGATATGCAAAACATTGCATTTATGTCAACATTTACAACTGCTGGTAGAGCGATTGGTGTTGTAATAAAAACTGGTGAAAATACAGAAATTGGTAAAATAGCAACTTCAATAAACAAAAACGATGAAGAAGCAACACCTTTAGAAAAAAAACTAAGTCAATTTACTTTAATAGTTGCCTTAGTGAGCTTAGCGCTAGGAATTATAATATTTATTTCATTATACTTCTCAGGTAATAGTACAGCATGAGCTAGTTACTTAATGGTTGCAATTACATTAGCAATTGGAGTTATCCCTGAATGTTTAGCAGCAATTATATCTATTACACTAAGTTTTAGTGCAAGAAGACTTGCTCATCAAAATGTTATCGTCAAAAAATTAAAGGCAGTTGAAACACTAGGTAGTGTTAATGTAATTTGTACAGATAAAACTGGTACTTTAACTCAAAATAAAATGACTGTAACAAAATTAGTTATGGACAATAGAGTTATTAATGCAAAAGACTACACAAATGAAAAACACGATGAGCATCTTGATTATTTCTTAAAAGCATTAGTTTTATGTAACGACTCAGTTACAGAAAATGATGAAAGAATTGGAGATCCTACAGAATTAGCTCTTGTTGACTTCGCTGAAGTTACAGGTCTTGATGAACAAAAAGCTCGTGATGAATTTATTAGAATTGACGAAAAACCTTTTGATAGTGAAAGAAAAATGATGACTACCGTTAATGATATTAAAGGTGTGAAAACCGTCTTTACAAAAGGGGCAATAGACCAGTTATTACAATGTTGTTCAAAAATTATGATTGATAATGTAACAAGACCAATTACTCAAGAAGATAAAGATGAGCTATTAAAAATTGCTGGTGAACTTTCAGAAAATGCGCTTAGAGTGCTTGCATTTGCATATAAAGAGACAGGTAATGAAGGAAATAAAAGTAATTTTGAAAGCGATTTAGTATTCTTGGGAGCAGTTGCAATGATTGATCCTGTTAGAGATTCAGCTGTCCAAGCAATTAAACAAGCTAAAGCAGCTGGAGTTAAAGTTGTTATGATAACAGGTGATCACGCTGTAACAGCTTTAGCAATTGCAAGAGATCTTGATTTAGCACATGATGAAAAAGAGGTTATGAACTCTAAAATGCTGGACACAATGTCTGATGAGGATTTCTTAGAAATTATTGAACAAATTCGTGTTTTTGCAAGAGTTAACCCTGAACATAAAGTTCGAATTGTTGATGCTTTACAAAAACGTCATAATATCACAAGTATGACAGGGGACGGAGTAAATGATGCGCCATCACTGGCAAAAGCAGATATTGGTGTTGCAATGGGTATTACTGGTACTGATGTTGCAAAACAAGCTTCTGATGTAATTCTAACCGATGATAACTTTGAAACTATTATTAAAGGGGTAAATGAAGGAAGAAACGTTTATGCAAAAATTAAACGTGCTATAACATTTATTCTTGGAGTTAACTTTTCAAACGTTTTAGCAATATTTATTTTATCTTTAATAAACTCTGTATCACCACTTGAAGCTACAAACATTTTATGAATGAACTTGATTGTAGAATCATGTATTGCCTTGGCAATTGGTATGGGTAAAAATGATGATAGTTTGATGAAAGTTAAACCAATCAAAGGAAAAAACTCTTTATTTAGAGGAATTTGATTCTCAATGGGTAAAATAATTGTATTTCTAACAATTTGTTCAATTGGAGCATTCTACTTTGGTATGTCTTTTGTGGATAAAGATCATATAATGAATATCTTTAATGATGAAACTTATCGAAAAATTTTAGAAAGTCATGGTTATAACGATGAATCTATAAATGCATTAGCAGAGAGTGGATGATATCAAATATTTAAAAATCATGATGTGCCAATGGAAATTAAACTTGAAATTGGAGATTATGGAAGAACTGCGATATTTATGCTAATTACTTGTGCTCCTTCATTCTTCGTTAACTTTATTAAGTTATCTCAATGAAAAACAAGTAAAAAGATAAATATGGTAACAAATAAACCATTAATTGTATCTTCATTAATTGCAGCTGGATTGAATATGATTGCATTATTTGTTCCTGGAATAAATAATAATATTTTAAACTTGCTAAATACCAAAGAGTACTTCGATCATTGATATATGATTCCTGTAATCCTTTGTTTAACTATTACACCAACAATTGCAATGCTTTTAACTGATGGAATAGTATTTGTAAGTTACCATTATTTCCCAGATCCAAGAAGAAGAAACAAACAATTGCTTGATAGTATGATTTTTGAAGATAAAAAATTATTAGCTCAAAAAAGAGCAATTGAAAAACAAAAAAGAGATAAGGAAAATCAACAATAAAACTCATAATTTAAATGAGTTTTATTTTTATTTAGCTTAGATATTTGCAAATTATTTTAAATATAGTATTATATATGTATAGGAAATACACAAATCTCTATCTTATGATAGAAAATAAAATTTAAAATAACTAAAAAATATAAAATATTGGGGTGTTTATATGTCAAAAAAAGTTACAAAAATCAAAAAAAGAGTTTTTGAAATCTTAATTGTTTCTAGTGTCTTATTAGCAATAACGAGTTCTATAACTGTTCTTTCTATATCTTTTATTCCAAAAAAACATCTATCTAATTGACTAATTGGTATTGGTTCAGTTTGTTTGGTATTGGATATAATATTGCTTATATCTGTTATTTGTGGAGTAACCTTTTTAACAAAAAATCGAAATATTGATGATGCTGAAAGATTTAAAGTAAGATCAATTCTAGATTTTGGGTTATTATACTTTGTTCAATCTGCAAAAATTGATCGTGTAATTGAACATTACAAATCACATAGAGACATAGAAGATTAAATTCAAATAATCTTTTTTTTTACAAAAAAATTATATAAAATGATTTTAGAATAAAATAATTGTTTAAAAATTTTAAAGAAGGAGAGTAATTTATTTATGAAACCTAAATTATTAAAAGAACAATTAAAGTTTGTAAATAAAATATTAGTATTTAATCCGTTTAAATTTGCTTATTTTTGTGTCGATCAAGTACTTTTATTATTAACCATTGGAGTTTTTATATATGGACTTATTGAAAATAAAATGAATTGATTAAGTTACTTAACTCTTGGTTTAACAGCGTATTTACTTTTAAAATTCGTTATTGTAAACTGATTTAAAATAAATATTTACTATAAATATATTAAAGTTTATGATTTTAAGCTAAATGTTGATAAAAATAAAGTAAAAATTAGTCGTACAACCGACCATTCACCATTGTGGTTTTTAGTTTGAACAGTTGCTACAACAGTTATTACTGCAATTATTTGTCAATACGAAGTGCAAAATTTAGTTGAGACTAAAAATCCTTTAAATGCAACATTATCAATTGTTATGAATATGCTATTAATACCATCATTTATAAACTCTTTCAATGCTATAAGTGCCAATGAACAACAAGTAAGTGCAAATTATATACACTTAGTTAAAGATCAATATTACTCAAATGAAAGTTTATTTGAAAATACAGAATGAGGAGATAAACACTTGAATTTAACATGTTCAAATATTGGATTAACTTCAAAAAATGGAATATTTGTCTTATTAAATCAAGATGATTTATCTACTCAAGAATCTAGAGATGTAAATGAACTAAATAGCAAAATATTAGAAACTTACAAAAAAATTTGATCAAGCTATTATGATTTGTTACAAAATAGAATGAAAGAAAAATATTCAAAAGGTGTAATTAGAAAGTTCTATTGAATTGAAAGAATATATGACACTGTTTTTTTAGATTTCTTCCAAATTTAATAAAAAAATTAGAAAAAAATATTAATATCTTTAAAAGTGCTTATTTGTAGGCATTTTTTTAGTATTTTTTTCACATTTTTTTTTCCAAAATTTGCAAGTTTTACTTATTGGTGTAAAATACTAATATAAGTTATAAAAAAATGGGTAAAGATAAAAGCGATAGCAAGAAGGTGGGATAATGAAAAGTTTTGACTTAATTGTTAAAAAAATTAAGACAAACATCAAAAGCTATTTAGGTTTAATTGGTCTGATAGTGTTATTTTTCGTTTTCCCAATTTTTGATAGTTTAGTAAAAACTAAAGCAGAGTATCTTACGATTAAAGTTTTAAAAAATATAATAGGTTTTGCAGTTGCAATTTATTTTTTAGCAATTTATTTTGACGAAGTACTAGAATTTATCGATAAAGTTGATATTGAAAAGAAAAAAATGGAACACTACTTTTGAATTTTCAAAAAAGATAATATAAAATCTATCATCAAAATGTTTTTATGTTTACTACCATTTGCAATAATAAGTTCATTTTACATTTTCGATTTATCAAGACATTTTGGGTCTAGTGAAAATTTAAGGGATGCTTTACTAAATTCACATAACAACCCTTTAATGTATAAAGAATATTTACCATTTGCTAACATGCCATTTTTAAATAGATTTGACTTCTTATATGAAAATGAATATTATACAGCTGTTTCTGCACTTGTGACTGTAATACTTTCTTATGTAGTTATTGGGACTGTATTATTTGCTTTTGTAAAAATTTCTTTAGCAAGATTTGAGGCCAAATTAGCTAAAAAACTAAGCCAATCAGTAGAAGTTGTTAAAGATCCAAGTGAACATATAATGACAAAAAAGGAATCTTTTAGAGAATTTATGAATCAAAATGATGAAAAATTATATTATTATATTGTTCATGGTAATCAAGATAATCATAATGCAATTTCTCTTAAAAAGACAGAATTTCTAACAGTCGTAAAAAAAGGAACAACACCACCACTAGATGTAATAGGAATGAATTAAACTATTACAAGTGTATATCCAAACCGTTTTACCCATAAATTTATTTTTATGGTTCAATATAATAATTCAAGTAATTAATAAAATGTCGGGTTTAGTTTTAACACCACAAAAATTACTTGATAGATATTGGTGTTAAAACTTTTTTGAAAAAGGTTATTTATAACCTTTTTTTGTTTTTTATAAATTTGCTAGTTTTAGAGATATAATAGTTCTATAAGAGGTTAATTATGATACTAACAAAATTAAAATGATTTATTTTAGTAATTTTCCCTCTAATATTTGTTTTTGAAATACCATTGTTTGTAACTAGTCACTATGATACTTATTGAGCAATGCTTTGAGTTAGTTTTTGCTTGATTATAATAGCTTTATCAATTAGTTTATGAATTATGATAGAACAATTTGTTAGAAATAATACTAAAATGTTAATTAAAGGACTAAACTATTGTATTTGTATTTTTATATTTTCAATTTTATTGTTAGTTTTTTGATTCGTTCAATTTTATTTTTTTAGGTATGTAGAGGGTATTAGCCTTATTGACACCATAATTTCAGGATTTATAGCAGGATTTTCAGGTTTAAATTTTGTGTTTTCGATATTTATTTTTCCGCTAATGGCCTGTGAGTAAAATTAAAAAAATTTTGCAATTATGTAAAAAAGTAGATATTATATACTTATATAAATGAATATTATGAGGAGTAAAAAATATAGTTTATTCAGAGAACTAGTGGTTGGTGAGAACTAGTAAATCATATTTTTGAAGGTTGCATAGTATAAAACTTAATATACAACTAAGGTGAGTTTAAGTTTTTTTTAAACTAATTAGGATGGTACCGCGGAGACAATTCGTTCCTATTTTATTTTTATAAGATAGGTTTTTTTTTGAAAGGAAAATAAATATGAAAAAAGAGTTAGAAAAAAAATATGATCATTTAGCAGTTGAAAAAAATAAATATGATTTTTGATTACAAAATAACTATTTTAAAGCAGATGTAAATAGCAAAAAACCTCCATATAGTATAGTAATTCCACCACCAAATGTTACAGGTAAACTACATCTTGGTCATGCTTGAGATGGTTCTTTACAAGATACATTAATAAGATACAAAAAGTTATCTGGATATGACACCTTATATCTACCTGGAATGGACCATGCTGGAATAGCTACACAAGCAAAAGTGGAACAAAGACTAAGAGAACAAGGAATAACTCGTTTTGATTTAGGTCGAGAAAAGTTTGTCCAAAAAGTATGAGAATGAAAAGAAGAATATGCTTCATTTATTAGAAAACAATGAGAAAAATTAGGACTAAGCTTAGATTACAGTGTTGAAAAATTTACATACTCACCAGAATTAAACAAATTAGTCAATAAAGTTTTTTGTACAATGTACAATAAAGGTTTGATATATAAAGAGAAAAAAATAGTTAATTGAGATCCTTTACAAAAAACAGCAATTTCAAACATTGAAGTTATTTACAAAGAAACGAATGGGGGAATGTATCATTTCAAATATATTTTAGAAAATGATACAAATAGTTATTTAGAAGTAGCTACAACTAGACCTGAAACAATGTTTGGTGATGTTTGTTTAGTTGTTAATCCTAAAGATGAACGTTATAAAAAATATGTTAATCAAAAGGTTATTAATCCTGTAAATGGTCAATTAATTCCAGTTATTGCTGATAGTTATGTTGATATAGAATTTGGAACTGGAGTTATGAAATGTACTCCAGCACATGATCCAAATGACTTTATTATTGGTAAAAAATATAATTTAGATCAAATTATATGTATGAATCCTGATGGAACTATGAATGAATTAGCTGGCAATTTAAATGGTTTAGATAGATTTGAAGCTAGAAAACAACTTATTGTACAAATGCAAGAAAAAGGATTATTTATTAAGAAAGAAGAAATAGTTCATCAAGTTGGTTATTCTGAAAGAAGTGATGCAATTGTTGAACCATATTTATCAGAACAATGGTTTGTTAAAATGAATTATTTAGCAAAACAAGTTATTGATTTACAAAAAAGTGATAATAAAATTAACTTTTATCCAAATAGGTTTGATGATGTCTTAAATAAATGAATGGAAAACGTAAATGATTGAACTATTTCAAGACAACTTTGATGAGGACACCAAATTCCTGCATGGTATAACAAAAATACAAATGAAATTTATGTAGGTGAAGTTGCTCCAAAAGATATAGAAAATTGAGTGCAAGATGAAGATGTTTTAGACACTTGATTTTCTTCTGCATTGTGACCATTTGCAACTTTAGAATGAGATGGTGATAAAAACTCAAAATATTTTGATCGCTATTTTCCAACATCAACTATGATTACTGGATATGATATAGTATTTTTTTGAGTTGCAAGAATGATTTTTCAATCATTAGAATTTACTCATCAAAAACCATTTAATGATGTCTTGATGCATGGACTAATTAGAGATGAACAAGGTAGAAAAATGTCTAAATCATTAGGTAATGGAGTTGACCCAATGGAAGTTATTAAAAATTTTGGAGCAGATTCTATGCGTTACTTTTTACTAACTAACTCATCTCCAGGACAGGATTTAAGATATAGTGAAGAAAAACTAAGAGCAAGCTGAAACTTTATCAATAAAATTTGAAATGCTTCAAGATTTGTATTAATTAATTTAGATAATAAAAATATTAATATCGATATAAATAACATCAAAAAAATTATAGATCTCAATGAAAATTTAGCATGTAAATGAATTTTAACTAAGCTTACAAGAGTTCAGAAAAGTTACTATGAAGCTATGGAAAAATATGAGTTTACAATTATAGGAAAAACTCTTTATAATTTTATTTGAAATGACTATTGCAGTTGATTTATAGAGTTAGTTAAAGCAGACTCATTAGGTTGTGATGAAAAAAGTAAAAATAATTTAACTACAGTACTTATATTTGTTTTAAAAGAGATATTGGTTATGTTACATCCAATAATGCCTTTTGTAACAGAAGAAATTTATCAAAAACTTAAAATAAAAAATTCAATCCTAGAAGAAGAATTTAAAATAAACGAATGAAATTATGATGTTAATAATTTTGAAGACTTTATAATTGAATCAATCAAAAAAATTAGAGAATTTAGAATTAGTCAAAATATAGAAAAAAATCAAATATTGAATTTTTCTATTTTAGACGATTCCAATACAGTTACAAGTGAAGAGTGAAATATTTTTAATCGTTATTTAGAGTTTTTTGTTAAATCAAATGTTCAAAAAACGAAGTTGATAGGTGAGGTTGTTTCAATTCCGGTGGGTAATAAATTTTTAGAAATTATAAAAGCAAGTTTTATAGACGAAAAAAAACAACTACTAGATCTTCAAGACCAAAAAAAAGCTTTAGAAAAAGAAATTAATAGATCTCAATCTATTTTATCTAATGAAAATTTTTTACAAAAAGCAGATAAAAATAAAATTGAAATAGAAAAAAACAAGTTTTTAAAATATGAAGTTGAGTATAAAGCTATTGTTGAAAAAATAAAATTATTGTCTAATAAATAATTTTTAAACTCTATAAAAAACATTATGTAAAGCTTAGATACAATGAAAAAATTGCTAAGCTTTTTTATTTGTTGCTTTATTAGTTACATCAAGTTCTAATGCCTTTTTAACTTGTTATTCTATTATATTTTAATATTAGTGGCAAGTTGTTACTAAATTATTTTATAAACTACATAAATAATTATTTTTATTTAAGTAATTTTAAAGATTATTTATCTAAAATGCTAATTTTAATTAATTAAATAAAAATTTAAAAACATTCGATTTGATATTATATATTAATTAATTTTACAACACATGAGATTTTTATATTTTATATAAATGCTCATATATTGATTATTTTTTATTTAAACTTTACACAACTTTAAAAATTGATTTACATATTCAAAAAAATTTTATTATATGTTAAATAAAAATTAGTAGACATTAAAGCGAATATTTATATATCGGACACTTATAATAATTATTTTGCTCATATATATTCATTAAAATATATATTTTATATTTTTTGTAATTATTTATCTAGGAATGCGTATATTTAGTGTGCTTGATTTAAATTAAAAAAAAACAGAAATATATTTCTGTTTTTTTTTAATTTATGATTTGGTTTAATGTTTCAGAATCAATATCTTTTATAACTGAAGCTATAAACTCTTTATAATCTTGATGTGATCTTCTTAAATCTTCAAGTAATTTACAATCAGGATCATCTAAATTATTGTATGAAAGGGCGTTTATAATTGTTTCTTTAATATATCCACAGCCAATGTTGTTAGTTATTGCTATTTGAAATGGTTTTAAAATTCTTTCATCAAGTTGTAACTTTTTAAGGGTATTTCTTGCAACTCTATCAAATTCATCTTTTATATGAACATTTGTAAATCTACTTACTACAGAATCAATGAAATCATCTAATGCTTCTCTATTATAATTAAATTGAAATTCAACAACATTTGAAATTTCTGTAAGATATCTTTTTAAAAATATAATTAGTCTATTATCTATTTCATTATTTAAAGTTTCATTAATAAATTTATTTTTAAATTTTGAAAGTTGTCATTCTTTTCAAGCGATTGAAGCATGACCTCCATTTAACATTCATACTTTTTTACAAATTTCAGCATCAATATTTTCTGTGTACTTGATTGTAGTAATTTTTTCAAGTTCACTAGGTCAGTTTCTTTCGTCTGCGACTCATGATGAGTAGGGTTCAACTTTGATGCTTAAATCACTTGATACTTCATTAGGTACAATTCTATCAACCATAACATCAACAAATTTAATTAATTTTTTGTCAAATTTATATGATTCTATAACTTCTTTTTCAAATAATGAAGAAATTTTTTCTCCGTTTTCACAACACATAATTATTAAAGGTTTTTTAATACTTTCTTTTGCTTTGATAAATTTTATAACTTGATCTTTAATATATTTTAAATTGACTGATCCTATTGAAGTTGTTAAAACATCAAATTCTTCTAATTTCAATTCTTTGTCGATATCGTTAGAATGAACTGCATTATAACCACTTACTTTAACGATTTTTTCTTTTTCATCTAATTCAATTACATTATATTCTTTTGTTTCTTTTAATTTACTTATTAAATCAATATTATTGTCTGTAAAGTATAATTCTTTAATTTGTTTACTGTTGAAAAGAATAGGGGCAATAAAACCTCTTCCAATATTTCCTGCTCCAAAATGTAGTACTTTCATTAAAAGTTAAACTCCTGTAAAAATCTATCTTCTGAAGGGTTTTTTATTAGATCTTCAACAAGTTCTAATTCCATCATCTTTTCAGCAATATTGGCAAGTATATCAACATGTTTATCAGATTTAGCTGCAATTCCAATAAAGAAATTTACAGGATTTGAATCATAATCTACAGGATTTTTATAGTGCATAATGACAATTCCATCTTTTATTACACCTTTGTCATCCATTCCGTGAGGGATTGCTAAGTAATTCCCAATGTAAACTGAGAATTTTTTTTCTCTTTCAATCATTGAATCAATGTATGACTCTTCTACATAACCTAATTGTTTTAAAAGTTGTCCACATTGTTTGATTGCTTCTACTTTATTCTTGGCAGTTTGATTTATTTTTATATTATCTTTTTTTAATATTTCATTTTTCATTTTTTCACCTACTAAATTTTCGTATAATTTTTCACTAATTATTTTATGAATCTCATTTTTTTTACTCAATAGCAGTATTATTGGCATAACTATTAAATTATCTAAATTTGTCTCACTTATATCAATTGAAGATATAACTAAATCAAAGTTTTTTAATTTATCTTTATTAATCATTGAGTAAGATATGTTTTTAACTACTGCATTTCTGTACAAAGAACTTAAATGATTTTTTATCATAGCACTTTGTCCCATACCACCAATACATATTGTTAAAAATTTCAATTTCTTTTCATATATGTATGAATCAAACCAAACTAATACATGAATAAATATTTCATAAATCAATAAGTTAATATTTTTTTTATCATTAAAATATTTTTTTAAGTTTTTTTCAATAAAATATCACAGTTCTTTGTATTTTATTTTATAAGAGTCTAAGTTTCTTGAATATTCTTCGATGATAAATTCATCAACGTTTTCTACAAATAAATTTGAAGAGATATGATTAATAATTCTTTCATTCATTTCATCACTTAAAGCCATTTTGTTATTAAAAAGTTTTTTTATGTCTTGATTTAAGTCTTTAATAAAACTCTTAATTTTATTGTTACTATCATCATCAAGTGCTTGTTTTATAAAAAACAAACCTATGTCATCACTTGAATAAATATCTTTTGCTAATGTTACAAACTCATTGTAATATTCTATTTTTTCTACTTGATCTAAAATCTTTTTATTTTTAGGGTGATTTAATCAGTAGGTAATTTTGATAGCAAGAATTATTAAGTTTAAGTTTGATACATTAATTTGATTAGATGTAAATTCAATAAGTCAATAAAATATTTTATTATACACATTAATCTGATATCTATTTTTTAAGAAATTGTAAATATAATTGGAAAAAAGTTTTTCTATTTTATTTAATTTTAAAACGGAATAAACTTTTTTGAATAGTATATATTTTGTTGTAATGTCAATTAGAATACTTATTTCACTATTTTTATTAATTTCAGGAACCTTTATTCCTTGTTTGTTAATTAATAGCTTTAAATCATATTTTTTTAAAAGCCCATTTAGTTCTTCCAAATCATCTTCTAAAATATTTGCTGATATATCTAAATCATCAATTATTTGTAATTTTGTTGTTGTTTGATCTCGAAGTAGGGTAAGTAAGATATAAAGTAATCTTTCTTCTTTTAGTAAAAATTTATCATCAAGTTGTAAGTAATTTAAAATATCTTCAGTATTACCTATAAACTTAATATCGGTTTCATTTAACAATAATTTAAAATTACCTAATTTTTGTAAAAAATCATTTATTTCTTCTAAATCTCTGTTTAGGGTTTTATCACTTATATCAAAGTGATTGATAATGACTTTACTTTCAATATTTTTATAATTTATTAGTGTATATAATATTCTAAGTTGTCTTTCTTTCTTCATTGTTTGGAACCCCATTTTGTTCACTAAATTCTATCACTATTTTATCATAAAAGGCTTTATCCAAGAAGTTTTGAATACTTTTATGAATAGCATTTGGGGCTTTTTGTTTAGCATAGTTTGATAATTGTTCTTGAGTTATAACATATTGAGCATCTTCTGGTAGCTCTTTGACTGGGAAATTAACGACTTTTATGTCGATGTGAGCTTCTTTAAGTTTTTTTCTTAAAACTGATGCTCCCATAGCACTAGATCCCATTCCAGCTTCACAAGCAAAGATAATTGTTTTTACATCACCTAATTTTGTTGATTCACCTTTGGCTCCTTTAGTTTTAACATATTTGCTATCTTTTCCTTTAATATCAAGCATTTTTTGGGCTGCTTCTTCATATGAATTTGCTGATTGTTTTTTGTATTTTTTCATCATTAATAGGTGGATTAAGATACCAACTCCTAATGAAGCACCAATTGATCCTAAGATTCCTAAATATACTCCAGCATAGTTCAATGCCTCAGATTTAATAAAGATTGATATAGCAACAATTGATCCTGGTGATGCTGGTGCAATTAATCCTGCATCGAATGCTTGAAATATTGCATCTCCAACCAATCCACCAGCAATTAATGCAACTAACATTTCAATTTTCATCAAAATGAATGGGAAGTAAACTTCATGAATACCTCCAAAGAAATGTATAATTGAAGCTCCTGCTGCATTACCTCTTTGTTTTTTATCAAAAATCATAAATGCTATCAATGCTCCTAAACCAGGTCCTGGGTTAGCTTCTAATAAGAATAAGATTGATTTTCCAGCATCTCTAGCAGCTGCAGTTCCTATAGCTGTTAAAACCCCGTGGTTTATAGCATTGTTTAAGAAGAATATTTTAGCGGGTTCAATAATTAAAGCTGCTAAGAAGATTAATTTATGACCAATTAAGAATGCAACTGCTTCTCCTAGTGCTCATGTAATAGCATTAAAAACATAAGGCATTCCATAAAAAGCTCCAACACCTAATCCAAATGCTAAGAAACCCATAACAAAGTTGTTAACAAGCATTTCAAATCCTTGTTTAATTCTTCCTTCTAATAATTTGTCAATTCCTTTTAAAACTCCAGCAGCTGCTGGGCCTACAGCCATTGCTGATAGAAACTGAGGCGCAGCTTTACCACTATCACCAGGATTATAAATATTTCCAACAACTACCGCAAATACAACAAAGGCACCAATAAATCCACCTCTGTCTTTATGCACTAATCTACCAGCATTGAATCCTATCAAAATTGGTATTAAAAACTGAATAACATTACCAACTATATAATCTTCTATCGCTTTAACAGGTGTTCAACCTTTTTCAATAAAAAATGCTGTTAGTAAACCTCATGCGATCATTAATCCAATAATTGGCATGATCATTGAACTTAATCAACCCCCAAATTTTTGGATACGACGCATGGCTGTTCTATTGTTGAAATTATTTTTTAAAAATAGTTTGAACTTATTATTAGTTTCTTTTTCATTTAACTCTTTTATAATTTCGTCCATAATATCGACTCCTTTCACTATCATTATTTCTTATTTATTATATGTTTTAAATAGGGGCAAAAAATTTTTTTGTCTTATTGCTAGACAAAAAAGTAATTTAACTTTATCTCAATATTTAAGCATCTTTTAATAAAAAAAACTTATAAAAAAAAGTTAATTTATATTAAAATATATATGTAAAGAAGTGATTAAATTGAAAAAAGTGTTCGGGATTCTTTTATCAATTTCAGTAGTTGTTTTCGCATCTAGTTACGCAATAAGTTGTGACTCATTTTTATTAAATGATGTTCCTAATCAACCTTCATCACAACAAGAAGCGCAAACTCAATACAAAACTGAAAGTGATCTTTTGAGTACTTATAAACAAAAAAACTCTGTTAAAGAGTATTTGGAAAATATAAGTGTAGCAAATGATCAAAAAGAAAATACAGAATTAGAAAAAAAAATGCGTCTTGATAAAGATGTTCAAAATTATATTAAACAAGATTATTTAGTATCTTCATGAAGCTTTAAAGTTGAAGTTTTTAGTTCATATCAAGGAAAACAACCAGATAATCCAACTAGCTCAACTTATAAAAGTTTATTAGAGACTTATAATATGGTGAATAAAGAAGAAGATGAAAGTGATTTTAGTAGCTCTTCAAAATTTAAATTAAATTGTATGTATGAAAGTAGTAAAAGTTATATAAAAAAACTTTTTATCAATTTTGTTCAAGAAAAACCACAATAGACTTACAAAGGAGTATTTATGAATTTAAACCATCTAAAAAAAGGTGATTGTATAGCTATTGTTAGTTTATCTAGTGGAATATTAGGAGAACAATTTTGTAAATATCAATTAGAAATTGGTATTCGAAGACTTGAAAATATGGGATTAAAAGTTAAATTTATGAACAATTCTTTACAAGGTGATGAATTTATTAAAAACAACCCAGAAAAAAGAGCAGAAGACCTTAAACAAGCTTTTTTAGACAAAGAAGTCAAAATAATTATGAGTGCTATTGGCGGGGATGACAGTTTTAAATTGATACCTTTTTTATACAATGATCAATTTAAAGAAATAGTGATGAAAAACCCAAAGATATTTATTGGCTATTCTGATACAACTAATATGCATCTAATGCTTAACAAAATAGGTCTAAAAACTTATTATGGTCATGCATTTTTAACCGATATTGCAGAATTTGATGTAAATATGCTTGATTATTCATATAATTCATTTTTAGAGTTATTTAACATAACACAAGAATATGAAATAAAATCAGCAGATATTTGGTTTGAAGAAAGAAAAAATTGAAATAAAGAACAAATAAATACTCCAAGAACTGCACACAAAGAAAAAGATGGTCATATTTTTATTAACTGTGAAAATAAAATTATTGAAGGTGAATTGTATGGTGGTTGTTTAGAAAGTATTTATTCAATATTAACGGGTGATAGATATAAAGAACAAAAAGAAGTTTTTGAAAAGTATCAAATATTACCTGACGAAATAGAGTGAAAGTCAAAAGTACTTTTTATTGAAACTAGTGAAGAAAAACCAAACAAAGCAAAATTAATAGAACTATTAAAAGCTTTAGAAGAAAAAAATATTTTTAAAAATATAAAAGCACTTTTAGTTGGTAAACCCCAAGATAATACATACTTTGATGATTATATTTTCGTATTTAAGCAATTAGCAAAAAAATATAACTTACCAATTGTATTTAATTTGAACTTTGGTCATAGTTATCCAAAGTTTATAATTTCATATAAAAGTTGTATTTTGATTGACTCAGTCAAAAATAAATTGACTATTAAAAACTTTATTTAATTATTTAAATTGATTTTTTAAATATTTTATATCTAAGAATAGAGCATATTTTTAGTATAAAATATATTAGTATATAGGAGAAATTTTATGAAAAAATTATTGATGACACTAAGTTCTTTAACAATTGCATTATCATCAACAACCTCACTTGTTGCTTGTAACAAAGGAGACAATAGTGGAGGTACTGGACTTGATGTTTCAAAATTAAGTGATTATGATTGAACTCAAGATGAACCTAATTTTGTTGGATATGCTAATTTAAACAAAATCGAAAAACCTGCACAATTTGATTCTACTGGTAATATTGATGTAAAAAAACAAGCTAGTTATGTAAATTATGCAGAATTTAACACAGGTTTTAAAACTAGTGGAGATGTAAAAAAACAAGGAACCACTGGAACACCACTAAACTCTCACTTTTTACCAAATGGTAACTATAAAACTGCAACTAGACAAGTTCCAGCACCTGAGGTATATGATCAAGAAAACAGTATACTAGACTGATCTGTTAATAATGACAGAGATGCAAAATATAACATTTCTAGAATTCCACTTCAAAAAGTTACAAAAACAGCTAAAAAATGAGTAAGTTCACAAAATAAAAACATAAAAGAATTAAATATGGGTGTTATGACTGAACATACTTCTTTAGCAACAACAATTGTAGGAAGTAACAATGCATATGAAAAAACTACTAATAATTATCAATATACAGATGTAACAGTTGCATGAGCTGGTGCTTATGATGAAGGTATTTTAATCCCTCCAGCAGCAAATGAAATTCAAAAAGCACATATTAATGGAACTAAAATTTTAGGAAATATATTTTTAGATGGATTTCATGGTTTAAAAAAACCAATACTTAGAGACTTTCTTAAAAAAGACTCAAATGATAACTATTTAATTGTTGATAAATTAATTGATATGGCAGTTAATTATAATTTTGATGGTTGATTTTGAAATAATGAACCAAATGGGGAACTTCCTAATGGAACAGTACTTGATTATAAAGTAACCATTGAAATAATGAAACAATGAAATGAAAAAGTAAAAAAATCAAGTGATGAAAAAGTAAAAAATTTAATACTATATAGTTACAAAAATTATGGTTCATTAGGACTTAATGAAGATACAGGTTATACACCATCTGATCCAGAGGCTGTTGAATTATACAAAAATAGTGACGCATATTTAAGTGATTTTGGTCATAATGTAAATGATCAACTAAACTTTTTTGAACACAATAACATAAAACCTGAAGCAATCAACAAATTATTCAATATGTACAATGTTGGAGAATGAAGAGGATCAAATCAATTTTATGATGAAAATGTTATTGGTACATATGATGTAAAAAATCTTGCTTACAAATACAGTAAAGAGAATAACAATTATAATAATCACGATCAAGTTTATACATATGATTATGCTAAAGAAGATGTTGGAGAAAGTGCACCTATAGCAAGTTCTGTTTCAATGTTCGCTTCAGCAACACCAAATGATATTGCAGCTAAATTAGTAAATAAAATAACAGATTCAAAAGTTTCTGGAATTGATAAACAAGTATTAAAACTAATGTACACAAATTACTATGAAGATATGCTTTATACTGGAAGACACAGATCAATTTCAGAAGATGATTTTGGAGTTGTAACAAGAGGTGGAGCACTTAATACATTTAACTCAGATAATAAAGTGAGTTATGGAATGGGAAACATTGTTCAAGAAAATACAGTTTTAAATGATGAGAATGAAAGTTTCTTTACAAACTTCTCAACAGGAAATGGAAGACAATTTGCTTCTTTAAATAAAGATGGATCAATTACTTCTTTAGATGATTACACATGATCAAACTACAATATCGCTGATGCTTTACCAACTTATAAATGATTAATAACTGATAAAGACGGAAAACAAGTTGATTGACAAAAAGTTGGAGGATTTTATGATTATTATAATCCATACTTAAAAGGTAACTCAATTAGCTTAGGTAGTGATTTTGATAAAACTAATGGAAAAGTGCAAGACTTTAATTTAGGTTCAACAAGTGATTCATATGATTGATGAATTATGGGAGCAAATTACTCAAAAAACAAGAAAAAAGATGTTGAATTTATGGTGAAAACATCAGGTGATGTTAAAACTAGTGACTTAAAAGTTGTTTATGATACAGATAAATCTGAAGATACAAAAGTTGCTTCGGCAAATCTTGCTACAGTTGATAAAGTTAATTCAAAAGCAGAAGATCAAAATGGTTGATATAAAGTTAAAGCGACAATTGATTCAAGTGACACTATTTCAAAAATTGGATTAAGATTTAATGGTGGAAAAGGTAGTGTTAAAATTGGACAAATGAAAGTTACAAATAGTGGTCAAAGTGGTTTAGTAAATTCAGATTTACCAACAAGTGTAGAATCTGAATTACAAATCAAAAGACAAAGCGGAGTTAATAATTACCGTTTGAACTTTAGTGATTTCTTAAAAGAAGATGATTTATATTCATATTATGAAATTTATGCTGATTATGATGGTAAAATGGTAAGAATTTCTGAAAGTAACAAAAAAGATCATTACATCAAAAATTTAAATTGAGATTGTAAAAACTTATACATCAAACTTGTAAATAACTCTACACAAACAGTTAAATGAATGAATTTAAGTTTATAGAAGGAAGTAATTATTTTGATTGAAATTATAAATGTAAGTAAAAGGTATGGTAAAAAAGTTATATTAGATAATATAAATTTTACTGTTCAAGACGGTGAGGCTGTAGGAATACTTGGATCAAATGGTGCAGGAAAAACTACACTTATGGAAATAATCGTTGGTCAAATTAAAGCAAGTTCTGGTAAAGTTTTATTAAATGGACAAGAAGACGCTTATAAGAAGTTTGGTATTCAATTTCAAGAAGGTTTTTGACCCAAGGGAATGACATCAAGATTATTAATTAAGTATTTTAAAAAGAAATGAAGCAAGCAATTTGACGAAAGAACTAATGAGTTAATTGAAATATTTGAAATCAAATCGATTTTAGATAAAGATTTAAACGAATTAAGTGGTGGTCAAAAACAAAGATTAAATACTTTGTTAGCTATTTTAAATAATCCTAATTATATCTTTTTAGATGAAATGATCACAGGATTAGATTTAAAAATGCAATTAAGACTTGCCTCTTTTTTTAGTGACTTAAAAAAAGAAAAAAAGACATTAATTGTAATATCTCATATACCAGAAGAAGTTGAGCATCTTTGTGATCGTGTTATCATAATTGATGATGGAAAAATATTTCTAGATATGAAAATAGATGAGGTTCTTAAAAAGTATAAAACTGTTAGAGAATTGTTAATCAAATATTATGAAGGGGATTTATATGAAAAGTAATACATCAAATAATGAGTTTAAAAGTGATTTAGATATTCAAAACAAGGAAGTTAACAAAAAACCTAATTTTGATTACAAATCAATGATGGAAAATTTTAGAAATAACTTAGCAATTATATCTTTATCTGTTTTGAAAAATTTTAGAACTTATGTTTATGTTATTTTTATGCCAATATTTTTCATGTTAATCTACTTATGATATTCTGGAAAATCATCTGATCTACATAATGTAAATATTTTTTTATACATGTGCTGACCAACATTTGCAATAGTTTTTTTAGTTAATACAACTGTTTCGGAATGGAAAAACTCTGTATTTTTAAAAAGAATTCATAGTGCTGGTGTATCAAGAATGAATTTTTTTGTATCACTTTATGTATTTAACTTCTTATTAAGTGTTCTTTCAATAATGATTGGATTTGTAGTGTTGATTATTGCTTCATATACCTATTTAAAATCTGATAACTATTCATTTTTTCAAAAAATAGGGTTTTGAAGTTTTAGAGAATGAATGGGTATAATTTACTCATTATGTTTAAGTACATGTATATCAATATCATTAGGAATAATAATAAGTGGTTTGATTAATAGTATTGCACTATCACAATCTATTACTATCTTAGTTGTTTTATTCAATATAGTATTTTCTGATTGTCTATTATCTTTAGATTTATTAGCTATAAGTAAACCATTAAATATATTAAGTTATTTTGCTGTTCATAAATATAGTGTTTGAACAGGAATAATTTCTTCATCGTTTGAAAGAAAAGAAAATGCCTTTTGAAATGCTGCAAGACCTGTGTTTTATACAAGTTTTGGGTTTAAAATGTGAATTGCTTCATTAACAGGGTTTATTTGCTCTACTGGACTAATTGTTGGATCATACTTCAGTTTTAGATGAAATAATAAAAAATAGCTTTAAATATTTATAAATGATTATATAAAAATTTAATCTTCAAATAAAATTATACAAAATTTTATTTGAAGATTTTTTTGTAAAAAAATGTCACAAATAATGATTCTTTTACGTTTAATTATTTGGAGGTTGATGTGTCATAAAAAAGTATTTATTGATATTGATTTTAGTTATAACACTATTAGCAAGTTTATTTTTTATTTTTCAAAAAAAAGATGCTGCAAAAATTATTAATAAAGTTAATAATACTGTTACATTCAAACTACTTTATGGTATTAAATTAAAACATAGTTACTATATCCCAAAAGATTTTGAGTATAATAAAACTTTAAAAAACGAGCTTGATGTTGTAAAAGAACAAAAATTAAGCTCTTTAAAAGCTTTTTTTACTATAAAACCTAAAAAAGACTTTACTAAAACTAGAACAATATGATTATTACCTCTAGATCATATTAAAACCATCAAAACAAAACGTTTTGATTTGGATAAACCTTTTTTTCTAACAAGGGGTATTAGTGAAAATAATGCTAATAAAAGTATTAAGCTATTTAAGAATCACAAAAAAACCTTTAACGAATGCTACAAAGAGCTTAAAAAGGTATATATAGGTAATGAATTTAATAAAGATTTCTACAGAGAAGCTATACCAAAACTTATATATTAAAATAAATTGGTTAGCATTCACTCTTATTTCAATCATTTTGGTTATTTTAACTAAAAAGAGCTTAAGTATTGTAACTGATATATTTTTACTTGCTTTTATTACTATAATTTATGGTTTTTATATTAAAAAAGTTTACAAATATTTTGTTGTATTTGCAAGTTTTTGTATTTACTTCTATCTTTTCTACAAGTTTAATTGAGATATTTTTAGTGAGAGTGATATTTTTTATGTAAGTGAACTTAAAAAAAATTATGCTATTTTAACAAGAGGCTTTAATCAGTATTTACTAACAAAAATTCCTGAAAAAATTAGAGTAGGGGAGTTTGTAAAAGCGATAGGGGAGTTAGAAAAACTCAATGATAATGGTAACTTTTGAGATTTTAATTTTAATAAATGACTAATCGATAAAAATATAATTTATGAGTTGAGAAATTTTGATATTAAAGAAGTTTTGTTTAAAGATATTCGATTTTATTTTTATAATTTAGAATCTAGTTCTAATAGATTAGCTTTAATAATGATTTTTCATAATAAACAAGAAAGTAACTTATATAATAATTTAAATCAGTTAAGCATTGGATATATGTTAAATATATCAGGTCTATATTTAATACCGATTGGTTATTTTAGTCAAAGATATATATTTAAAAATAAAAGTTGATACAAAAAATGAAAATTTATTCTATATATATTTTTATTTATGTACTTATATATGTGTAATTTTTCTCCAATTATATTTAAAGTTTTTTTATTAATGGTAATAAATTGAGTAGAACAAAATTTTAGAATTAAGATAAATAAAATTTCTAAAATATCATTAGTATGATTGATAATTCTTTTTTGAAATCCTATGTATATTTTTAATATGGGCTTTATTTACACTTCAGCAGCAATTCTGCTAATAAAGCATCATAACGATAAAAAAAAGTCTACTATGATAATACTAAACATTATCTTGATAAATGCTATTTTTATACCTATTGATGCATACTTCAATTATAAGGTTTATTGAATAACTGAGTTGCAACAGTTGATCTTACTACCTTTGTTATTCATAGGTTTTATTTTAGTATCATTTTTCTATATTCCTTTTTTAAATCCAATAGCAAATTTTGTTCATGACAGTTTAGAAAAATTATCTACTTTTTTTGTTAAATATAATGTAACAACCTTAATAGGAAATGTTAGCATAGTTTGATTGATTTTATATTTTATTTGTTTATTTTTATTAACAAAGTTTGTTATTTTAAACAAGAAAATAAAAAGACTTATTTATTTTCTTTTAGCAACTTCTATAACAATATCTTTTATCACAAATCCAATAAAAAACTCTATTAGTACGATTGAGATGATAAATGTTGGTAATGGAAATTCATTTATTCTAAACTATAAGTCTAATATTTTTTTGCTAGATGCAGGTGTTGGACCTATGAATAACAAAAATACTACACCAAATTACTTAAAATATAGAGGCATAAATGAAATTAACACTATTTTTATAAGCCATTATCATACAGACCATTATAATATGGTAGATCAAATAGTTAAAGAAAATAATGTGAAACATGTTTTTGATAATAAATCAAATATAAAAGAAATTAATTTTAAAGATATTTTTATATATGCATTTACTGAAAATTTTAATGATGACGAAAATGATAATTCTCAAGTAATTTTAATAAAAATGTACGATCAAACATTTTTATTTATGGGTGATAGCTCTAAAAAAAGAGAAGAGCGTTTGTTACAAGAAACTAAATTTATAAAATTAATTGATAAAGGTATCGATTATTATCAAGTCGGTCATCATGGAAGTAAAACTGCTACAAGTGATAAATTTATCAAAACAATAAAGCCAAAAAATTGTTTTATTTCAGGTGAAAAAAGGGGAAGAAGACAATTTCCAACACATGAAGCTTTATCGGTTTTAGAAAAGTATAATTGCAATATATATACAACTGGTGGTTTAAACTCTTACAAATATTACATAAATTCTAAAGAAGTTGAAGTGATAAAAAAAGAGCTTTTTTAAAGCTCATTTGTTCTATTATTATTTCATTAATCTTGATTTTTCTCTAGCTGCTTTGTTTTGTTTTCAAACACCTTTTGTAACAGATTTATCAATTAAGCTAACTGCGCTATTGATTAATTGTTCTTTTTCTGGTGTTCCTTCACTTTTAGCTAGCGCTGCTTTTTTAATAGCAGTTTTAACTTTACTTCTAAAAGATTTATTAGCTAATCTTGACTTTTCGTTAGTTAAAATACGCTTTTCTTGTGATTTAATATTTGCCATTTTCAAACTCCTCTATAAATTTATTAATGAATATACATATAAAGTATATAGTAAAACTATTAAAAATGTAAGTTTTTTTAAAAAAAAACGTTTTTTTGAGTTAAAGTATAAATAAGGTGTTAAGATGATTTTAATATATTCATTAGATAATTATTTAATAAAAAAACAGTTAGATAAGCTAATTGACAAGATAAACGTTAATAATGATCACGAAGTTTTTCATTACTCTTTAATTGAAGATTCAATTAACAATATTTATGAGCAAATAAATACTTATTCGTTGTTTGCAAACAAAAAAATTGTAATAATAAACGATTGCTATTTTTTGAATGAGTCTAAGATATCTTTACATAAAGATTTTGACTCTAAAATAATCGAAAATATTATGAATTTCAATAATAATAATGTAGAAATAATATTCACTTTAAATAGTGATAAGTTATCAAAAAAACTAAATATTTCAAAAAAAATGGTTGAAAAGGCTAAAACACTATATTTAGAAATACCTTCATATGATCAAAAAAAATCAATAATGATTAATAAACTAACTAAAAATGCTATCAGTTATGAGGAAGAAGCAATTGAGGAGTTTTTCAATTGTATATCTGATGATATGCAAGTTTTTTCAACTGAATTAAATAAGATTATAAATCTTCAAAAACATGTAAATGTTGAGTTGGTAAAAAACATAACTAATAGAGATTTTCATTATGATATATACAAGATAGTTAACTCATTTATAAATC
Organism: Spiroplasma helicoides; assembly: GCF_001715535.1. Taxonomy (NCBI): domain Bacteria; kingdom Bacillati; phylum Mycoplasmatota; class Mollicutes; order Entomoplasmatales; family Spiroplasmataceae; genus Spiroplasma; species Spiroplasma helicoides. The sequence continues at coordinate 634,907 of NZ_CP017015.1, forward strand.
TCGATTTAAAAGCTTTTTTAAAAGGATGAAGTGCTTACATAGAAACTAATGGTAATATATATAGTTTTTTAGCATTATTATCAAATCAATTTAGCGTTTTGAGAAACTCATTGCTATTAAAAAAGAAAAATTTTAAAAATAATGAAATAGCAGACTTTTTAAAACAAAATCCTTACAGGATTCAAAAATTACTAATAGAAAATAGACTAAATATAAATCAAATTAATGATAGAATTAAGTTGTTATATAAATTAGAAAATAATATAAAAAGGGGTAAAATAGATAGTAAAATATTACCAGAATTAGAGTTAATAAAGTGTTTTTTAGAAGGGTAAGATTTTAATGGAAGCAAAAAGTGTTTATGAAAGCATTATATTTAGCTTATTTAATTTAATTAGAAACGAAAAGTTAAGAACAAAAATAGTATTAAATCCAGAGTTTAGAAACCAGGTTATTACAAATGTAAATAACTTATTATCACTTGAAGTTGATTATGAAGCAACTTATAAGGATAAAACATGAAGCTCTAATTTTGCTAAAGCTGTTGTAAACATTTCAAAAGAGAAAATAAAGTTTGAAAAACCCGATAATAAATCAGTGCAAGACTCATATGCCGATTATTCAGGTCTTCTAACTGTATGTTTAAACTTATATAGTGTAGATAGAGAATCGTTGACTAATCAATTGGAGTTAACTGAGGAAGAAATAAAATATAGTTCTAAAGTAACTGACGAAATGAAAATTAAATATGCTGATTTAGATCAAAATCAGGTAGGTAGTGATTCATCTAATTCTTCAAAGCAAGAAGTGGAAGTTGTAGATAGCAAAAGTGACAAACCAAATAACGAAAACTTTAATAAAAATATGGGAGCTGGTTTTGGTGGAGCTGCTCAAAATGGCTGAGGAGGTTTCAATGGCTTTGGTAATATTCAAGATATACCACCAAAACCTATGCTTGATCAAAGATTTTACCCATATTTAACAAAATTAAAAGGTGTTAGATGATATAAAATGTGTTTGACTGCTGCAATGATAACTTGTGGTATAACATTCTTGATACCAATTTTATTGATATTGGTAGGAAATCCTTTGATGACAAATGATGAATTGATAAGTAATTCAACTATAAACACAATTTTTAATAAAAAGGATTATTCTTCTATTTTTTCAAAAGGATATTTATTAGGAATGACAAACGGGGGTACATATAGTTACTTTTACGTAATAGTAACAGTTGCTATAATGAGTTATATAATTTTTATGCTTGTTAAGCCAATTAGAAATTATAGAGAAAAGTTTTTTATCCCTTATACAATATTGATTGCCTGTTTTATACTATTAATTTCTAATGGATTAATTTATTTAGGTAATTTAGTTCCAACTATGACAGGAAGCAGATCTATTCAAGATAATATTAAATATTTACTAGATTTAATTGCTAAAAATGAAAATATACAGGAACCATCTTTAGATGGTGCTGATGGAATTATTCAAGAACTTGTTGAAAGATTTAGTCAAGCCCAAACTATCAAAATGTTCCTATGAATTAATTTATCATCATTAATACTTTCTCTATTATTTATAGTTGTGATAATAATTATAAATCCAAAATACGATAGACCAAAAATTATTGCAGCAAATCAAAATTATGATTATATGATTAGTGAATTAATGCAAGGTAGAAAAGCAACAATGGATGAAAGTTTTTATGAACCTGAAAGTGAAGTTAGACAATTTTATGAAGATTTAAGAGAAAAAGACTCGAAAAATAAAAATAAAGATGATTAAAAAAGTTTTTAAAAAAACTTTTTTTTATTGAAAATAGTTGCATTAACCTAAGGCGAATGCTATATACTTAATTTAAATCAAGGAGGTTAAAATGCAGTTAATTAAAAATTTAAGTTTTAATGAAGAAAGAGATTTATTTAAAAAATCGAACTTAATAATAGAAAATTGTATTTTTTATAACGGGGAATCACCACTTAAAGAATCTTCGAATATAAAAATTCATGAGTGTGTTTTTAGTTGAAAATATCCAATATGATATTCCAATAACATATCTGTGGAAAATACTGTTTTTCATGAAAGTGCTAGGTCTGGTATTTGATACACTAATAATATAAGTATTAAAAATAGTGTGATAAGTGCCCCAAAAACATTTAGAAGATCTTCAACGATATTATTAAGTAATGTTCAAATGTTTAACGCATATGAATCAATTTGAAATTCTAAACATATAAAAATAGAAAATAGTCAAATCAAAGGTGATTACTTTTGTATGAATTCAAATGAAATTGATATAATGGATACATCTTTAAGTGGAAATTATGCATTTGATGGTGCTAAGAATATAAATATAAAAAATTGCAAAATAGAGTCTAAGGATGCATTTTGAAATTGTGAAAATGTTCATGCTGAAAATTGTATAATTACAGGGGAATATATTGGATGAAATTCAAAAAATGTAACGTTTAAAAATTGTATAATAGAGAGTGAACAAGGTTTTTGCTATATGGAAGATTTATTTTTAATTGATTGCAAAATAATAAAAACTGATTTAGCTTTTGAGTACTCTAGAGTAAAAGGTAATATTTTAACTGATGTTGAAAGTATAAAAAACCCATACTTAGCTAATCTTTCTATAAATGGAAAAACAAATTTAATACTAAATGATAATCAAATAGAGAAAGAAAATGTGAATATTACTTATTTAAATGGAGAAAAAAATGTTTAAAAATAAAATAAAAAGAGAAAAAATAAACTCTTGAAAATGAAAAATAGATAAAAATGAAATTCCAATGACTGTTGCTGTTATGGATTTTAAAACAGCACCTTTAATAAAAAAAGCGATGAAAAGAAGAATTAGTTTGGATAATTATGGATATTCTTATGTACCCGACTCATTTTATGAATCAGTTCAAAAATGATGAAGCAAAAGACATCAATGAAATTTTGAAAAAAAGGAAATTTTATTTTGTGCAGGTGTTATACCAACTTTATCTTCTACTATTAGAAAGTTAGTCAAAGATGGTGAAAATATTGTTGTTTTGACACCAGTATACTATATCTTTTTTAACTCAATAATCAACAACAATAAAGTTCCTCTACCAAGTGATTTGGTTTATAAAGAAGGTAAATATGAAATAGATTTTGAAGATTTAGAAAAAAAATTAGCAAATAATAAAACAACTATGCTTATAATGTGTAATCCACACAACCCTATAGGTAAGGTTTGAGATAAAGAAACTCTTAAAAAGGTTGGAGACTTATGTCTTAAATATAACGTTTTAATAATAAGTGATGAAATACATTGTGATCTAACATATAGTATAAAATATACACCTATGGCTTCAATTTCGGATGAAATAGCAAACATTACAATAACATGTGTATCTATGTCAAAGGCATTTAACTTAGCTGGTATTCAGTCATCAGCAATTATAATAAAAAATGAAGAAATTAGAAAAAAAGTTGATAGAGCAATAAATACAGATGAAGTAGCATATCCTAACATTATTGCAACGCAAGCATTTGAGGCTGCTACGGCATCTGAAAAATGATTGAATAATACCTTAAAAGCTCTTGAAAGAAATAAAAATTATCTTATTAAAGAAATTAGTGAAAATGCTCCTTATATTAAAGTGGTTGATTGTGATTCGACTTATTTGATGTGATTGGATTGTTCAAAAATATGCAATGATACATCTGAATTGTGTGATTTTATAAGAAAATATAGTGGCTTGATTTTAACAAAAGGTAAGGAATTTAAAGGAAATGGCGAAAAATTTATTAGGTGAAACTTTGCTTGTCCAAAAAGTATGCTGAATCTAGCTTTAAAAAGATTTTTTACCTCATTAGATAGAATAACGGAAGTTAAGTAGACCATTTGCAAATATAATAAATGGTCTTTTATATATTAAAATTATATTTTATTTGTTGTAAATTATTGTAAATATTTGAGAACTTCTTAAAATAATAATAAAAATTTTCCTTATTTTCAAATTTATTACCAAAAGTTTTATAAAATTTTTGTTTAATTCATCCATTTAGACTTTCGGTTGGTGCATTATGTTTAAAGCCTTTTTTAGACATAGAATGAACTATAAAATCATTTTCATTTACATAGTTAAAAATAAGCTCATTAGCAAAGGCAGAACCTCTATCAGATTGTATTATCTTTTGATTTGCTTTTTCAATGGCATAGTTATTTGTTTCTTTAAAAACAGATAATGCACTATTTGAATTTTCACTTTTATCAAAACTATAACTAACTATAGTTCTTTTTTCTCAATCATATGATATTAAACAATTAATTTTACTTCTGTTTTTTCCATTATTTAAAAATATCTTAAAGTTTGTTCCATCCATACCAATTATATTTGGTCGACTATAATTCATTTCCACCAAGTCTTCTCTAACATAGATATTATGTTTTTTTGATTCTGATTTCTTAACACTACGTTTCTTTCTACTTGGATTATTTAATATTCATGGATGATCTACTCTAATTTTTCTAATCATTTTTTCAGATACTTTTACGCCTTTATTTACATAAATTCACTTACTTATTAAATTTGCGCCGCTTGCTAAACTATTATTTTTTAGATTATAGTCTATTATTAGTTTTTTGGCTATTGTATATTTAGGACTATTAAAATTTGGTAAATCATTAAAATGTAGACCATTTTTAAATATAATTATTGGGTTCTCTAAATTATTTTTTAGTTTAAACTTAGAAAATGTATTTTTATGAATTTTAAAATAACTAATTAATCTATTAGTCCCCATACCATGCTTAGCAATAAAATAATATATTTGACAGCATGCATAATGTTTATAAGCTTTTGTTGCCATTATCATTATCTTGTCCTTCTTGCTCATCTTCAACATGTTCAACATTATAGTTGCTGTGCAAGAAGGTATGGACTTTTCCAAAATTTCTTTACTTGCCATTGCTAATATCTTTTCTTCTTTTTCGAACTTTAATTGTTTTTCTAAAAGTCTAATTTTTTCTTTTAAAACTTTATTTTCTTTTTCTTTTGTTTTTAAATCCTTATATACAAATTCTTTTTTTAATTTTTTACTCATTATTTCAACTTCTTTGCATGTTTTAATTCTACTATCATAATGAGTAAGTTTACTTTTTTTATCTCAAATTCTTATTAATTGAGAACCAGCCTTAATATTCATTTCTAAAGCGATTTTATCTAAATTTTCTCCTGACCAATACCTTTTTAAGGCATTCTTTTTTAAATCTTCACTATACTTTCTAGGCATATTTTCCTTTCTAATATAAAAACCAGTTGTATATACAACTGGTCTACTTAGCTTCCTTTTTTCTGATGCATTTTTAAATCAAAAGAAATAACTTTTTATTAAATTAGTTTTTTAAAAAGTTATTTTTTTTATTATAATTAATAAGAGGCAAATAGGGTACGTTATGAGTTATTATTACAGACATGAATTTAAATTTTCTACTCACGCAATACAACGTATTAGACAAAGATTAAACCTTGGAAATGCAGATGAATTTAAATTAAAAGACAAAGTTTTAGATATAATAGAAAATTCAACTGAAATGTTTGAAACTTCAAAAAATATTTATATAAAAACAAATAAAGGCAATATATTTTTGGTAATTACAAAACCAGATAAATTGATAATAACCGCAACACCGATATCACCAACTAAACAATTAGACCTAATTGAAAACGAATAAAATAAAGGAGTATTATATGGCTGGAGATCAACAAGTAAAAACAAAGAAAAAAGTCAAAAGAAGTTTAGCTTTACCAGCTGATTTTCTAGATAAATGAATTAGCAAAAAAGAAGATGGAACAAGATGTTTTAGATATATAGATTTTTCTTCAGATCAAGTAGTTGAAATAGAAGTTGAAAATGATTCATTAATTAAAATGCTTTTTATTTGAGATGATAGTTTTGATATTGATAGAATTCTAAAGCAATATAAACAAATAGCTAAAATTGCAAAAGCTATTTTAGAGAGAAGAATCGAAAGAAAAGATAAATTTATACAAATGACAGGTAAAGAGATTTTGTTTTTAAAATATTTTTATTTTTTAATTAGTTTAATGAATGGAGATTATAAATATGTATTTGATTCTAGTTCTATAGGTAAATCATATAGAATTTTTGATGTTTTGAATGCTGATGAGTCTATTGAAATTAGAAAAGGTATTTTATCAATTGTAAGTTATGCATTATTTGAAATGTATGATTATATTTTCACTCCGAGAAGTTTTGAAAGTCTTTATGAATATGTTGAGAATTCAGATGTTAATTTTATTCAACAAGAATATAAAAAACAAATTTTAGTACCTAAGGATGTCATGAAAACACAAAACTATAAATTTTTAGATGTATATTTTCATAATATTGTTAATAATACCTTTATAAAAATATACAAAGTTTCTCCATTGGATAGAACATCTTTTATTCTTACAAATAAAACTATTGCTACTTTTATCGATGAAAAATCAAAATTAAATGTTTTAAGTGTTTTTGTTGTTGATCCAAGGTTTGCGATAGGTTTAGTTAATTTAGGACCGGGTAGAGGAGAGTTTAGACCATTATTTAAATATATAGCTAGTGAAAAAGTTAATAAAGAAATAATGCCAGGTTGTGTTAAACCTGAGCACATTATTGAGGAAAAAGGAATATTTTTAAGTGAAGAACAAAAATTTACATTTAAATCGTTCGAACTTACTTCTAGACAAATTAAAATGATTAATGATTGTTTAAGGTATAGAGATTTTAAATCTGATTTTGATGAATTTGCAAAAAGCTAGATTTTAATTTGTTAGGAGACTTTGTTTATGATTTTATTTGGAGTTGGAGGACTAATAGGTAGTGGTAAATCTACTTTGTCAAAATATTTAAAAGAAAGGTATAATGCTTATTTGATTAATGCTGATTTAATAAGTAAAAAAGTTATTTATGAACCTAAAGTTATAGAATTTTTAAATAAATATATACCGAATTTTTACATAAATGGAATTATTGATCGAAAAAAAGTAGGGGATGTAATATTCAATGATTATAATTTAAATGAAAAGTTTATAAAAATAATATGACCGCTCATCACTGAAGAAATAAAAAAAATAATAGAAAAAGTTTCAAATGAGTATGATTATGTTATAGTTGAAGCAGCCATTATTAGCGGAATACAACTTAATTATAATAAAACAATATTTATAGAAAGAGATGAAAGTAAAAGAGTTTTAAATGTTCATAAAAGAGACAAAAGAAATGTTGAACAGATAAAAAAAATATCCGATTATCAAAAAAGAAAATTAGAAAATAAACATTTTGATTACATTATAAAGAATAATGGAAATTTGAAAGATTTATACAAAAAAATAGATGCTATTTTTATAAATTAGCATCTATTTTTTTGTATTTGAAGATTTTGTAGTTTTTGAACTTTTATTATTTGTAACTTTTTTTGTTGTTGTATTTTTTTTACTACTTAAAATATTTTTTATAGGTTTATAATCCTTATCTATCAATCCCACTTGAAGTAATGCTTCTTTAACAGCTGTATTGATCAATTCCTGAGTCTCTTCTTGAGTAAACATCTTCTTATTATTTTCTTGTATTTTTACGTTATTTACTTCATTGTGTTTAACTTTTTCACTCTGATCATCAAAATCTTCTTCAATATCAAAAAAATCTTTTTTTATAGTTTTACTTTTACTATTGCTACTTTTTCTATCAATTTTTTCTTTGATAGGGGGCTCTTCAATGTTTGGGAGGGAAGATTCACCCAACATTTTAGCTCTAAGTGCAGCCATCCTATCAACAATCTCACTCTCTGTTACTATTTTCTCTTCTAAAACTTCCTCTTCTTTTGTAATGTTTTTTATTTTAGATTTTTCAGCCTTTATTTTCTTTTTTGCTTTTTCTAATATATCACCAAAACTACCGGGTGTGTGTTTTAATTTTTTTTCTATTTCTTCAGGAGTTTGTGTTCCATGTAATCTTCTTACTTTGGCACCAATTTCACTTTCAATTTTTGTAATTTTACGTGTAACATCTTGCAACTCACAAACATGTATTTTAAGGTGAGTAGAACAAAATTTAGGCACTAAGCTTTTTTCTTTCATAATAACAAATCCTCCAATATAATATAAGCATAATATATAAATATATATTATCATTTTTAATGCTACTTAGTTAAAAAAGTTAAATTTATAAAGTGCATATTATAATATACACTTTATAAATTTAAAGTTACTTTATTTTAAATTCGTTATTACAAATCAGGCATTTTATTTTCATTTTCTTACTACTACTAAAGCTAAAATTTCTATTATCGAATATACACAAACAATAATAAGTGTATCTTTGGCTATAACTTTTAGACTCATACTCTATTGCATTTCTATGTTTAAATTTCAATATATCTCAATTAAAATCTAAATCTTTTTTAATTATATCTTTCAAAATTTTAGATAAATTAGTTCTATCAAATCCCCTACCATGTTTATTTGTTTTATCACCTCTAATGGTTTTGGGTATTTCTAGTCCTATACTTAATGCTTTATCTCTAAATTTTTTATTATGTCTTCCATTATTTTCAACATCTTTTATATTATGTTGAAAATTCCATTGATGAACCATTTCATGAATCAAAACTGAAATTATGTTGTATGGATCTCCATCTAGTGCTAAAGTTCAAATTATTATTTGCATATCATTATCTTCTCATCCTGAGTTTGCTTCGAAGTGTCCTAATTTTAATTTTGTTTTCAATCTTTTATTATCTGAAATATTAATCTTTATTTTTTTAAGTTCCTTATTAAATAACTTTTTATTTATTTGATGATGAATTAAACTAAGCTCTAATATTAAATCATCTATCATAACTTTATCCATAATTATCTATCACCTTAATTTATTTTTTTTTGCTTCATTTTTCTGTAATTTGCTTATTAGATAAGTGAACATCATCATTTTTTAAATATTTACTTTGAGTTCTATTTTTATTATTATATTTCAATAACTGATCTCCTGTAAAAATAACTTTAACTCCATACTTTAATTTTAAATTTCCAAGCACTTTTTCCTTTTTGTTTAATAAAAAACTTTCACTTAAGTTTATTTGATTGATTGTTAATTGATCTTTAGCATTGATTGAATCTATAATATTTGATAATCTTACCCCTATCAAAGAAATAGGTTCACCATTTCATATTCTATAAAAATTTTCTTTCGCTAATGAATAAATAATTTCTACTTCATCTGTTCACTTATCGATAGAAGTTTGATTAGATACTGTTTTTCTATGTATTTTTGGATCAAAATCTTGCTTAGTATTTCTTTCATATCTAATTATTGTTGTAATAGTTTTACTTTTTAAAAATCTTTTTTTTGATCTGTCACTAACTTTACAACTCAATTCATATATCATTTCTTCTATTTCTTCTGTATCAGAAGTTGTATAATTCAAAGTAAACTCGTTTCCGATTGACTTTAATTCATTTTTTTCTTCTTCTACTACATCATTACCTCTACCATTTGCTCAATTTCATAAAGTTAAACCTCTTTTACCTATTAAATCTAATATTTTTTCTAAACTAGATTTAGCAAGATCTCCTATTAAATTTATATTATTATTTTTTAAAATTTTTTCAGTTGATGATCCTATCATATACATATCTTTTATTGGTAAGTGTCATAACTTTTTTTCAATTTCAGATGGTAAAAGTATGCTAACTCCATTTGGTTTATTAAAGTCTACACAACTTTTAGCTAAAAATTTATTAGAACTAATTCCTATCGAGCATGTAAGTCCTGTTTTTTCAAAAACTAAATTTTTTAAAAAAATTGCACATTTTTTTACGGACCCAAATTTTTGTCATTTGTTTGTTGCGTCTATATAACATTCGTCTATTGAAGCAACCTCTATTTTTTTTGAAAAATTATTATATATAATATCAAATACTTTTTGTGAGTAACCAATGTATAAAGCAAAATCACTATCAACTGGGTAAACATCTTTGCATAATTCTTTGGCTTTAAATAATGGCATACCTGATTTAATTCCATAAGATCTTGCATTGTAACTTGCAGTAGAAATTATTGCTCTTCTGTTTGGTGTAGCTACTACTAAAACTTTATCTTTTAAAGATGAATCTTTAGCCATATGACAATGTGCAAAAAAAGCATCCATATCTAATAAAAATATAACTTTATTTTCTTTCATTTTCTAAATCCCTAAAATAGTTTCAACACTCATCAATAATTAAATCTGTTTTACTTATATCAAATAAATTATTTACTTTTTTCTTTTTTTTGATTCAACATAAATACTCAATATTTTTCTTTTTATTCCCTAATATTGGTGAATAGTTTATATCTAAAACTTCAAAACCATTTTTATTGCAAAATCCTATAACTCTTTCGATGCTTTTTTTATGTCCTAACTTTGAGTTTATTTTACCATTTTTTACATCTTCTTTATCAGATTCAAACTGTGGTTTTATTAAAATTATTCCTTCAATTTCAAAATCTACAACTTTACTTAATGGTTCTAAAATTTTTTCAACAGATATAAAACTAACGTCACAACAAAAAAAATCTATTTTTTTATCAAAATATGATTTATTAACATTTCTAAAATTTGTTTTTTCCATAGATTTAACTTTAACATTATTTCTTAACTTTCAATCTAATTGATTAGTCCCCACATCTACTGCATAAACAAAATTAGCATTAAATTTTAAACAACAATCAGTAAAACCTCCTGTTGAACTACCTATATCTAAACAAGTTTTGTTTTTTAAATCTATATTTCAAAATAATAGAGACTTCTCTAGTTTTTTGCCGGCTCTACTTACATAATCATTTTCTTTTTTTATGACTTCAATAATAATTTTTGTTGGATCAAACATTGTACCAGCTTTTATTATTTTTTCTTTATTTACTAAAATGCAACCATCTATTATATATGCTCTTGCTTTGTTTCTATTCTCAAATATTTTCATATCTAAAAGTATTTGATCTAATCTAATTTTCATGAAACTTTACCCCTGGTTTTTATACCAAAAAAACTTTTAACTTTTTGTTTATTTATTCTAGATCTCTTTAATTTTATTTTTTTATTTTTTAACTCTTGTATTTTTTTATTAGAATCAAGATTTCTATACAAATAGTTTTCCTGTGCTATTAAATCTGTTATTTTTTTAAAAATTTCTGATCCATAACTTTTTTCAATACTTTTCTTTAAATTTGATAATCTATTCATGTATTTAGCACAAGTAATAGACATTGTTCTAGTTAAATTTAGTTTACCATAATTACCTTCATCAAGTTGGTACTTAACCTTACTTAGCTCTTTATACTTTTCATTTTCATTTGAAACTATTATATCTTCGTTATCATTCAAAATTTTTGTATGCTCTAACTTTTTTTCTATTTGATTATCTAATTTTTTTAAATTATCAGTACTGTTTGTTTTATTCAATAAATCATTCAAATCTCGATTATCTAAAATACTTTTATTTCAAAAATTATCTTTACTTAATAAAACATCTTCACTTAGTATTTTTTTTGCTTCTTCATTTGGAATAAAATTTATTAAAATACCATTTTCATTTTTATACTCACAAAAACTACTTCCTATTATATTTAAATTATTATAAGCAGTTTTTAAATTTATGTTTGCTACATCAATATTATTAAAAACTTTTATTAAAAAAATTTCTAAAACATCTTTGTTATTAAAAACTTTACTAACTTCTTTTAAGTTTTCTAAATTAGATTTCGCTACAGTTAAATTCTTAAAACTCATTTTTAAATTTTTATTTGCATGATCAAGCAACAAAAATGATCTTTCATCATCTTTTATGCTTAGAAATAATTCGTGTATTTTTTTTACATTTATTTTTGTAATGTCTACTTTTTGTTTAAAATCATCATAAGATTCTGTAAGTAAATTTATCATTTTATTAATTTTATCTTCTACAAAATCAATGTTATTTTTTTTATAAAACATCATAACTTCATTTTGTATTTCTGAATTTAAAAAATTATAATTTATACTGTTATTTATTATGTTGCTAGTTATATTATTTGTTAGAATAGATTTAACTTCATCATTTATATCATCTTTATTTTTACTTATATAATTCATAAACTCTAAACCATATATTTGAATAAAGTCATTTTCCGTAATATTAAAAAACTTGGTAAATTTTTTAATATTATTATGTGATTTATAAATTTCAAATAAAATATTTGCTAAATCATTATTATTTATACTTTCTAAATTTATATTAAATAATTCTCCCATTAATGTGGAGTTATCAAGATTTTTTATAGCTGAATCAACATTATAGTTAGCTGATACAATATTTTTATTAGCTAATTCGTCCACCATTTCAATTTTTGAATTATTTTTTATTTTTTTATTAAGTTCTAAATCTTTGCCATCTTTTTCTATAGTTAAAATTTTTTCTATATTATCTAAAGCTATGTTTATTTTTTTTATAGCTTCTAATTCATCTTTTTCTTTATCATTTATATTTTCAGAAGATTCAAAATACTTATCAAATATTTTTTTATCTTCACCCATAGCTTCTTTAGTTTTTTCTAAATCTAAACTTGACTCTTGAACATAAGGATTAGATAAACCCAAAATATTTTTCGGTAAATCAACTTTCTTGAATTTATTTTTTTTATTTGGATCAATAATTTTTTTAACAATAAATGGTTCTTGTCCATCTGGGGTTGAAATATCCAGTGTATAATGCTCTGGTCAATCATCATACATAACTTTATTAAATTGATTTAATTCTCTAATTAAAGTTTCTTCACTACCGGTAGGTATAATTATTTTTTTATTATATTCTTCCAAAATTTTTTTATCTGTTTTTTCTTTGATATGAAGAATTCTTCTTATTTCTTTAAGATTTTCTCAGAAATTTTCAACATTTTTTTTAGACTCATTTTCTAATAATTTATTGATTTCTCTATCTTTAGATAACTTTTCTAAAAAATAGTTTTTATCTTTTATTTGTTGCAAAATTTCACCACCATTTTTGTTTATCTACATAAAATTATATCAAATTTAAAAATCTATTAATAAACTATTATTTAGAGTTTATATAATCTATATAATCGCTTACATTCATATTTATAGAATCTAATAACTCATCCTTGTCACCATGTCCAATATGATTTAAGTTTATAGATTTACCTTCTATATTCATATCTTCAATTTTTGTGTCTCTGATCAAACTGTATAAATTGTTACCTTCAATAATATTTTCATATACAAATATCTTATTTTTAATGTGTTTTTTTAATAAATCAAGGTCTAATGGTTTGATAAATCTAGCATTTATTAAATTTATACTTAACTTTTTATTTATTATATAATCATACATTTCATTTAACACAGAACCATATGAAATAAGCGTTTTTTCATTTTCTTTGTTATAAATAATTTCACATCATTTATAATTATCACTTACAAAACACTCTAAATCACTAACCTTAGCTTTTTCATATCTTATCACTTTAAGTTTTGTAGGATTTTTCAATACATTAGAAATATTTAAAATATCTGCTTTATTAAAAGGATTATAAATTAGGCAATTTTTTACATTATTTAAAAGAGAAATATCATAAATACCATGGTGACTAACTCCCCCACTGTAGCTTAAACCTCCCCTATCGATCAAAAATGTAACTTTTAGATCATTTCTCACAATGTCATGCATCAATTGATCAAACATTCTTTGAAAAAAAGTTGAGTAAACAGAAACATAAACATTTTTACCTTGGTTTGCAAATCCTGCTGCTAACAATGCACATAACTCTTCATTTATACCGCAATCTATAACATTATTGGGGTATTTTCTCTGTATGTTTGTGAATAAACTGGGGTTTATCATTGCCGGAGAAAGTAGTATACTATTTTCATCAAATTTACTCTCTAAAATATCAGCGACTAGTTCTTGATAACTATTTTTTTTATCTTCACTAATAGTATGATTATTGTCAAGACAATTAGCTCCTATGTATTTAAAAGCTTTTTTTGTAATTATATGTAAAATAACATGATTTTTACTATTTTGGACTTTATCTAAACACTCAAATAACTTATCAAAATTATGACCATCATCACAGTATATATAATTGAAACCTAAGCTTTCACTGTATGTTTTTAAATCCTTAATTTTGATCCCATTTTCTCCTATAGACTCATTATTATCATTTATAATTGTAATTGTTTTATTTTTTAGATTTGCAATATTTAGTAATGAAACATGTGTATAAGAACCATAAAAAGAAGCATCACCTATAATTGAAATAATATTTTTGCTTTTTTTTGTTTTAGCATATGAATATGCATAAGCTAATACAGTCCCGCTATGTCCATTAGAAATTCAATCATATTTACTTTCTTTTGTTTCTTGAAAATTAGAAATACCATTCATTTTTTTTATGGTATTGTATTTTTCATATCTATCTGTTAGTAATTTATATACATGAGACTGATGACCGGTATCAAACATGACTATGGAATCATTCAAATCAAAAAAACTTAGGATTGCAACAGTTAATTCAACAACCCCTAAGTTACTACCTATATGACCACCATGTATATTTGTGTATTCATTCAAATATTTTCTAATATCATCACATAATTCTAACAAATCTTCTTTGTTTCTATTACCATAAATACCTTTATGATTTAAAAATTTAGATAACTTCATAATAGTTATACCTCCAGATTTTAAAAGTTTATTTAAAATCCTCTAAATTATTATCATCAAGCACTTTTTTTACTTCTCCTTCTAAAGAATCGAGTTGTTTTTTAGCTATCTTTATCAACTCGCTACCTTGTTTAAATAATTCAATAGATTCTTCCATACTTGTTTCAGAATCATTCAACTTTTTTGAAATTGATTTAATATCTTCTAAAACTTCTGTAAAATTTTTATTATTCATTATTCATCCTCCTCCTTTATTTTTATTACACTTAAATCAATGCTACCATCAATTAATTGTGCATTTAAATTAATGTTTTTATCAATTTGCTTTATATTGAAAATTATTTTGTCATTCTGTTTTAAAATAGTAAAACCTTTTTCTAATGGTTTAATTGGATTTAGTAATTTAAGTTTTTCATATTCATTTGTTAAAACTAACTTATTGTTTTGAATTTTATTTTTTAAGATTGTTTGAAAATCCTTTTTGTTATTAATTAAAAAATTTCTTATATAGTTAATTTTATACTTCATATTTTTAACAAAATTATTAACTTCATTATTATAGTTGTTAAATACTTTATCTTTCTTTTGTATAATATTATTTTTTAATAAACTTGTTTGATTAAATAAGTTATTTTTTAAAATATTTATTTTGTTTAAAAGTACTTTTACAAAATCATTTTGAACAGAATTCAACGCTTTTATTAAATTATCTTTTTCTGGTGTTGCCAGTTCTGCTGCTGCTGTTGGTGTTGATGCTCTGATATCTGCAACATAATCAGCTAATGTGTTGTCTGGTTCGTGACCTACGGCAGAAATAATAGGTATTATTGAATTATGTATAGCTTCTAAAACAGGCATTTCATTAAAACACCATAAATCTTCATAACTTCCCCCACCTCTACCAACAATTAATAAATCTAATTTGATTTTAAAATTATTAGCTTTTTTTATTTTATTAGCTATATCAAACGCTGCACTTTCACCTTGTACTAATGCCGGGAATAAGTAAATGTTTACTAAAGGGTAACGTCTTTTCATTGTTGAAATCAAGTCTTCAACTGCAGCTCCTGTTGCGGCTGTTACTATACCTATATTATTTGGTTTATTAGGTATAGGTTGCTTGTTTTCTTTATCAAACCATCCCTTTTCATGTAATTCTTTATATCTTTTTTCGTATAATAATGCCAATTCACCAATACCATCAATTTTTATATCTACAATGGTAAATGTTATTTTTCCAGATGGCTTATAAAAAGAAATTGATCCTAAAGCTATTATTTCTGTGCCCTCACTCAAATTTAAATTAACAAATTTATAAGCATTGGTTTTTCAGATTGCACAATCTACTTTTGAATCATTATCTTTTAGAGAAAAATAAATATGACCTGATCTATTAAAAGTTAAATTTGCAATTTCGCCTTTTATAGAAATATTTTTAAAGTTCAAAGTTGACTCTAAATGATTTTTTATTTTGTCACTTAACTCAGAAATTTTTAAAATATTTTTATTCATATTGACCTCCCTTTTCTCTGGAATCACTCTTACTTAAATTATCGAATTATATTTATAATTTAGGTCAAAAAAACTAAAAATTAGTTATCTATTTTATCTAGTAATCCATTCACAAAAGCAGTATTTTCGCTAGGTATATATTCTCTTACCATTTGAAGTGCTTCGTCAATTATGATAGCTTTTTCACTAAAATCTTTATTTATTTCATAAATACTAGTAACTAGTATAGCTTTTGTCATATTTGGTATTCTTTCTCATTTTCAAGTAGTTGATAATAACTCTTTTATTTTTTCTTTAATATTCTCAAATTGATCAACAACATCTTCTATATAAATATCTATTTTTTCATCTTTTTCTTCAAACTGAATACCATCTAGTAATTCTTGCTTGATAAACTCCTTATTTTCATCGAAAATAAGGAGTTTGTATATAATTTGTACAGTTAATCTTCTTCTTTTTTTTAAGTAATTAATTGAATTTTTTTGCATAATAATTCCTTTTTACAATGAGATTATATCAAATTATTGCTTTATTTATTATTAATTAAAAACATAAAAAGTTAACCAAATAGTTAACTTTTTAAATCAAGCGTAAGTGAAGTTTTTACATTTATTTTAACACCCAGAACTGTTCATTCAAAAGTTTTATCGAGTATTAAATCATTTACTAATGATTCATCTAATTTTCTTCCTTGAATAGAAGATATATTTGATCCATCAAAACCTTGGTATTTGTAATCATAGTTCAATAATTGATCTAATGAATATGTTTTTCAATTATCTTTTGAAAACGAAGAAACTCCATCTTGTTCATATAGTTTAATTATATAATGAGAATAATTTTCTTCTTTTATTATTCTTGAGAGAGAATAATAGACCAATCTAGGAATGTATCACTCTAAATATGTCTTATAACTTTCCTCGTTAAATTGTCCGTTTTGTGATTCATAGCTAAATTTATCTTTTCAAAACTTTCTATCATCAAGATAAAGTGTGTTTTCTTTTCCTATTTCTACAAAACTATCATTAGTAACGCTTTGATTACCATTACTTTCTGGATTTTCAGAAATAAATTTTTTATTTAACTTAACTGTTTTACCATCATCGCCATCATTTTCGAATGAAGCTTTATTGGTTAAAAATAAAGGTAGTCCATTAAATTTATCCAAGGTATTAATATTTTCTCTACCACTGTTGTCACCATCAATTTTAATTACAAAGTTTATTGGAATATTATAGTAAGAATTTTGATCTTTTTTCATATTTTCAAAATAATCAATAATATTTGTTAAATTACAAGTATTTGTTCCCTCATTCAAGTTTGGATTAGCCTCACCTAATGTTTGTCCTAAATAATTTATTATATATCTAGCTTCTTTATCTTTGAAATTTTGCACAGTACTTTTACTAATTCTATATTCTATAAGTTGTTCTATTTTTTTTCCTAGTTTATTTAAATCTAAATTATATTGATGAGTTTCTGAAGATTCAATTTTAACATTCTTTGTTTCTTGATAGCTTGCTTTAACTTCTGAAACAACAGAAGACATCGAAATTGTTTTAGCTTCCTTAGTATTTCATAAATTTTCTAAAGATTTAACATCTTTAAAATCATTATTTATCGGCTTTACTCCACAAGACACTACTAGAAAAGGAATTGTAGATGTAGAAATGGATAATACTGACATTATTGTTAATAATTTTTTCATTATTTAATCACCTTATTCAATAATTATTTTACATTAATACACTTAATATTTTTATATTATTAAAATATTAATCAAAAATAATTTCTAATTTAAAATTGTCTTCAAATTTTTTGTTTCTTAGCATTTCAATTTCTTTTTTATAAGGACATATTTCACCGTTTATTCATGGAGTTTCTAAAATTATTGGTATTTCACTGAATATTGGATTATGAACAATTTCACACAAAGTTTTGAAACCAATATATCCATAACCAATGTTTTGGTGTCTATCTTTATGTGCTCCAATTTGGTTTTTAGAATCGTTCAAATGAATAGCCCATAATTTATCTAAGCCTACTACCTTATCAAATTCTTCAACTACTTTATTAAAATTATTTTTAATGTCATATCCAGCGTCATGCATGTGACAAGTATCAAAGCATACTCCAACCATTTCTTTTCGGTCAATATTTTCTAATACTAATTTTATTTCTTCAAATGTGACACATACTTCTGTGCCTTTTCCGCTCATTGTTTCTAAAGCTATTTTTACAGATGAGTTTGGTAGTTCTTTATATACTTGATTTATACCTTTAGCCACACTTAGAAGCGATTTTGTTTTATCTCCTCCAACAGATGCACCAGGATGCAAAACAACTAAATTGACTCCTATTTCTTCTAATCTAATAAGTTCTTCTTTTAAAAGTCTTACTCCTAATTCATATGTTTCTTTTTTAATTGTATTAGCTAGATTAATTGTGTAAGGCCCATGACAAAGAATTTTATTTATATCAATATCATTTTCTTTTAAAATTCTTTGAAATTTTTGAATATTTAGTTTTTCAGTAGCTGTTCTAATTGTGTTTTGTGGAGCACCTGTAAAAAACATAAGAGTATTTGCGCCATTTTCAATACTTTCAAGAGCACTACCTATTAAATATTTTCCTTTTGCATTCATACCAACATGACTACCTAGTAATATTTTTTTATTCATTTATGTTTCCTCTTTCCTATTAATATAGTTTTTACAATAATCAACGTCACTTTTTAAAAGTTCTTTGAGCTGATCTAGTGAATTAACTTTTACTTCATCTCTGATTTTTTTTAATATTTTTATATCAATTAGTCATCCATAAATATCTTTATTAAAGTTTATTATATTAACTTCAAAAACCTTTTGTTTTAATTCATTGTTTCAATAACATCCAGCTCCTAAATAACTTTCATTTATTGCTTCAATAAAAACTTCACAAATAAAAACACCATTATCAATAGGTAATAATTCTTGTGTAACTATATTTGCAGTTGGAAAACCTATTTTTCTACCTAATTTTTTACCTTCTACAACTCTTCCAGAAAATTGATAATCTAATTTAGTTATTTTCTTAAAATCCAAAAAATTACTAGTTTTTAATAAGTTGTATAAATTTAACGGATTTGCTTTATTTAAAAAATTATCAAAAACTATGCAGTTTTCTTTTCAAAAATTTACAAAAAAATCCGTGTCATAATAATAGCTCTTATCTAACTTAAAATTATCTGAAATTAAAATATTTTTAATTGAAAGCATATTTTTAATATTTTCATAAATATACTGTTTTTCTTCTTTATTGTTAGTAATTCTATTTATATAAAAAATTACTTGATCGATTTTATGTTCATTTGCTAAATTAACTATATTTTTTTTATTTCAAATACCATAATCTGTTTCACTAATAGTTGGTATAAAAATAGTTGTTTTTATTCCTAGTTTATTGGCTACATTTTTTAATTTTATAATCATTCTATCTTCAAACTCGTTTCAATTTTGAAAATCAGAAACCAAAGCAATTGAATCATCTAGATTTAACAAAATTCTAGATAAATTGTTATAATTAATCACATTTGACATATAAGTAGCTCCTTAACTTAATTATAACTAAATAAAAAAACTCCTATTAGAAGTTTTTAATTATCTTTATTATTAACACCTTTTTTTAATGACTCTATGTATTCCTTTTCTGATTTATCAAAATCGAATCCTTCATCATTAAATCTATTTTCATAAATTCAAAAATCTTCTTTTTTCTCAAACCAAAACTGTCTTCAACAACCTAAATTAGTACATTTAACTATACCATCTCTTTTATCTATAGCTATCTCATAATGTTGACAATTATTAAATCTTTTTGAACAATAAATTTTATCTGTATTCATTTTTAAATTCTTATCATATTCTAGCAATTCTTTTTTTGACATTTTAAATACTTCCTTATTTATATAATTTTAACATAAAAATATGCTATTTATTTAACAAATACATTCTTTGCTTATAGTCTAGCCTCAATATATTTGATCTCTAATTCTAACATTGTTGTTTTTTCTTTTAATGATTTGTATTCTTGCCCAAGCTTAGTTTTATCTCTTCTTTTGTAGTACATTGAATTATAAACAAATAGACCAAAAATTGGTAAAAAATATCATCAAAACAAGTTTTTCTTCAATTTCTTTTCTAACTTTTTTTCTAATTTATTTTGTTCTAAGACTTCGTTTTCTAAATTTATTTTAACTTTTTTCATTTCTTCTTTACTCATATCTTTGTATTGTTCGAACATCTGAAAGCTCCTTTTTAATTATTAATTTTTTATTATTTTTTTTAGAATTTCATTTATTAAGTGATTCATTGATTGATATACAATTTTTATTTCGTTTGAGTGAGCTAAAAACTCTTTTTTTTCATGCTCTAATCCAACACCTTCTAGTGAAGAGTAAATATTTTTTGTGTCTTGTAAAAATCTCACCAATTCTTCAGTTTCACCTAGTTTTTTTTGAAAATTATTAGCGTGTTTTATATTGGAAGTTAGAGATACCAATTTACTATAAAAATGTTTATTCCATAATTGCACACTATATTTTGTTAAAATATCACAATAATTATCGTTATAAGCATCTATTTGTTTTTCAAAAAATGAGGCGATGTATTCTAAAAAGAAATTACCTGGATCTTTAAAGTTAATTTTATTAATTGTTTTGCAATATTCTACTCATTGTATTTCAGTTCTATAAAAATAGTTATATCTTTGTAAAAATAGAGTCAACATCAAACTCAAATCAAAATTTTCTGAAGTTAATTTTTTTTCAAAGATATTTGCCAAACCTTCAAAAAGTGACTTTAAGTTATCTGTTAATGCAAGTGAAAATAATTCATCTTTATCATTTTTTGATAAATTAAACTCTTTAGAATCCACTAAATTTGTGCTGTCTTTTCTATACAAATCAAATATTATGTTATTTAAATTGATTTTTTCATTTAACTCCATAAATACCTCTGTAATCAATATATACTATTTTACAACAAAAATATTTATATTTAATAAATTGTAGTAAAATATAAAAGATTTATATTTTGAAAGGTAAGATTTTTTGTTATGTGCGTTATAGGTACAATAATAATATCAATTTTAGGTTATTTAGTTGGGGCTTTTAGTTTCTCTATAACTATTTATAAAATAAAAACAAAAAAAGATATTAGAAATTATGGTAGTAAAAACGCTGGTGCTACAAATGTTAGTAGAATGCTTGGTAAAAAATGAGGAGTATTAATTTTAATTTTAGATGCTTCAAAAGTTATTTTTATTGCATTTGTGGCTTATGCATTTACTTACATTCCTCATGAGGCTTTTAATAAAACAAGCTTTTATATTCCTGCATTATTTACTTTAATTGGTCACTGTTATCCTGTTTATTATAAATTTAAGGGTGGTAAAGCAGTTAGTTGTTTTTTAGGAATAACACTTGTTACAAATTGAATTATTTTTTTAGTTTTTTTCTGTGTTTTTATAATATTATTATTAACATTTAGAACAATAAGTGTATGTTCAATAGTATCTGCATTGGTAGCTGTTGTAATGATCTGAATTCCTCAAATATCTGGTGGAGAAGTATTTACAATAAATGGTAACGAGTTCTTTGAAAATAATTCTAATTTATTTGTGTGAATGAATAAATTTCACACAAATAGTCTTCCAAATTACTATGAAAGTTTTTTAACAATATGTATAGTTATAACAATTGCTGCTTTAGTATTAATTACTAGACACCATCAAAACATAAAAAGACTTATCAAGAATGAAGAACCTAAATTTTTTAATTATAGAAGAAAAACAAAACAAGAAGAAGAAAAAGAAGCTTCTAATAAAGAAGCTTAATATTAACTAAATATCTTTTGAAATTGCTCTTAAATATCTTTTTTGAATTACATTATCTTCTTCTAAGACATCTCTAATAGAAAATCCATAATCAAAGTGACCAGGATAAAATTTATAACCTTTTGGAAAGGTTTCAATTAATCATTTAATATTTCTCAATACTGCATCACTATCCTCTTCATGTGAAGTGACTTCCACTACATCATGATTTAGAAATAAAGTATCCCCATTAAAAACACTTTTAATTTCAGGTATTTCAATTATAAATGATCCAGGTGTGTGTCCTGGTCTTTTTATAATTTTTATGAAAAAATCATTTACATGTCTTTCTTCATCTTGACTAATAACTTTTAAATTTTTGCATGGTTCAGCAACGTAGTCAAAACCAAGTGTATTATAAAAATTACTTAGGTTTTTTTTGAATCAAATAAAGATGTCATATCCTCTTTACCTATATAAACATTTGGGTGATTTAATTGGTTGCATATTTCATTTAAACCGTAAAAATGAGGAAAATGACCATGAGTAATGAAAATGTCTGTAAGTATTAAGTTTTGGTTTTTAACAAATTCAATTATTTCTTTATGTGCTTTATTTGCAGTATCTATTAATATTGCTTGATTTTTATCGTTATAAATTAAATAAGCATTTACTTCTTTAAAGTTTATATCACTAAAAATTTTAATCATTTTTCTCCTTTCCTAAGTAAAAATAAATCCTTATGATTATACAACATATAAGTAGTTTTTTTTCTAAAATAAAATTATTTTTATCTAAATAAAAATAATTTTAAGAGTTATTTTTTTGTTATGGATTAGAGAATAAAAAGAACAATAGTATTAAAATATTTATATGTTATTTCTCAATGAATGACAAATAGACTATTTTTTTTATTTTTAAAGGAGATTATATGAAAAAACTTTTGTATTTATTATCAAGCATAAGCTTTATAACTCAAACATTAGTTTCTGTTGTTGCATGTAATAAAGGCAATGAAAAAGTCGAAGAAAATAATGGTGTTTATGATCCAAAAACCCCGGACTTTAGCATTGATCCAAATTTAACCAATATGCAAAACCAAATGAAAACGGGAGCTGAAGTGATTTCGAGAATAATTATTGCTAGTAGACATGAAAATTTGAATTACAATATGAATGAAATTTTATCTTCATATTTAACTCCATATACTTCAGAAATGAATATGCCCTCTTCATACAACTACAAAGGAAGAAATATTAATTTGGGTGAATTAATAAATAGATATAAAAACCTTTTAGTTCCCTCAATGGAGAAAATTAACTTAGGTGTTCATTCAGGAATATATTCCAGTTATATTATGGGAATGTATGATGATAGTTTTTATCAAAGTTTTATTGACAAAGGTTATTTTGAAGATGGTTTCAATGAAACTGGAGATTCTGGTTTTAATAAACTTGGTGAAGGCCAATTAAATGAAATGGGTATTCTAATGGGAATGAATAAAAATTTATCATTATCAGAAGATGAAAATAGAAGAAATTTGGCCTGAGGTATCCAAGATAATGGAGCACTGTCTAATTATCTTTTATCAAAAGGTTTTGATGGTGGTTATCCTGGTGGATCTAATGGAACTAATACCCCCTATTTACCAGCAAATAGAAAAGGTGATAATGGTGGTACAAATGGTGCAGGATATTTATATTATAATTCTATACTTGCAAGTGGTAAGTCAAAAGTAAATGATTTTGAAGAGTTCAAAAATAAATTAATAAAAGACAAAATTAAAGATACGAATTATGATAGCGCTGATATTTTAAATGGAGACTACTCTTCTTCTGTTGATGGTATAAATTTTAATTATACTGGAGCTTTGATGACTATGAAAGCAGGTATTTTAAACTTAAAAGGTTATATAAACAAATTTGCAACACTTAAAGATAGCGTTTCAGAATCAGACTATGGAGCCGATTCACTTTTAACATTCGCAAATTATATGACACCAATGTTATCTAAACCTACCGCTTATACAGATGTGACTATACAAGGAGCGGTTTCTAGTTTACTGTACAATTCTCAAGAAGCCATTAACATTATACAAGATGAAAAAAACAGTAAAAGTTTGCAAGACTTTTTAACAACAAATGGTTTTAATGAAAATATATTAAAAGACAAAATAAATATAAGACCTGCAATTGGAATTAGAGATTTATTATCACCAACACCTGAAAGTGTGTCAGTTCAAAACTTTTATAAAAAAAATGATAGTACTGATAATAAAGACATTGTGGATAATCCACTAGAAAATTTAAATAAAGTTGCCACTTTTTTAAATGAAATAGCAAGTTTTCAAAGTAATTTATCTGAAAATTTAAAAAAAGAATTTGTAGATAAGTTTTTTAAAACCGAAAATACTCCTTTTGGTAAAAGTTATCAATTAATAATAAATCCTAAGGTTGAGGGATTGATAGATTTGGGTGGACTTACACAAAGTGGATGAGAAGAATGTATGGGTAGTGATGGTTCAAAAGCTGCGGATTTACTTAAACTTATATCTAAAGCCTATGAAGGACTTGCAAAAGAAGATACACAAAAAACAATAAATGTTACTGTTGAAAAGTATAAAAATAAAGTATTAAGTGATCTTAATAGAACTGAAAAAAATACTTTATTAGAAAATTTGGGTTATAATGTAGCAGAAAAAAAATATAAAGATAACTCATTTTTAAAAAATTACTATAGTTTATTATCTGATACAAGCATTTCAGGTGTCAATGAGTTAAATAACTTATTTGAATTTTTAAAAAAAGGTGTTGATGATTCAATAGCACCTGTTCATGAGAGAGCTACTCAATATATAAATAATAAAGAATATTGAAAAACAAGTGATATAAAAATAGATGCAACAGATCCAACAGAAGTAAATGGAAAAATGGAATTTACACTAGAATATAATGGAGTTGGAGATAGTGATTCAAATGCAGATCAACAAACTAAAAAAGTAAATGTTCCACAAAACTTTAATCCCTATCAAACTATTGTTGATAATCAAAAAGATTTTGCTAATTTAACAGATTTAAAATCTAAAATAGATTTAAGTAAAAAATCAGGAGAAATATTAGGAAAAGAACAATTAAATATGAGTGATGAACAAATTATGAAATATGATGGCCTAGCAGAAAATTACCAAAATGTTAATCATAAATATAAAGTGGTTTGAAAAAATGTAAGTAATGATGTTGAAAATCCTTATTGAATAATAGTAGATATAAAATCTTACAATAAAAATGGAGAAGAATTTTTCAATATATACTAATCGTAAAAAAAATCTAATTAAAAACTTTTAAGTGTAAATACTTTGTAGTTTTAAATTAGATTTTTTTTAAGATAATTATTATTTACCTCTTTTAACTGCGTTCATTGTTTTTTTTATGTCTGCTTCTGATGGTTTTCTACCCATACTTCTATACATTGCTCTAATTTGATTTTCATTTATTGGTGGATTATCTCTCAATTGTTTTTGAATTACTTTTCTTGTTATTATGAATCCAATAATTCCACCAAAAATTGCACATGCAATTCCGATTAACAATATTCCTCATCAAGCCATTAAAATAAACTCCTTTTTATAAATACATACAATATAAATATAACATAAATTTTATTTATTTATTTTAAGTATTATTTTATCAGCTATACTTTCTGCATTGAAATTAATAAATTTTAATATATCATTTAGTGGAGCTGAATAACCAAAATGATTTATACCAAATGCCTCTCCATCATCTCCAAGATATTTATGTCATCCAAAAGTTGAAGCAAGCTCAATAGAAAATCTTTTAGTAGATTTGTTAATAATTGAATCGATATAAGTTTGATCTTGTCTTTCAAAAGAATTTAAGTTAATCATAGAAACTATATTAACTTTATGCCCTTTACTTTGCAATATTTTTTTTACTTCTTGAGCTAATGAAACTTCACTACCTGAAGCAATTAGTGTTATATTGGCATTTTCTTCTTTTTCAAATAAGTAAGCTCCTTTATCAACACTTTCAAATAAGTTTTTAGGATGAACTAGTTCTTTTAGATTTTGTCTTGTAGCTATTATTACACTAGGTCTAGATGAATCTTTTAATGCTGCATAATAACTAGCAGAAGTTTCAGCCATATCACAAGGCCTAAAAACATTTATATTAGGTATACTTCTAAGCATTGCTAATTGTTCAATTGGTTGATGTGTTGGTCCATCTTCTCCAACAGCTATTGAATCGTGAGTAAACACATATAAAGCTTGTAGGCCCATTAGAGAACTCAATCTAATAGCTGGTTTCATATAATCTGAAAATACAAAGAATCCACCACAAAATGGCAATAAACCCTTGTGAAGAGCTATACCATTATTTATTGCTGCCATAGCAAATTCTCTTACTCCATACATTATATTTCTACCTAATGGATTGTTATAGTCGTAATTTCCATCAGCTCCTTTAGCTTTTGTTGATTCTGTTAAATCAGCACTACCACCTATGAAACTTTGGTTTACCTTTCCAATGTAATTTATAACATTACCTGATGAAACTCTTGTTGCTTGTTCTTTGTTTTCATTCAATTCAACTAAATCAACTTCATTTATATTTCATTTATTATTAATTGCATCTTTTAATTGTTTTGCCAAATCAGAAAAATCTTTTTTATATTTACTATAATCAGCGTCTCATTTTTCGTTTTCTTTTTGACCTCTTAATGAAACATTTTCTTCATAAAATTTGTATACATCCTTTGGAATTGTAAAGTCTTCTTCTTTTCAATTAAAGTAATTTTTAACAACTTTAATGTCATCACCTAATGGTGCACCATGAACTTTTTGTGTTCCTTGATTTGTAGAACCTAAACCTATAACTGTTTTTACTTCTATATATGTTGGTTTATCTGAATCTTTAGCCTTTAAGTATGCGTTATGAATTTCTTCTAAATTCTCACCATTTTCTACTTTTATTGTATTTCACCCAGCTGCTTGAAATTTCAAATGCATATTTTCAGATTGTGCAACTTCAACTCTAGCATCCAATTGAATGTCATTTGAATCATGAAATACTACAAGTTTATTTAATTTATATCTTCCCGCAAACGAAATTGCCTCTTGACAAACACCTTCTTGTAAATCACCGTCACCACAAATGACAAATGTATTGTGATCAACTACTTTATAGTCTTTTTTATTATACTTTGCTGCTAAATGATTTTCTGCTAAAGCCATACCTACTGCCATTGCGAACCCTTGACCTAATGGTCCAGTTGTTGAATCAATACCTTCTGTATGTTTATATTCAGGATGACCTGGTGTTTTAGAATTTAATTGTCTAAAATTTTTCATATCTTCAATAGTAATTGAATATCCTGATAAATGTAGTGCTGAATATAACAAAGCACTCCCGTGACCAGCGCTTAAAACCAATCTATCCCTATTAAATCAATTTGGATTTTTTGGGTTTATTTTCATTATTTTAGTGAATAATGTATATAAAACAGGTGCAGCACCCAAAACTATACCAGGGTGTCCTGAATTAGCTTTATTTACAGACTCAATACCAAGTATTCTCATAGCATTTAAATTGTGATTATTTTTATTCATTTTTTATCTCCTTAATCTACAAGATTATTTTAATTCATAATTTTAAAAAACTATTTATTTTTTTGCTTTTTTAACTCCTTTAGTTTTTCAGGTGTTATGTCATTCCCTTTATCATCGACAATTTTTAATGTTTTTAATTGATCTTCTAAATTTTTTTTGTACTTATTTATATATTCTTGACGTAACATATTTTGTTCATCTTCTAGTTCTGGTGTTAACTTACCTTCTTTTTTTAATTTAGCAAGTTCATTTATTCTTTTAATTAACTTTTCCATAATTACTCCTTTATTAAACAAAAAAAATCTTTTAAAAGATTTTTCAGTCATTTAATGCATAATATGCAGTTCCAATTATACCAGAATCATTACCTAATGATGCAACTTCAACAGTTAAGTCATCAGCAAATTTTGATATAATGTATTTTTTAATATTATTTTTTATTATGTCTATCAAAACTTTTCCCATATTTGCTAAACCACCTGAAATAATAATTGCATCAGGGTCTAAAGCATTAACCATTATAGCCATATGCATAACAATTGGATTTAACGCTTCCACTAAAATTTCCAGAATTTCAGGTGGGTTGTCATATTCATCATAGATTGAAGCTATATCTTTTGT
This sequence comes from Spiroplasma helicoides, assembly GCF_001715535.1. Lineage (NCBI taxonomy): Bacteria > Bacillati > Mycoplasmatota > Mollicutes > Entomoplasmatales > Spiroplasmataceae > Spiroplasma > Spiroplasma helicoides. The sequence continues at coordinate 663,269 of NZ_CP017015.1, forward strand.
GGTGA